>JAZSPF010000196.1:0-22528 GCA_045537315.1 Acutalibacteraceae bacterium
CCCGAGGGAAAACGCATCAAGAAAAACTATATCGGAAATCAGACGGAAAAATACGACTCCCTGCTTGTGCTGTCTCATTTCAAGGGGCATCCCATGGGCGGTTACGGCGGAGCGCTGAAGCAGCTCTCAATAGGTATGGCATCTTCTTTCGGCAAGGCATATATTCACGGTGCAGGCGAGCCTGAAAAGATATGGACTGCTGACCACGACAGCTTTCTGGAGTCAATGGCAGACGCAGCTTCAAGTGTTGTCAAGTATTTCGGCGACAACATTATCTATATCAATGTTATGAAAAACATGTCTGTTGACTGTGACTGCTGCGCTGTTGCAGAGGACCCCTGTATGAAGGATATAGGTATGCTCATTTCAACTGACCCTGTTGCCATTGATCAGGCTTGTCTTGATCTTGTTTATGCCTCGGATGATGAGGGCAGAGACCACCTTATTGAAAGAATTGAAACGAGAAACGGCGTTCACACCGTTGAAGCCGCCGCAGAGCTTAAAATCGGCTCAAGAGAATATGAGCTTATCGAGCTGTAAAAAAATTACTCCGTTCCCTCAAAAGGAACGGAGATTTTTTTATAGGTTTAATATTATTTCAGGTCACTCAGAGACTCTGCCACGGTGACACTGCCTAAAACCTCTTTGCATGCAAGAGTGTTGATTGCGGACTTATAACTGACATAATCCTGTGCAGAAATATTTGTCTTGAAGTTGCTTAAAACAAGAGCGAAATTCTTTTCTATATCGCTTTCGTCACCTGTACAAAACAGCTTTTCGCCGTAAGCCATCATTGTTTTTGCTATTTCATTGCCGTATTGATTCAGATTGTCGCAGAGATATCCGAAATATTTTGTCATCATTTCAGGCACAAGAGTCTGCTGACCTGCTTCGATAATAAGGCTTGCCGCATCCTGACCGCAGATGACCTCATGCTCGAGAAGAACCGTCATGTCGCCTATTTTATTGAGGATATTTTTAAATGAAGTATAATCCGCAAGAATAAATCTTTCAATGCTTATGCCGGCATATTCACCTACCGCCCACACAAGCTGAGTTGTGCCGCCCTGCATATAATGCTCATTCATTGTGCCGCTGAGATTGTTGAAGCTGCAGTAAGTTTCGCCGCTTATAAAAGACACTCGGATGCTCTCATCGGCAGAGCAAAGGCGCATAACGCCTAAAAGATCCAGCTTTCCGTCTCCCTCAAGGGCAAAAAGCAGATTTGCCGTCAGTGGCATTTCATCTTCCGTACCCACTATGGTTGAGATGCTGTCTGTAGTCTCACCTGCCGTGGTAGTTGTATCGTCTTCGAAGCCTTCGCCTATAACAAATATGACCGATACGGCACAGATAAGGGCTATAACGGCACAGAAAGCTACAGTAAGCGTCTTTTTTGTAGGGTTTAATATATAGGAATTATTTATTTTATCAAAAAAGCCTTTAAGGGCATCGATGTACTTATCCATTTTATCCTCCTGTCTGTAATTACATTCGGGTAGAAACAGTATGATAAGACATAATAATTAACAATCTGTGTAGAGTGTTTAAATATAATCTTACAATAGAATTATATCATATTCTAAAAGCCAGAGTCAAAGAAAAAAATGTAAATAATATACATTTTAAAAATCTGTGACAAAGATTTTTTCCGTGAATAAACTGTTATTGAGTTAAAACAATAACTTTTCTTTTTTTACGGAGGTTTTTTATGGCAAAAACTTATGCAACCTTTCTCGGTGCAAACACGCCTCACGGCTTTGTGAGTCTCTTTGACGAGCTGTATAATCCCTATCAGGACTGCAGACCTTTTATTATAAAAGGCGGTCCGGGTACGGGAAAATCAACGTTTATGAAAAAAATAGGCTCTCTTGCAAAAGAAAAAGACCTTGACACGGAATGGATATATTGCTCAAGTGACCCCCATAGCCTTGACGGCATTATCATAGGCGAAAAAAACATCTGCGTTGCTGACGGCACCTCCCCTCACATACTTGAGCCGAAATTCCCCGGCGCTGTGGAAAACATCATAAACACGGGAGATTTCTGGGACAGGGAGCTGCTCAGGAAAAGGCAGGATGAGATTCGCTCTCTGACACTGGAAAACTCTATCTACCACCGCCGAAGCTCAAAGTACCTTGCCGCCGCAGGAAGCATAAACGATGAAAGCATACGCCTGACAAGCAGATATATTGATACTGACAAAATAAACGGCTTTGCTCTGCGCTTTGCCGCAAGAGAGCTTCCCGATAAAAAAGAGGGAAAACCGGGCAAACGCATAAGGCGGTTTATAAGCGCCATCACTCCTGAGGGGCTTATCTTTCTTGACGACACTGTCAAGGCTCTTGCCTCAAGAATAATAGGCATTGACGACGAATACACCCTTGCTTCTTCTCTTCTTGCAGACAGAATAGGTGAAGCGGCTATCAAAAACGGTTACGATGTTATTTTCTGTCTGTGTCCCTTCAAAGGGGAAATGCAGTGCGAGCATATCATCATACCCGAAATAAAGCTGGCACTAATAACCCTCAGGTCCGCCCACAAAACGGAGCTTTTGTGTGACCGTGTGCTTCACATAAAAAGATTTCTCAAAGGTGATATATCGGAGTGTGCCTGCACTCTGCGCATAAACCGCAGACTTATCAAAGAACTGACCGCCGAGGCTATCACCTTACTTTCACAGGCGAAAAAAACTCACGATAAGCTGGAAAGCATCTATGTTGATGCTATGGACTTTTCTTCTTTGGAAAAATATTGCGAAAATCTTTCAAAAACTCTCCTTTGACGGACCTCGTTCATAGTTTATTCATTCTTTAACATAAAATAAATGATATACTGATTTTCAGCGATTAACGCAAAGGTTTTATTATTGGAGGATGTAAACTATGAAAAAATGTTGGTTCGACTACAAAACCGTAATTGTTTCAGGTGCTTCAAGCGGCATAGGCAAGGGACTTGTCATCAGGCTTGTCAAGGACCATGGCTGTAATGTTATCGGCATTGCAAGAAATGAACAGAGACTTCTCGGTCTCAAGGAAGAACTGGGCACACTTGGCTATAAGTTCTCTTACTACACCTTCGACGTTTCCCTTAAAGAGAAGTGGGTAGAATTTGCACAGACACTTGAAAAAGAAGGCATCCAGCCTGATATTCTTATCAACAATGCAGGCATCCTTCCCAAGTTTGACCGTTTCGAGCATTACACTCTTGAGGAAGTTGATAAGGCTATGCAGATTAACTTCTTTTCCTGCATTTACTCAATGAATGAGCTTATGCCCATTATTATGCGTTCAGAGAGTGCTGGCATCGTGAATATTGCTTCATCATCAGCTCTTTGCCCCCTTGCAGGCACATCAGTTTACTCAGCAAGTAAGGCTGCTCTTAAGAGCTTTACAGACGCAGTACGTGAAGAACACAGAGACAAGTGCTACTTCGGTCTTGTATGCCCCGGCTTTACAAAGACAGATATTTTCCGCAACCAGTCAGAGTCATCAGACAAGGCTCAGAAGGCTATGGATATGGTTTCCTCAGACTGTGATAAGATGGTAGACTGGATTATCAACGGCATGTGGAAAAAGAAAGACGACATGGTTTTGGGCGTAGACGCTTATCTTATGGATATAGGCAACAAGCTCTGCGGTACCCTTTGCTCAAATATTGCAAGCAAGGTTATGAAGATTTCAGGCCTTGACATGTTTAAGAACATCTTTGAATAAGACACAAAAAAAGAGCTGTACTTTTTTCGAGTACAGCTCTTATTTATTTAATAGGTAAATGTCCAGTTTTCCTCGAGAGCGCCTTCAAAAGAAGCTGTTCCCTCCTGGCCCAGCACTGTGGTACCGCCGTCACCGTTCATAGGCACACGCTCTTTAAGACCAATAACCTTGCCGTTTGCATCAAGCGTCATTTCAATTGTTGACCCGGGATAATGCATGTCACCCTTAGTAACCTTAATAGGCAGGTTAAAAGTTGTTATATCGAGATAGCCTAAGGATGCATCGTGATATGGCGGCACAGGGTTTTCAATGGTTGTGTCTTCCACCGCAAGGGTAATATAGTAAACCGTATTTGCACCCTGCTTTTCGGCTCTTGCTGACGCTACACCCGGCTCTGACAGCACAAAATCCTTGCTCTTGGGCGGGATAACATCTCTGGGTGTAACACCACTTCCACCCGCGTCCACACCGCCTGAGAAAGTGTAGTTTTCTTCGGGAGCCAGATCATCGGTTATGCCGTTGATTACATTGTTTATGAGATTGATTGCTGAGGGCACTGAACAGTCAACAACATTGACATAAACGGAGGCTGTTTTATGAGCCTGCATATTCTGCTCGCTTCTGAGCTGAGCCATATACTTATTGACCTCTGCTATGATCTCATCTTTAGACAGTGAGGAAGTGTCTGTCTGTGAACCCTGAGTGGGAGCAGTAGTATTGTTGTCGGGAGTCTGCGCCGTGTCCTGAGTCACGGGAGGCTGTGTGGGTGCTACTGTAGGCGCCGTAGTTGAAGGTGCAACCGTTTGGGGCTGTTCGCTTGCAATTTTTTTCTTTTCGGCATAGCTGCCTATTTCGAAGCCCATAACAAAAAACCATACGGCAAGCACCGCTGCTATAACAATTTTCATTTCTTTTTTCATAGCAAAGCTCCTTTATGTTATCTATATACTAAAATTTTCAATATACCTCTAATACCATACTACATTTTTTGTCTTTTTGTCAAGAGTAAAACTCAAAGACAAGTTTATTTTACACCCCCCTAATAGTGGGGTAAAAAAATCTTCATCTTTACTTAATATTAAAGCTCTGAACTTCTGAAATCATTTCTTTGCCCGAAAAGCTGTCACCGCACCATAATTGCCAGTGTCAGTCCCAGAGCCACTCCGCACAGTACGCTCAGGGTAATCTTAAGTATACCCGTTAGTCTGCTGCTTTTCACCTTTGTCGGCGGCGGTACGGGTGTAGCGCCTGCTATGAGGGATGCACGTTCCCTTATTTTACCCTCACTTATTCCCGCGTACTCCGGGCGCACAAAAAATATAATACGCTCGAAATAATCACAGCCTGTTTCCCTTACTTCTACAACTTGTCTGTTTACACCTTTTATCATAAATAGCTTATCTTCCCTTCAATATTTTATCTGCATATAGTTTTATGTAAAAGATGACCCTTTATTCCGCAGGTTTGACCACACAAAAATAAACATAAAAACAGATGGTATTTTTTACTGTTGACCGTGGTGAAGAAACGAAAAATGTAGAATTTTTCCTGAATTTTTTGTCTATATTTACATGGGCGTTTTTCCACTTTTTCCACACGGTTTTTAACAAAAACTCACTCCCGAATGTTGAAAAGGGTGTGGAAAAAGTGGAAACTTCCCTATTTTTAAGTGTTTTTTGCTGTCCTGCACCCGTTTAACGTGTAAAAGTGACTGTGTTGAAAAGTTCAGGCACTAAAATGTCCTTTCTTAAATCTTTGTGAATTTATTGCTTTTTATTGGCATTTTTTCCAAAAGTTACAAGATTCTCACAATGGAAAACTTGAGAAAATATATTGACTTTTAGCCCTTTTTGCGATATAATGACTCAATTATATTTTCAGGGCAAATTTTTCACACAAAATGAAGAAAATTACCCTGATTATGGGAGATTAAAATAAGCTGAATAAACAGAGAAAGGATTACGAATTATGCAGTACAATTCCAAATTTGTTAAAGAAGGCCTTACCTTCGACGATGTTCTTCTCATTCCCGCAGAGTCAAATGTGCTTCCTGCCGATGTAAGTCTTGAAACACAGCTCACAAAAGGCATCAGACTCAACATCCCCGTAATGACAGCGGCAATGGACACAGTCACAGAGTCCAGAATGGCTATCGCTATTGCCCGTGAAGGCGGTCTGGGTGTTATCCATAAGAATATGACTATCGAAGAACAGGTCAAGGAAGTTGACCGTGTTAAGAGAAGCGAAAACGGTATCATTTCAAACCCCATCTTCCTTGCTCCCGACAACTATGTTTATGAAGCTGAAAATATTATGCACTCCTACAGAATTTCAGGTGTGCCCATCTGCGAAAACGGTAAGCTTGTAGGTATCCTCACTAACCGTGACCTTCGCTTCCTTTCAGATTACAATATCCCCATCAAGGATGTTATGACAAAGGATAACCTTGTTACTGCTCCCTTCGGCACAACACTTGACGAAGCTAAGCTCATTCTTATGAAGCACAAAATTGAAAAGCTTCCTCTCGTTGACGAAACAGGCGCTCTCAAGGGTCTTGTAACAATCAAAGATATTGAAAAGGCTGTTCAGTACCCCAACTCAGCACGTGACAGCGAAGGCAGACTTCTCTGTGCTGCAGCCCTCGGCGCAACACAGGATGTTCTTGACAGAGCTGCTCCCCTTGTTGCTGCAGGCGTTGACGCTTTCGTTCTCGACTCAGCTCACGGTCACAGCAAGAACATCCTCAAGGCTGTTTCAAAGGTAAAGGCAGCATTCCCCGGCATTTCACTCATTGCAGGTAACGTTGCAACTGCAGAGGCAACAAAGGCTCTTATTGAGTCAGGTGCTGACTGCGTTAAGGTTGGTATCGGCCCCGGTTCTATCTGTACCACACGTATCGTTGCAGGTATCGGTGTACCTCAGATCACAGCAATTTATGACTGCGCTGAAATGGCTGCCAAGTACGGCATCAATGTTATCGGCGACGGCGGTATCAAATATTCAGGTGAAATTGTTAAGGCTATTGCCGCAGGTGCTTCAGCTATTATGGTTGGTTCACTTGTTGCAGGCTGTGAAGAATCACCCTCTGACACAGAAATCTATCAGGGCAGAAAGTATAAGGTTTACCGCGGTATGGGTTCAATTGCTGCTATGAATAAGGGCAGTAAGGACAGATATTTCCAGGCTAACAACAAGAAGCTCGTTCCCGAAGGCGTTGAAGGCCGTGTGCCTTATAAGGGAACTCTCGGCGAAACCGTATATCAGATGATGGGCGGTCTTCGTGCAGGTATGGGCTACTGCGGTTGCGGCACAATTGATGAGCTTAAGACTAAGACTCAGTTCATCCGCATCACAAACGCAGGTCTTATCGAAAGCCATCCCCACGATATTTCAATCACAAAGGAAGCTCCCAACTATTCAATGGGTTCAAATAACTGATAATATACAGACAAAAGGGAACTGTGAATGCAGTTCCCTTTATCTGTTTCTTAATATGCATAAGTCTTTCAAACCCTATATCAAAAAAGGCACCTTCACAAGAAGGTGCCTTTTCATCAATTAGTATGTAATTGTGTAATCGCTTTCAAATGTCATACCAACTTCTGCATGAAGTGTACCGAAGAGCTTAGCTTCAACTCTGAGAAGGATGGGTGATGTGTAGTTTGCCCATGTTGTGCGGCCTGTAGCCTTGTCAATCTTGCACTTGATTACACAATCATAATATTCTGCTGAGAAGCTCTGAACGACGAAGCCTGCAGCATCCATAACATCTTCTGACTTGATAACGTTGAAAGCAGCTGCTACACCTGTGCCTGTTGCAGGGTCAACTGAAGTGTTAAGCTTGAGAGTGATTTCATACTCTGTGCCGTTGTCTGTGCAGGTTGCTTCTGCAACATCAGCTTCTGTAAGCTTACTTGTCCATGTCTGACCGCCAACGGGATATGAAGCAACGATATCAGCATTGCTTGCATATTCAACGGGAGTTTCGTTCTTCTTAAGGAAGGATGAAATAAGACCTGAGCCGATTGACTGAAGAGCTGAGGGAAGAACGAGCTTTTCTTCGTTATGACGGAGATCTTCATAGTTTCTTACTGCCTTTGTAGCGTCAGTCTTGATTTTATCTGCGCTTTCATTGAAGTAAGCAATGATTTCAGCCTTTGACTGAGGTGCGCCGTTTGAAGGAGCTGCTGTTGTAGTTGTGTCGCCTGAAGGAGCAGCTGTTGTTGTGGTGTCATCACCTGAGGGAGCTGCTGTTGTGGGAGCAGTTGTAGGCTGAGTTGTGGGAGCAGTTGTGGGCTGAGTGGTAGGAGCTGTTGTTGAGATTTCAGTGTCTGCGCCAACATCTTCGCTCTGTGTCTTTACATTCAAAAGTGAACCAAGAATGTTACCGCTTGAGAACAGGAAGACGATGACAAGGGCAATTGCAAGAGCCTGCATAACATCATCTTTTAAAAAGCTCCATGAGTTATTTGAATTGTTTTCCATGACTTGATTTCCTTTCCTTTTCAGCGCCCGGATATATGAACGCATAATTTTTTATCATTATAGTACATTTTTTTGCGTTCTTCAAGAGTTATAATATAAATAATTAGGTTTTTTTATAAAATTTTTAAGTTTTTTTAAATATCAGAGGCTTGAAAGGGTAATTTTTTTATCCTTTCAATTATTAAGAAAGTTTTTTGCTCAATATGTGGTAAAAGTATTTTTATTGTGCTATAATAATTTGGTATGTGTATTTTTTAAACCAACCTTTTTGAAAGGATATTATAAATGAAAAAACTCAACAGAATCAAGCCCTTGTCAAAGGGACACGAAATAATATGGTGGGTTTGCCGCGCTCTTTTATTTATCTGGGGCGCGTGGGGCATGCTTCACGGTTACACCTCGGAATTTGTGCAGGCGACCTTCGCCATTATCTTCACCCATTTGTGGGATATGTTCCAGCTTTTCGGCGGCAGAAGCTTTATAACAAAGGTGCCCGCTTACATGCAGACACTGCTGAATGTTTTTATCTGCTTCGGCTGTGTTGTGGGCACAACTCTCAACACAAGAACCGACTTCACGGGCATTGATATTCCCGAGCATATTTTTGCAGGGTACCTTGCCTGCACGGGTGCTTATGTGCTGTGTGAGATAATGCAGGGTGAAAAAGAGCCTATAAAAATTTCCGTTCAGGCGCTGTTTTCTCTCGGCTTTGCAGTTTCAATACTCGTTGGCTGGGAGTATTATGAATTTACTATGGACAGACTCTACGGCTTTACAATGCAACACGGTCAGGCACCCTACAGTCACGGACTGACAGACACTATGGCTGACCTTATGCTTGGCACGGGCGGCGCACTTGCAGCAATGTTTATAGAGGCATTCAGACGAGTGGGTATTATCGGTGGAAAAGACAGACACGAAAAAAGAGCGAAATATTTAGCTCAACGAGCAGAAGTGAAAAAAGAAAAAATGCGTTTAAAGGCTCTTGAAGAGCAGTCAGGAGAGATAAAATGAAACTTTCCGAAATATTAAAGGGTGTAGATTACACCGCAGAAAATTTCCGTGAAGAGGAAATAAAAGATATAGCTTATGACTCGAGAAAAAGCGGTGAGGGAATTATCTTCGTTTGCCTGGTGGGTGCTTTCACTGACGGTCACAAGTACGCTATGAGCGCCTACGAAAAAGGAAGCCGTGTGTTTTTGTGCGAAAGAAATGTTGAGCTTCCCGAGGATGCCCTCATTATCATAACACACAACACACGAAGCGCCCTTGCAAAAATAAGCTGTAATTTTTTCCGCAACCCGTCAAGTGAGATTTGCGTTATTGGCATAACCGGCACAAAGGGCAAGACAACCTCGGCACACCTTGTGAAATTTGTGCTTGAGGCAGGCGGCATAAAAACAGGCATAATCGGCACTGTGGGAGCTTTTTACGGCGACACGGAGTTGCCCACTGTTAACACAACTCCCGAAAGCTATGAGCTGCAGAAAATGCTTCGTCTGATGGCAGACGGCGGCTGTAAGGCTGTGGCTATGGAGGTTTCTTCCTTAGGTCTTAAGCATCACCGTGTTGAGGGTACCCGTTTCGGCTACGGAGTATTTATCAACCTTTATCCCGACCATATCGGTACAAACGAGCATGACTCTTTTGAAGAATATGCCTATTGGAAAACTCAGCTTTTCCCCATGTGTGACAAGGCAATTGTAAATATAGATGACCCCTTCAGTGAGGAGGTTGTTAAGCACTGCAAAGGTGAAGTTATTACCTACGGCTATGACAACAAGGCTGATTATGTGCTTGAAAATGCTCATAAGGTCAAAGACGGCAACCTGCTTTCTGTTGCCTTTGATATGAAGAAAAGGGGTCAGGACAAGTCCTTTACCGTGGCACTCCCCGGTGAATTTAATGCTCACAATGCTCTCATTGCAGTGGCTCTGGGTGAGCACTTCGGTGTGAGCGATGAGGATATGGCCAAAGGTCTCAGAGACGTCTTTGTAAGAGGCAGAGGCGAGCTGGTACGTGAAAGTGAAGATGTGACAATTATCATTGACTATGCCCACAACGGCATCAGCCTTAAAAGTATAATTGACACGGCAAGAGAATATGACCACAATAAAATAATCACCCTTTTCGGCAGTGTTGGCGGCAGAACAGAGTGTCGCCGTGAAGAGCTTGGCACCGTTTCGGGCAACATGAGCGATTTCACCGTTATAACAAGTGACGACCCTGATTTTGAGGACCCGAGGGGCATATGCGAGGAAATTGCATCCTACTGTGAAAAGGCTGGGGGTAAATATGTAATTATCCCCGACAGAAGTGAAGCGGTGAACTTCGCAGTTAAAAAAGCAGAAAAAGGTGACATCCTCATCCTTGCAGGTAAGGGTCACGAGCAATATATGAAGATTAAGGGCGAAAAGGTGCCTTTCAGCGAAAAAGCAGAGGTACTCAGAGCCTTAAAAGAAAAGAAAGAAGGTATATAAATGTATACATTCAGAGTGGAAACCGATTTAAAGGCATATGACAGATTTATAGAAGAAAACGGCGGACAGTATATTCAGTGCAGTGCATGGCAGAATGTAAAAACCACATGGAAATGCACATATTACTGCGGCTTTGAGGGTGACAAAAGAGTGCTTGCAGTGCTTGTAATGGAGCGTTCACTTCCCGTTGCAGGCAAGATATGGTACGCCTCGGGAGGTGCAGTGTGCGACTATAACAACAGAGAGCTTCTCAGCGAATTCACTGCTTTTATGAAGGGTGAAATGAAAAAAGGCGGCGCCACATGCTTTATTATGGACCCGCCCGTATCACTTCGCATAAACGGTGAGGAAAAAGACGGGGGTCACAAAATGCACAAGGTACTCACAGACCTTGGCTATGAGCTTAACCCCTCAATTGAAAATTACACCTACAAGCAGCCTGTTCAGCTTTTCATTCCTCTTTATGAGGGTGAAGCTCAGCTCACTGCCGATAAAATTCTCAAGAAGTGTGACAAGGGTGTAAGATACAGCATACGTATAGGTGAGCAGCGCGGTCTTGTGGCTGAGAGCTATACATATGAAGATGTAGAGAAAAATCCTCAGATTATGGATGACTTTATGGCAGTTATGCGCGACACAAGCGAAAGAGACAGCTTCGTTGAGAGAAACGGCGACTATTGCACAAAGCTTCTGCGTGAATTCAAGGATTTCAGTGACCTTAAGCTGGTTTATTATGATAAGGATATTGACCGTAAGCTTCAGGCAGAGCGCCTGGAAAAGAAAGAAAAGGCTCTCTCTGAGCTTGCCACTGCTCACGAAAAGAAAGCAAGACAGCTTCGTGAAATCATAGACAGTGCCGACAAGCAGACAGAGCACTATGAAAAGAGAATGGCAGAGGCTGAGGAGTTTACAAAAGAAAGACGCATATGTGTTGCAGGGGGACTTTCCATTTATTATGCAGGTATGGGTTCATGTCTTTTCGGCGGCACCAGAAATGTAATTAGAAACAACACCCGTTCAAGCCACTATCTCAATTATCTCAGACTTTGCGAAAGTGTAAAGCGCGGCTGTAAAATCCACGACCTCGGTTATGTTATTGTCAAGACTCCCGAGCTGCAGGGCGACGGAACATTAGGCGAGCTTATTCCTCAGGATAACTTCAAGGGAATATACGATTTCAAAAAGAGCTTTTCGGCAGACTATCACGAGTTTATAGGTGAATATATACTTGTGGGAAATGCTCTGAAGTATTATTCCTATGCCAAGCTTATGCCCACGGCAAAGAAGGCGAAAATCAAAGCGATTAAAATGCTCAGGAGATAAGTTCATACAGAGTTTTTCTGCATTTTACGCAAAAGTCAGGGGACAGGTTCAACTGAGCATGGCTGCTCGGTTGAACCTGTCCCCTTCAGTTACACTGTTTCTATGTCTTTTTTGGGTTTTATGCGGTGGTTATTTTCTTTAGCTCAGAACAGGTTTTTGAACCATTCGAAGATGCTGCGGAACCAATCGCCAATGCGGCGGAAGAACTCCATAAAGGCATTTTCGTTGCCGTTATCCTCTGTGTCATCCTCTTTATCCTGCGACGCATCTTCGCTGACGTTGCCGACAATCAAGGTAGCATCCAGAGGTGCGGAGCTAACGTCATAAGCCGTTTGCGCAATTACGCGGACAGTATATATACCGTTATCAAGACCGGTTAAATTCAGAGTTATCTCCTTTTGCTCCCCTGCAACATAATATTGGGGAAGTGTCCATGCAGACGAGACAGTTCTGCCCTGCTTATCTATGGCAAAAGCTCGATAAAGAACAACGGGCATTCCGTCTGTTGACTGTGCGGCAGAAACGGTCAACTCGGCATTGTTATCCTGAGAAGAAATCTTAATTCCGGCATCGGGGGAAAAGACGGGAGCTTTCGAGGCTTCGGCTCTCTTTTCCGGTGTGTAGGGTCTGTTTTCGGCTTTTGCAGGATTATCCAGAATATATTCGCACAAACATTCCTCCGAAAGGATGTCCATACCTCTGAGTCTGATTTTGTTTTGTGCGTCTACCTCTACAATCCAGCAGGTAGCAACATCTTTGTATCCCGAAGGATGAACGGTTTCGCCGTCAATGAAGAATTCGGCATAGTGGAGTGCGCCGGTACCGATTGCCGTAAATTCGCCTTGCCAAAGTGAACGGGGGTCATTAAGGGGGTAGTGTGAATGTCCGGAAAAATCAACAACCTGCGGATATTTGCTGAGAACATCAGCGAAACAGGAAAGGCCCCAGCCCTCGTTGCTGCCGTAAACCGTGCCGAGCACATGTTCGTGATGAATAACAAAAATCGGTTTGTCCGGATCGTCTGCAGCAGCCTGAGCAAGCTGTGTGTCAAGCCAACGAACCTGATTTTCATCATTCCAAGGGCCTGTCTGATTGGGAGAAACGGAGATGCCGATAAAGTGAAAACCGTTTATGACTGTATGAAAATCAGGGGTATTACCGCTGATTTGGGAATAATATTCTCTAGTTTGTGCATGAGTCATTGTTTTGCCGTCGTGTCCGTGGGCAACAACGCCGAGAAAACGGGTGCCGTCCCGCAATGAGCTATCTATTGCGCTCTGAAATTTGTCAAACTGCTTGGTTGTTCCGCTTTCGGTAAGATCACCGCAAACAAGGAGAGCATCAAGTGCCTTATAATGCGGGTCCTCTTCGGCAACGGCATAGCCTAAATCCATCATTGCGGCGATACGCTGTTCATTTTTATTTGATGAGGTCTGTATATGTGTATCGCTTGATGCGATAAAGCGAAGCACCGGTTTGAAAGCATCCTCTTGTGCAAAGACGGAAACACTGCAACACGAGCAGAACATTAAAACAGCTAAAACAAAAGAAAAAATTACGGTTGTTGTTTTTTTCATATGAACCTCCTCACATTTGATAAATATTTTTTAAAAATTATATACCAATTTTTTTCAGGTGTCAAATTATTCCTTATACTTTTCTGCCTGAAGATTAAACATATATGCATATGTACCCTTCATTTTCATCAGCTCTTCATGGCTGCCGCTTTCAATTATTTCGCCCTTTTCCATTACATAAATTCTGTCTGCGTTAACGGTTGTGGAAAGGCGGTGGGAAATAAAGATAACGGTCTTATTGTTTGCCGCCTCAATCATGGCCTGATTGAGATTATATTCCGCTATGGGGTCAAGGTTTGCCGAGGGCTCGTCAAGGATAACATAGGGGCAGTTTTTATAAAAGGCTCTTGCAATGGCAATTTTCTGACTCTCGCCGCCTGAGAGCATTCTGCCCTCATCGTCAAACTCACGGAGTATTTCAGTATCAACGCCGTGCTTAAGCTCCTTATCAAAGCCGCTGTGACGAAGGGCCTCTTTCACTCTTTCCTCGTCGCCGTCGTCACTCAGGGCAACATTTTCTCTTGCCGTGCAGGCGAAAAGCTGAAAATCCTGAAAGACTGCAGCGAAGCGGTCTCTGTGCGAGGAAACGGTGCAGTCTCTTATATCCTCACCGCCAATGAGGATTTCGCCCTCAGTGACATCGTAAAGACGCATAAGCAGGTTGGTAAGAGTAGTTTTGCCGGCACCGTTATAGCCCACAAGGGCTATTTTTTCATAGGGCTTTATAGTAAGGTTTATGTTTTTCAGTGTGGGCTCATCATTGCCCGGGTAGGTAAAGCTCATATTGCGCACGGTGATTTCCTTAGGCTCGGTTATTACGGCTGTTTTTTCGCCGTCTTTAATTTTGAAATCAGCGGCTAAAAATTCACGGTATTTCTCTATCATTTTGCCTCTCTCTGAGAAAATGGCAACTGCCCACACCGTCAGGAAGTTAATTGACATGGCAATGGAGCTTGCACCGTTAAAGGCGGCAACGAAATCTCCTGCCCCGAGAGTCTCTTTTACGAGTACACAATAGCCGAGATAAAGGGGAAGAACAAACATAAATCCGAGACTCTGCACGCCTGCATCCTGAAAAAATGAGGTGGCGGAAATTTTCTTCCAATATTTTTTCTGATTGGCTATTACATCGTCAGCCGCATCGTTGTACCTTGCCATTAAGAGAGGGTGAATATCATTCATTCGCACTTCCTTGGCATAGTCCTGAAGATAGAATATTCTCTGGAAGTAGTCGCTTCGTCTGTGATATTCCGTGTTGTCTCTTCGTCTTGCCATCTGAAGGTCGCCTCTTTTACTGCTCAGGGGCAAAAAGCCACAGATGAAAACAAGGATAATAACGAGACAGACCGGGTCAATGGTCAGCAGTACGCCTGCAATGGTGAAAAACGAAATGAGATTGCCCACATAGTTTCTCACAAGGCCCAACAGATTTGTTATATTGTCTGAGGAGGACTCAATGGTGAGAATGAAGCTGTTATAAAACTCAGGGTTGTCATAGCTTTCAAGGTCAAGCTGTCTTGCTTTTTCATAGAGAATGCTGTTGAGTCCGTAGTAGACCTTTTCCCTTGCCATATTCCAGAAAAACTCCTGAAAAATCCACGCAAAGACCTTGCTGCCTATAAGCACTGCGGCAATTATTGCCACGGCATAGAATATACGCTTCATATTCACGCCCTCGGTTACAACATCAATGATGTATTTAAGACCCACAACGCTGACAAGTCTTGTGGGCAGTGTGGTGAGTATGCCCATTATAAATTCGCCTATAACAAGGGTGGGAGAAATTTTAAACAGCAGACGGATAAAGAAGAATATATTTGAAAAGGTGGAATGAGCTTTTTTGTCTTTGGTCTTAAACATTTTCGCTTTCCTCCTTTTCACGGTTGTAGCTTGAAGCCTGCAGGGTAAACATCTCTTTGTATTTGCCCTCTTGCTCCATAAGCTCCTTATGGCTGCCCTGCTGCAGGATTTCACCGCCGCCGATAACGATAATTCTGTCGGAGAGTACGGCACTGGAGAGTCGGTGGGAAATATACAGCACAGCCTTATCCTTTGTCACCTCAATAAGATTTTCATACATCTTATATTCGGCAATGGGGTCAAGGGCAGAGGAAGGCTCGTCCAGCACGGCAAGCTGAAAGTCCTTTGCAAAAAGTCTTGCGGCGGAGACCTTCTGATTTTCACCGCCTGAAAGGCCTGCGCCGTTTTTGTCAAACTCTCTTGTAAGAACAGTGTCGCCGCCTTTTTCGAGAGCACTGATTTTTTCCCATATTCCGCTTCGCCTGAGAGCCTTTTCGGCTTTTTCTTTTTCTTCGTCACTGCACTCGTGACAGATAACATTTTCATAAACGGAAACGGCAAAGTTTTTGTAGTCCTGAAAAACAGCGCCGAAGATGTTGCGATAGGCACCAAGGTCATATTCCCTGATGTTCACTCCGTTATAGAGGATTTCGCCCTCGGTCGCATCATAAAAGCGAAGAAGCAGTTTGACAAGCGTTGATTTGCCTGCGCCGTTGACACCCACGAGAGCAAGGGTTTCACCTTTATCTATCTTAAAGGATATATTGTTAAGGGCGTACTTATCAGCCGAGGGATATTTAAAGCTGACATTTTTGAATTCTATGCTTTCGAGTTCATCGGGCATTCGGGTACCTGATGTGATTTTCGGCTCATACTCGAAGAACTCTCTGAGATTCTGAAAGTAAAGCGCCATGCTTACAAGACCGTCAAAGTTTCTTGCAATATTGAGAGTGGACTCTCTGACGGAATTTATTGCCGAGAGTACAACAGAAAAGCCTGAAACCGTAAGAGCATTTGTGTAAACAAACTGCCATGTGGCAAAGGCATAGGTGCCTATAATGGGAATGAACTCGCTGAAAAGTGAGCTGACGGTGCTGTAGATAAAAAGCCTCACGCCGTAGCGCCTGAGAATTTCCACATTGGAGTCAATGGCCGCCTTGAAGCGGGTCATAAGTACGGCAAAAATATTTGATGTGCGCATATCCTTTGAAAAGTCCTTGAGGAAAACGGTGCGCTGTATGTAGGCTTTTATTCTGTTGTTTTTTGTCATCTCAAGGTCACGCTTATAAACCAGCTTGCTTTTTGAGGTTTCGATAATAAAGACGAAAACCACGGGCAAGAGGAAAATAAGATAAACCGGGTCAATGCTTGTGACGGTGCCGATAACAAGGCCGAGAGAAATTATACAGGTCACTATGCTTGCCGCCGCAGAGCATACAAGGTCAAAATATCCCCAGGCAAGCACATTGGTGGCACGCTGATATTTGTCATAAAATTCGGGGTTTTCATAGCATTCCACATCAAGAGTGATAGCCTTGCCGAAAATTTTGTTGTTGAGCTGCTTGAGCACATTTTTACTTGAGACACTGACAATGTAGCTTGTAGACCAGGTTATTGCCTGAAGAACAACGGAGAGAGCAAGGAACATCACAAGAGTGGAAAAGTAGCTGTGGAAGCTGCTGCCTTTATCGAGGATGCTCAGAAGCACCTTGAGAAAAAGAATGTTCTGAATAAATAAGGAAAAAATATGGGCTGAAAGACCGTTAACAAAATAGCCTATAAGCAGTTTTTTGTCGCACTGCCACACAAGCTTCAGGGCATAAACAATATTTTTGAAAACGGGGACTTTAATGTTGGGGTCCCTGGGCGGTCGTCTCAAATTTATCACCTCTTTCGGGTTGGTTGGAAAAATCTGTCAACACAAACAAAAACGCCGGAGATACTCCGACGGTGAAAAGCTAAAACAGATTTATTGCAATAAAAATCAAATCACACAAAAAGTCGGGGCAGAGAAATTATGCTGAGCTGTTCATAGTAACGGTATGACCATAATGTCATTTTATTCTGCCTCCTTTTATAAAATTTTTGCAACAAAGTTATGTTATCATAAGGGTATTTAATTGTCAATAGAAGAAAAAGTTTTTTCAAAAGAAATAAAACTATCTTTGCCATAATATATTGATAGGGAGCCTTTTTCGGCAAAGCAGAATAGTAACAAAACTGTAATTTTGTTTTAAGGTATGCTTTAAGCTATCCCAATATAATATAGGTGGAAAAGGAGGTAAACTTTCCATGAAAAAGACTAAAACTGTCCTTGTTTGTGTAACACCGCAGGAGTCTTCAAAACAGCTTGTGAAAGCAGGTAAAGCAATTGCCGAAAAACACAGCGCAAAATTAGAAGTAATATCAGTCCTGCCCTTTGAGCAGGGGGAATATAAAATCGAACCGAACATACTGGAAAATCTTTATCAGACCGCAAGCAGCAACGGCGGAGAAATGGCACTTTATTTCAGTGACGACCCCATTCTCACCGTCAGTGCACATATTGCAAAAAGAAAACCGCTGACATTAGTTGTAGGTTTCCCCGGTGAAAACAGCAACGACTTTATCGGTACAATCCATCTGCTTTTGCCTGATGTGCCCATAAGCATGACATCTGCAGACGGAACGGTTTATAACATATTGCCGCAGGAGGCAATGCCAATGCCGGCGGCGTTATAAGAAAATATACGGAGCTGTCAAAGGCAGCTCCGTATGTTTATGTGTTTTATTTGTTGTTGACTACATCCTCAAATGCCATAACAAGCTTTGAGGCCGTATCCTTGCCCAGAGACACAAACTCGATGCTCTTGCTGTCTTCGTGAATCATTGACATATAGTCGTTATCGGGAACGATGTAACCTACCTGGTCATTTGCAAGACCGATAACGTGGAGAGTTCTGTCACTGCCTGAGGCTGTTACGATTTCCTGCATTGAGGGGTACTGCCAGTCTTCGCCCGACCATGAGTATTCGCCTGTAAGGCAACCGCCGTATGCAAGCTCAGGTGCAAGCTCACCGGGTACAATGGCAAAGGCAAGGTCGTCGCCCATTTCCATATATCCCACCTCTGTGAGTACGAAGTAGTCTTCCTTCTGAATTCTTATGATATTTTCAAAGAGACCTGCTTTACCTGCAATTAAAAGAATAGAGTTTGTCAGAGGAAGAAGTGTCTCCTTATATCTGATGTTGAGAAGAGGTGAAACCTCAGTTTCGTTTGTGATTTCGGTTAAGTCTTTGCCGATTGACTTGCCGTAGCCGATTGTGTTTTCAATTGTGATTTCATTGTCGGTGTAGTCAATGACAGTGTTTCTGTCCTTCTCCTGAGTGTTACTCTGCTCTGCGCCCATGATGAAAAGCACGTTTGCGCCGTAATCGTTGATAACCTGCTCAGCATAATAGGGATAGTCGCCTGTTACAAGTGTGCCTGATGCGCCGTTACCAACACAGTGAATCTGTGAAGTAACAAGCCATGTTTCCTTTGAACCGTTATCAGGTACGAAACGAAGGCGGTTGAAGTTGGGGTCATTGACATAGGGCTGACGCTTATCGTAGATATATTTTGTTGCATCTGCAGTGCCGTAGAAGAGGTCGCCCTCAGTCATATTGCCGAAAGCAGCCTTGATTGAGTCAACGGTTGTGTTGAAGAGATTTTCCATATACTCGTCGCTCTTGCCGTTTTCTGTTTCAAGACCGAAGAATGTGCGCGCGGGATTGAGGAAAACCATGCGGAAAATATTGCCGTTCATGCCGAAGGTGTCAATTGCGCTGTGCTGATGAAGCACGGAAACGGTAATGGAGTTGATGCCGTTTTCCTTTGCCCAGTCAGCAAGACGGGTTCTTATCTCACGCACATCAGTAAGAGACAGACCGTAAGAGTCGAGAACTGCAAACACTGCAGTGCCTCTGCCTGTTGAGTCGTTAAGAGCTACTGTTCTTACAAGAAGGTCATCTTCAACGCCTGTGGCTAATTTGCCTTCGATGCCGATTGAGCCTGCAACATTATATTTGCCGATAACATCCTCTTTGTTTTCGGGAAGAAGGCTTCTTGAGTCGTAGCCAAGTGACCATGTGGTGCCTGCCTGAGATTTATCGAGAAATTCAGCGGTACCTTCCATAAAGCCGGGAACCTCATCCTTGTCAAACCAATATTTCGGTGTAGGTATAAAGCTTGCAACAGCCTTGACAAGTGCGTTGATAACAACATCCAGAGCGTCAAAAACAACACGCTCAGCCTTGCTTGCAACAAAAAGGTCACGGGCATTTACCTCGGCGCCAACAGAAGCATAGGCGGAAAATGTCATAGCCAAAACAAGAAGTATTGCTATTACGGGTGTAAGTAGTTTTTTAAGAGATTTCATATTATATCTCCTTTCTGTTATTGTAAAGATAATTTTATCACAAACAGTTTTTATCGTCAATAAAAAGGCAAAATATAACTGTTAGTCTTATTGCATAATTTAACATGATTTAAATGTACACTTTGACGAATTTAAAAATTCAGGTTGCATTTACATAATTAAAAAGCTATAATATAGTTTGCTGGGTATCAGCAATTTTTTCAAAAGAAAGGGGTAGTGACATGGCAGAACAACAAAAACAAAAGCTTAATGTCAAACTTACCATACTCACAGGTTTCGGATTTATGGCTTCATCAATCGCATGGGCTATATACGATCCTTACATCACAAAGATTTTAAATAAGCTCCTCACTGAATCGGCATTTGTAACAAACCTCAGTGCAAAGCTTAATGAAGCTCTTCCCTTCCTTGCAGAATTTGCACGTTCACAGGGTGAAGATGTCGGCTTCGGCACAAGCATTTCTCTTGTACCGCTTTTCATCGGTATTATAATGACCTTCGATAACATTTTCGGTGTTATCTTCCAGCCCACCTTCGGTAAGCTGTCAGATAACTGCCATTCAAAGCTGGGCAAGCGCCGTCCCTTCATTGTTTTCGGTGCTCCCGTGTCAGCTTTACTCTTTGCACTTATCCCATTCGTTGCTCTTGGCACAGGCAGCCTTCCCGCAACAATGGTTTGCATCATTCTCTTTGTTTTCACCATGTCACTCTGGAGAGCTCCCGTTGTTGCTCTTATGCCCGACCTTACTCCTCCCGAGCTTCGCAGTGAAGGCAACGCTATCATCAACCTTATGGGCGGTATCGGCTCATTCGTTGGTATGATTGCAGGCACAATCGCAACTCTTATCTATGCTCTTCTTTTCGGTAAGGCAACAGACGAAAGCCAGACATACCCCGTTGTATTTATCATCGGTTCAATCGTTATGATTGCAGGCGCTCTTGTGCTTCTGTTCTTCGTTAAGGAGCAGGACAGCCGCATTCAAGTTAAAGCTGAAGAAAATATGGCTATGGATGCTGCTGCATTAAGGAAAGCTGAGAAAGAAGCTAAAAAGGCTGAGAAGGCTGCAAGAAAAGCTAACAAGCTCTCAAAGGGCGAAAGAAAGAGCCTTATCTTCATGCTCGGCTCTCTGTTCTTCCTTTTCTGCGGTACCAATGCAATTACAACTTTCTTCTCACTGTTTGCTCAGGAAATTCTCCACATGGCAACAGCTCAGGCAACAATCGTTATGGCTATCTTCGCTGTGTGCTCAGCTATCGCTGCTATCCCTGCAGGTAAGCTCGGCAGAAAGATAGGCAGAAAAAAGACTATTTTGTCAGGTCTTACAGTATTCATTGCAGCTTTCCTTGTGTTCTTCCTTGTATTTACAATTATGGTTGGCGCAAACGGCCTTTCAGTGGGCAAGTACATTCAGGCTAACAAGCTTTACGCTAACATCGACACTGCTATCACCGATGTAAACACCGAGCTGGGTGATGCTCATAAGGCTGCTGTAGAAGCAGGTACAGCCGAAGGCGAATATGAAGCTCTCACAATCGCAGGCTATGCCGAATACCTTGAGACTATGGAAGAGGGCAACATTTACGAAAATGTTACAGACGCTCTCGTTGAAAATTCAGGCGGCAGCTTCAGCCTTGACAATCTCGTTAACACTTGCAAAAACGTTCTCGGTCAGGAAGTTGCTGACGGTGACTATTCCGCAGCTCTCTCAAGCATCAAGGGCGAGGTTGACTCAATCACAAAGATTCTTAAAGTACTCATCTACCCCGTACTTATTCTTGCAGGCTTTGCTAACATGTTCATCACTGTTAACACTCTGCCTCTCGTACTCGAAATCGGCGGTATTGATAAGGTCGGCACTTTCACTGGCTACTACTACACAGCTACATTCTCTGCTCAGATTGCTTCTCCCATCGTTTACGGTATGGTTGCAATGGTCAGCAACACCTATATGTCGCTGTTCTACTACAGTCCCATCACATTCGTTATCTGTGTAGCACTTCTTCTCTTCGTTAAGCACGGCGAAGCAATTCCTCAGGAAGTAATCGACAAAATAGAAGACGAAAATAACGACTAAAAAATAAGGGCTGCAAGTCAGCCCTTATTTTAATGAATAATGAATAATTGTGGGCAGGACACCCGTGCCCGATTATATCCGGGTAAGTTAGATCTAATCAGCAAGCCCTCCCGCAAAAAAATAAGTAATAACCAATGAAGGTGATAATATGCGGAACTATCAGAAAGAACTGGACAAGTTAATAGCAAGCATACCCGAAGGGCAGGTGCCGACACTTCTGCTTCATGCCTGCTGTGCACCTTGCAGCAGTTATTGCCTTGAGTATCTCTCGCAGTATTTTAAGATAACGCTTTACTATTATAATCCAAACATTTACCCCGAAAGCGAATATTCCCTTCGTACCGAAGAGGCAAGACGGCTTATTTCTGAAATGACTTTCAAAAATGAGGTCACTTTCCTTGAGGGCAAATTTGACCCAATGGAATTTTACGATTGTGTAAAGGGTCTTGAGAAAGAAAAAGAAGGCGGTGAGAGGTGCTTCAGGTGTTACCGACTGCGCCTTGAAAGCACTGCAAAGCTGGCAAAGGAAATGGGGTTTGACTATTTCACCACTACTCTTTCAATAAGTCCCCTCAAGCGTGCGGATAAAATAAACGAAATCGGCGAAGAAATAGGTGAGCTTCTCTCGGTGAAACATCTGCCGTCGGATTTCAAAAAGAAGAACGGCTATAAG
>JAZSPF010000052.1:0-13922 GCA_045537315.1 Acutalibacteraceae bacterium
TGTGGCGACAGTTATGATGAGCTCTTTAAGGGTGAGCACACTCAAAAGAGTACCGTGACAAAAGCAACGGCTTCCAAAGACGGCAAAATCGTTTATAAATGCACCGTCTGCAAGGAAACTGTGAAAACCACAAAGATTTACAAGGCTTCAAGCATCAAGCTTTCGAGCACATCGGTGGTTTACAACGGCAAGACGAGAACGCCCAAGGTGACAGTCAAAAACTCTGCCGGCACCACTCTAACAGAGGGTAAGCACTACACTCTCAAGTACGAAAGTGGCAGAAAACTCCCGGGCAAATATTATATTAAGGTCACCTTCAAGGGTAGCAGATACACGGGCAGCAAGACCCTATATCTCACTATTAAGCCTCAGACTGTTGAGCTGACAAGCGTCACTTCACCGAACGCGGGTAAGGCTTTGCTTAAATGGGGCAAGGAGACCGCCGACGGATATCAGATTTATATGGCAAGCTCAAAGGACGGCACATATAAAAAAATAAAATCCGTGACTAAAAACACATCTGTCAGCTATACGGTAGGTTCTCTGACAAAGGGAAAAACCTATTATTTCAAGGTCAGAGCCTATAAAAAGACAGACAGCGGCACAGTCTTTGGTTCCTTTAGCAATGTGAAATCTGTGCGAATTAAATAAAACAAAAAAGTTAACATTTGGTTTTCCTTGTCGATTTTGTTTAACAACTATTGACTTTAAATGACCGAATGTGATATAGTTTTAATACCAAATTATTTAAAACGGAGGTTTTAAAATGAACAGAACTATGAAAAAAATACTTTCTATAGTAATGGTAGTTATGATGTTTGCTTCAGCAGTTCCAATGAGCGCAAGCGCAGGTCTCATTGATAATCTAAGCTGTGCAGCAGGCAATCATTCAACTCCCAGAGAAGAAGTTGTAACAGCTGCAACCTGCGGTACAGTAGGCGTTGCAAGAGTTTATTGCTCAAACTGTAACGAGCTTCTTGAAACAAAGGTAATTCCCGCAACAGGCGTACATACTCCCGTTAATGTAGTAGCTGTTGCCGCAACTTGCCTCACAGCAGGTCTCACAGCAGGCACAAAGTGCTCAGTATGTGAGGATATTCTTTCAGGCTGTGAAGAAGTAAAGGCACTCGGCCACGATGTTCAGGATGTCCCTGCAGCAGAACCCACTTGTGATGTAAACGGTCTCACAGCAGGCAGAAAGTGCATCCGTCTCGGTTGTGACTATGTTGTTACTGCTCAGGCTAAGGTTCCCGCACTCGGCCATTCATGGAAAACAACAAAGACAGTTGACTCAACCTGCTATGAAAAGGGTTATATCCTTAAGGAATGTCAGCGTAAAGACTGTAACGCTACAGATATTACCGATATCCCCGAAGCACATGAGTTCTCAGCTTTTGTTACAACAAAGGCTCCCTCATGCACAGAAGACGGTGTAATGTCAAAGACCTGTTCAAAGTGTAAGAATGTTATCAATGAAAACATCCCCAAGCTCGGTCACACTGAAATTTCAGTTGCTGAGGTTCCCGCAACTTGCGAAAAAGACGGCAAGAAGGCAGGTAAAATCTGCTCAGTTTGTGAAGCAGTTATCGAAGGCTGTGAGCCTATCTATTCAACAGGCCACAAGACTGCAGTTAAGAAGGGCGTAGCTCCCACCTGCACAGAAAAGGGCATTGCTGACGGTTACTACTGCTCAGTTTGTAATGAAGTATTTGTTGAACAGACAGAGCTTGCTGCTCTCGGTCACGATATGGTAATCGACACAACAAAGTCAGTTGCCGCAACCTGCACAAAGCAGGGTCTCGAGGTTAAGGTCTGTTCACGCACAGGCTGCAACGAGACAACACAGACAGTAACTCCCATCACACACAATGTTGAGTGGAAGACAATCACAGAAGCATCATGTAAAGCTGCAGGTAAGGCAGAAGGTACATGTAAGGCTTGTAACACAAAGCAGGAAAAAGTGCTTGAAAAGCTTGACCACACAGTAAGTGCAACAAAGTGGGTTATTTTTGAAGATGCAACCTGCACAAAAGACGGTGTTAAGGTTCAGACTTGCTCAGTTTGTAAAGAAACAGTAAGAGAAGCTATTCCCATGCTCGGCCATAAAGAGGTTGTTAAGGCAGGCTATGCCGCAACATGCCTGAAGGCAGGCCTCACAGACGGTAAGTGGTGTGAATACTGCGGTGAAGAAACACAGAAGCAGGAAGCTATCCCTCTTGCAGCACATACATACGGCGAATGGAAAGTAACAAAGGATCCTACCTGTGCAGCGGTAGGTACAAAGGAAGCTACATGTACAGTATGTAGCAAGAAAACAACAGAAAAGATTGACAATCTTCCTCATACAGAAAAGGCAGTTGCTGCGGTTGCTGCAACTTGCACAACAGCAGGTAATGAAGCAGGTATCATCTGCGAAAAGTGCGGTGCTATCGTTAAAGAAGCTCTCGTAATTGAGGCTCTCGGTCACGATTGGATTGACTCAGGCAAGTCAGTTGCTGCAACCTGCACAACAGACGGCGTTGACGACTATAATTGTTCACGTTGCCCTGAAACAAAAACAGGTGCGGTTCCCGCAACAGGCCATCAGAATACAGAAACAATCACCGGTACAGCTCCCGACTGCACACTTTCAGGTGTTCAGGATGCTATCAAGTGTAATGATTGCGGTCAGTGGGTTCAGGAACAGGTTGAAATCCCCGCCCTCGGTCATGATATGGTACTCGTTGCTGATAAGTCAACACCCGCTACATGCGAAAAGGAAGGCGTAAACTTCCTCGACTGCTCACGCTGTGATGTTACAGATCAGACTGTAGCTCCCAAGCTCGAGCATGCATGGGGTGCATGGATTGTTGATGTTGAAGCAACATGTAACACAAAGGGCGAACAGCACAGAGAATGTGCAAACTGTAAGCTTATCGAAACAGAAGAAATCGGCAACGGTGGCGGTTGTGTAATCGTTTCAATGCCTCCTATCGCTGCTACATGTACAGAAAAGGGTTACACCGGCGGTACACACTGTGAAAAGTGCAAGACAGTTTACACAGAGCAGATCGAAGTTCCTGCAAAGGGTCACGATTACACAGAAGAAGTTATCAAGGCTACTCTTTCAGCAGGCGGTCAGGTAACAACTGAGTGTCAGAACTGCGGTGATGTTATCATCGACACAATTGATAAGATTGCAAGTGTTAAGCTTTCATCAGAAACTGTAACATACAACGGCAAGGCAAGAACTCCCAGCGTTATCGTTACAGACGAATCAGATGAACTCCTCGTTGCAGGTGAAGATTTCGATTACGAATATTCAGAAGAGGAAATGATAAACCCCGGTGTGTATAAGGTTTATGTAACCTTCAAGGGCAATTATGAAGGCGAAACGACTCTTACCTTCACAATCGGTGCAGGCAAGACAACTAAGATCACAGCAACTTCATCACAGAAGAACTATGTAAAACTTACATGGAACGAAGTAGAAGGCGCAACAGGCTACAGAGTATATGTTTATAAGACCGTTGACGGCAAGACACGTAAGAGAGTAGCAAGTGTTGAGGGTACATCATATAATCTTACAAAGGATTATGCAGGCAAAGCTCTCAAGGTTGGCACCGAATACAAGATTGCTATCGTAGCTTACACTAAGCTTGAGGACGGCACAGTTATCCACGCTCTTGCAGGTGTAGCTAAGACTTTCACACGCACTCCCGGTAAGCCCACACTGACAGTTACCAGCGCATCAGGTAAGGCTAACCTTAAGTGGACAAATGTTGAAGATGAAACCGCATATCAGGTTTACTACTCAACAAGCAAGGACGGTTCCTATAAAAAGCTTGCAACAGGCTTAACTGCTGCATCATACTCAAAGGCATTCACAAAGGGTAAGACAATCTACTTCAAGGTCAGAGCTTATTCTAAGGTTGACGGCGAGGTTGTTTACGGTTCATTCAGCGCCGTAAAGAGCGTAAAGATTAAATAAGAATCTTGCTATAAAAAACAAAGAAGTCCCACGTGGACTTCTTTGTTTTTTTGCTAATAAAAATCGGCAGCCACAAAAGTGACTGCCTTTTACCCGCAGATGCCGTTTTATGACGTGTATAACCTGCTTATAGCAGGATGGTGATAGCGAGTCAGGTTCACGCTCCCTTCGTCCGCAAAGCGGGAGGTCTGCAATCCGCTGACAAAGCGTCTCTCCTTTAGATAGGGTGTTGGGTTATAACTATCATAGGAAACACGAACACTGCAGGAATTAAAGTTTATTCATTGTCTTCTTTTTCGTATTTTTCGATGAGTCTGTCTTCAATAATGTTACCGACTTCATTGAATTCTTCCTCATCTTCTATCTGTACGAGGTAGGTTTCACCTTTTTCTTCAATAACCTTGAGGATAAGCACATCTCCGTCATCGTCAAGAATCTGTGTTTCATCTTCATAAATGGGTACGAGAGCAACATATCTTCTGTCATCGTCAAGCTCAATTCTGTCAAGCTCCTCAAAAAGATGCTCTTTACCGTCGTCATCCACAACAGAAACTATATCCATATCCATGTTAAGTTCGTCATTCATAGCTTTAATTTTGCACTGAGGCTTCCTTTCATAATATTACTATAATATTTTAATATTTTCTATCAATAATGTCAATAGAAGAATTTAAGATAATATTTGAAAAAAGTTGCAAATATAGTTGGCAAGTTGTGGTAGTTTGTGCTATAATATATTAGATTATAATGTCTTATTATGTCTTATCGTCGTAAATTGACTCAAAAATAGATAATATATAAAAGGAGAAATGGATATGTCAAATTCCCTTAACCCTGTTTTCGGTGAATGGTACACCGACAGACAGCTTGGCACAGGTACTGACGGCAAAGTTTTCAGCATATACAGACAAAAATATGACGGCACAAGAGAAAAAAGTGTCCTTAAGATAATCCGTCTGGGAGAAAACCGTGAGGAAAAGCGCAATCTTTTCGCTGAGGCTGATAATAGTGTTATCGAAAACGAAGACGAATATTATTCTAAAATTATTTCCAATATAACAGATAATGTCAGAACTCTCATGGAAAGTGACGGCGGCAAATATTTTGTGCGCTATGAGGATATGGAGCTTCGTAAGGCCAGTGACGGCAAAGGCAGACTTATCCTTTTAAAGCTTGAAGAAATGCGCTCACTGACGGACCTTCTCAAAGATTTTTCTTTCACACTTGAAGAGACTCTGCGTCTTGGCATCAGTGTTTGCAAAAGCCTTATAAAGTGCCGCAGTTTCGGCTATATTTACCCTAATCTCAAGCCGGAAAATATCCTTTTTGACAGAAACGGTATATGCAAGCTGGGTGATTTCGGTACCTTCAGTCTACTTGAGCCTGCAAAGTCAGGCGTAGCCTATAAGCGTACACAGTATTATATGGCTCCCGAGTTTATCAAGACGGGCAATGTCAACTCCACTGTTGACACCTATGCACTGGGTCTTGTTCTGTTTATGCTCACCAACAGAAACCGCCTTCCTTTCAGCGAGGAGTACCCCAATAAAGTTACAATCAACTCTCTTAACGAAGGCGTGCAGAAAAGAAGCGCCGGAGTTAAAATTCCTGAGCCGCTTCTTGCAAGCGACGAGCTGAAAAAAATCATCGCAAAGGCATGTGCATATAAGCCAAGCGAAAGATACTTCACCCCCGAGCAGATGCTCAGCGACCTGCAGAATGCCCTTGACAACAAGCCTTTTGAGGCTGCAAAATATAACGATGTATACTCTGTCAGCGACGGCTATGAAATGCCCGCAGAGGATGTGCTTATCCCCGATGTTGAGGAGACACAAAGAGAGCCCGAAAAAGAAATTGAGGTGCTTTCACTCAAAGAAGAGATCAAAATTCCCGACATAATTCCCACCTACAAGCGCAAGCCGGCTGCGGCAAAAAAGAAGGTAGTACGCTATGAAAAGTTGCCCGAAATCAAGCGCAAAAAAAGGCACGCAAAAGAGTTGACAGAAAAAATCATCAAAACGGCAATCATAACAGTGTTGCTGTTTATTATGATGCTGGCTTCAATTATTCTGAACGCGGGCAAGGCGGAGAATGACAACAAAACCATTATCGCCGCCATTTCAAATTATAACTATATTTCCAGCGGAGGTGTCCTTTTAAATGGCTGCTGAGTTAATTAAGAGCGTTCTTGCCGCAGAAGCAAAAGGACGCGCTATGGAGCAGGAAGCTCACAAGAAGAAAGAAAAAATGATAAGTGATGCTAAAATTCAGGCTGATATTATCATAAAAACTTCTGTGGAGCAGGCTAAAAATCAGGCGAAGGTTATTTTAAGCGAAGCTCTTTATCAGAGTGAAGGTCAGATAAAGCAGGCAGAAAAGCTGGCAGAGCTGCGTGAAAAGAAATCAATCTCCGACACTGAAAAGCAGTATGAGACTGCAATTCAGATGATATACGAGGAACTGCTCAAGGACTGATTTATATCAGAAGGATATATCATGTGCCAAAGGCATATATCATAAATTCCGTCAGGAATTTATATCATTACAAAGCGTTGCTTTGTGAGGAGGTGTTTTAAGTTTGGCAAAAGTAAAGCTCATGGGCTTCGAACTGATTTCACTGCTGAGCGAAAGCAAAAAGATAGTGGAATATCTGCAGAAAACAGGTGCAGTTCAGTTCGAAAACGCAGAAGATGAAGAGCTTATAAAATACAAAACTGCAGGCATTGTCTCTCAGCTTCAAAGAAAGCAGGAATATGTAAAAGGTGCCTATGAGATACTCGAAGAGCAGTGCGCAATAAAGAAAACTCTGATTGAAAAGTTTACGGACTGCAAGGAAATAGAATACAGTGATTACAGACTTCTCAGTGATAAAAGCGAAGAGCTTTTTGTCAAGTGCGGTGAAATACACTCCCTATATGACAAAATCAAAGAGCTGAAGGCTGAGATAATAAGACAGCAGACACTTATTGATTACTATGTGCCATGGTCGACGCTTGACATACCGATGGCCTCCAAGCGAACTGTAACAACAAATATTTTCGTAGGTACGTTCAAAAACGAATATTCAAAGGACGAAATTCTTGCACTTATAAATGAGAGAAACCCCGAAATTGACGATGTAGAAATCGAAATTGTCTCAAAGGAAAAAATGCTCACCTGTGCTGTGATAATGTGTCACCAAACAAGCGGTGAAGCACTCGGCAAAGTCCTTCGTGAAATCGGCTTTATCATTCCCGACAAAATTGCGGCAAAGCTGCCCGTAAAGGCGGCAGAGGACTGCAAAGCGGAAATAGTCAATCTTCAAAGTCAGATAGAGACTCTCACATCACAAATAAAGCAGTATGCAGACAGTTATGGCGAAATCAGATTTTTAAGCGATTACTTTACAGCCCAGGCTGACAAGTACATTGCCATGGAAAATGCGGCTTCAACTGAGATGACATTTTATGTCAGGGGCTATGTGCCGGCTCATTTGAGTGATGAAATCAAGTTTGAAATTGAAAACAACTATAAAGCACAGATGGAGATTTATGAACCCGATTATGACAATGAAGATGTTCCTGTGCTTTTGAAAAATAACAGTTTCGCCGCAGGTGTTGAAAGCGTGACGAATATGTATTCGCCACCGTCAAATAAAGATGTTGACCCCAACCCTGTCATGTCATTTTTCTACTATGCATTATTCGGTCTTATGCTCAGCGATGCGGGATACGGACTTTTAATGGTTATAGCCGCAATCTTCGCAAAAAAGAAGCTTAAGGCTACGGGCAACTTTAAAAAGTCGGCTGACATGATATTGTACTGCGGCATTGCAACAGTTTTCTGGGGTGCTATGTTCGGAGGCTTCTTCGGCGATCTGATTCCTACGGTGTGCAAAACCTTTTTAGGTATGACGGATGTGCCCTCACTTGCAATATGGATGGATCCCATGACAAACAGTATTCAGCTTCTTCTTTACTGCTTCCTGTTTGGTATACTTCATCTTTTTGCAGGACTTCTCATAAGAGGCTATATGCTCATAAGGGATAAAAACTATATAGGTGCCGTTTGCGACACCTTACCTGTTATGGTCTTTGTTGTAGGCTTCGCAATTGTTGGTGCAGGCTTCTTCACAACAATACCTGATAATATCAAATCTGCCGGCATTAAAATTCTTGCTGTTGGTGCAGTGCTTATAGTTCTCACCGCAGGCAGAAGCTCAAAGAATATCTTAGGTAAGCTGGGCGGCGGCCTTTACGGACTTTATAATGCGGCTTCAGGTTATCTTGGTGATATACTTTCCTATTCAAGACTTCTTGCGCTGAGTCTCGTAACAGGTGTTATTGCAAACGTAATAAATCTTTTAGGTGCAATGATGGGCAATATAGTGTTCTTTATAATAATTTTTATTTTCGGACACACGGTAAATATTGCAATAAATCTTATCGGTACTTATGTTCATACGGGCAGACTTCAGTATGTTGAGTTCTTCTCAAAATTCTATGAGGGCTCGGGCAGAACATTTACACCTTTTAAAATCAATTCAAAATTCTTTACAATCAAGGAGGAAAATAAATATGGATAATCTCGGTCTTTTCTTAGCAATTTTAGGTGCAGCCTTTGCTGCCGGTTTTGCAGGCGTAGGCTCTGCAAAGGGTGTTGGTCTTGTTGGTGAAGCAGGTGCAGGTCTTCTTTCAGAAGATCCCTCAATGTTCGGTAGAGTGCTTATTCTGCAGATTCTCCCCGGTACTCAGGGCCTTTACGGCTTCCTTATCGCGCTTATGGTTTTCATTAAGACAGGTCTTTTAAGCGGAAACCCTGTGGCAATGACATGGCAGCAGGGCGTGGCAATGTTTGCCGCCTCAATGCCAATTGCACTTGTAGGTTACTTCTCAGCTATTTATCAGGGCAGAGTAGCCGCTTCAGGTGTTTCACTTATTGCAAAAAAGCCCACAGAGCTTACCAAAGGTATGACAATGTCTGCTCTTGTTGAGACCTATGCAGTTCTTGCTCTTCTTGTTTCCTTCATCGCTGTTAACAATATTACACTCGGCTGATAAGGAAAGAAAATTTTAGGACAAGGAGATGAAGAGAGCTTCATGACAGGTCTTGACAGAATAATTGAAAAAATTCTCGCAGAAGCGCAGAAGAACTGCGATGAAATATTAAAACAGGCATCTGCTGAGGTTAAGGAAATCATCACCGAGGCAAGAGCCAAGGCAAAACAGGAAAGTGACAAAATCCTCACTGACGCACAAAAGACCGCTGTGAGAAAGCAGGCAGTTTCAAAAAGCACGGCAGAGTCCATAACAAGAAACAGATATCTTGAAATCAGAAACGCCATACTTAACGATATTATATCTGCCGCTTATCTTGAAATTGAGAAGTTTTCCGATGAGGAGTATTTTGCTATGCTTAAAAAGCTCTGCATTAAAAATGTGCAGACGGGCGAGTGTGAAATGCACCTTAGCGGTTACGATATAGGCAGACTTCCCGACGATTTTGAAATGAGCATAAACTCCGAAATATATGAAAAGGGCGCAGTGCACATCAGCACTACACCTGCCGACATTGAAAACGGATTTATTCTGAGCTACGGCGATATTGAAATCAACTGCACCTTAAAGGCAGTTTTTGATGAAAATATGGACAGCCTCAAGGATATGCTCAGCACGGCGCTGTTTTGATACGGAGGGCATAAGATGAGAGACACAGATTATGCTTTTTGCGTGGCGAGACTTCGTGCAAACGAGAAATATATGCTCACAAAAAAAGACATCGACAGCCTTTGCAGCAGTGGCAGTTACGAAAACGCGCTGGCATTTTTACGGGAAAAGAAGTGGATTACCGCCGAAGAAAAAATCGGTGAGTGTATAGCTTATCAGAATAAACTTCTCTGGGAGCTTCTCTCGGAGTGTGTGCCCGATAAAAACGAGCTTAAAGTGCTTTGCACCGTCAATGATTTCTTTAACATAAAGGCGGCTGTCAAATGCCATTTCACTTCTGCGGACGCGTCCCGGTATTACGTCTATCCCACAACCCTCGACACCGCCGCTTTAACTGAAAATGTGAACTCACACGAGTTTCGCAAAATCGGCGGAGTAATGGGTGAGTGTGCCGAAAAAAGCTATAAGGCGGCTTGTCTTACGGAAAACGGACAAAATGCGGATATTATAATAGATGCGGTGGCGGTGAATGTCTTAAAGGAATACTCCGTCTGTAATAAAAACTCACTTTTGGGAGAGGTTTGTGCTTTTGTATGCGATACGGCTAATATTAAAACGGCTTTTCGCTGTGCTAAGGCAAAAAAAGGCAAGGACTTTGTGTCACTGGCAATAGGTGAGTGCTGCAGCCTTGACAGAGACTCCCTTATAAAAGCTACACTCGCAGGTGAAAAAGAGCTGAGTGAATATTTGGGAAAAACCTCATACAAGGCTCTTAGTGAAACCTATGTGCGAAGCTCTGCCGACTATGAAAAAAAGTGTGATGACGAAATAATCAGCCTTATTAAAAAGGCAAAGTTTAAGTCTTTCGGCTTTGACCCGGTGTGTGCCTATTATTACGGTAAGCTCACTGAAATAAAGAGTGTGAGAATTATACTCACTGCCCTGAGAGCAGGTCTGAGTGAAGACGGAATAAAAGAAAGGGTGAGAGCTTTATATGTATAAAATCGCAGTTATAGGCGACAGAGAAAGCGTATACGGCTTTTCATCTATCGGTATGGAAATTTTCCCTGTTTTCGGTGAAGAGGAAGGCAGAGAAACTCTCAAAAGCCTCATAAAGCAGGACTATGCGGTTATCTTTATAACTGAGGCACTTGCCGAAAAAACACAGGATTTAATTGATAAATATTCAAAGGAAACAGTGCCTGCAATAATTCTCATTCCCGGTGTAACAGGCAACACCGGCGAGGGTATGAGCAGTGTGTTAAAATCTATTGAAAGGGCAGTAGGCTCTCAGATTGATTAAGGTGATAATATGAATAATGCAGTTATAACTAAAATATCGGGTCCCCTCGTTGTGGCTTCGGGCATGAAGCAGGCAAATATGTTTGATGTTGTCCGTGTCAGCGAAATGGGACTTTTAGGTGAAATTATCGAAATGCACGGCGACAGGGCTTCGATACAGGTTTATGAAGAAACCTCAGGTCTTCGCACAGGTGAAAAGGTAGTTTCCACTTATGAGCCTCTCAGCGTTGAGCTTGGCCCCGGACTTATAGGCAACATCTTTGACGGTATACAGAGACCTCTGACAGAAATTATGAAGGTTGCAGGCAATAACCTTACAAGAGGTATAAATGTGCCTGCTCTTGACAGAGAGAAACAGTGGGTTTTTGAGCCCTCAGTGGAAATTGGCGAGAGAGTCTATGGCGGTGATGTTATCGGCTATGTGCAGGAAACTGATGTAGTACGCCATAAGATTATGCTTTCACCGAAGCTCGGCGGTATCATTAAGGAAATCACGGGCGGTACCTGCACGGCAGAGGATGTTGTAGCTATCGTTATAGACGAAAAAGGTGTTGAGCACGGTGTAGGCATAACACAGAAGTGGCCTGTTCGTGTGCCCAGACCCTATAATAAAAAACTCTCACCCGACAGACCTCTTGTTACGGGTCAGCGAGTGGTTGACTCACTTTTCCCAATAGCTAAGGGCGGTGTTGCTGCTATTCCCGGACCCTTCGGAAGCGGTAAAACTGTTACACAGCATCAGCTTGCAAAGTGGGCAGACGCAGATATAGTTGTTTATATCGGTTGCGGTGAGCGCGGAAACGAAATGACAGACGTACTTAATGAATTTCCTGAGCTGATTGACCCTCACACGGGCAAATCACTTATGGAAAGAACGGTGCTTATTGCAAACACCTCCGATATGCCCGTTGCGGCCCGTGAGGCTTCAATTTACACGGGTATTACAATTGCGGAATACTTCCGTGATATGGGCTATAATGTTGCCCTTATGGCGGATTCTACCTCACGTTGGGCTGAGGCTCTTCGTGAAATGTCGGGCAGACTCGAAGAAATGCCCGGTGAAGAAGGCTATCCCGCTTATCTCGGCAGCAGACTAGCACAGTTCTATGAGAGAGCAGGCAGAGTTATCACTCTGGGCAAAGAGGGCAGAGAAGGCTCCCTTAGTGTTATCGGTGCAGTTTCACCTGCAGGCGGTGATATTTCCGAGCCTGTCAGTCAGGCAACCCTTCGTATTGTTAAGGTTTTCTGGGGTCTTGATTCAGCTCTTGCGTACAAGAGACATTTCCCCGCAATCAACTGGCTTACAAGCTATTCACTTTATGCAAACTCCCTCGGCAAGTGGTTTAATGAAAATGTCAATGAAGAGTGGACTACACTTCGAGGCAAGATTATCGCCCTGCTTTCAGAGGAAGCACAGCTTGAAGAAATGGTCAAGCTCGTTGGTATGGATGCCCTTTCAGCAGGCGACAGACTTAAAATGGAAGCTGCACGCTCAATAAGAGAAGACTTCCTTCACCAGCTCGCATTCCATGAAACAGATACCTACACCTCAGCAAACAAGCAATATATGATGATGAAGCTCGTCACTGAGTATTATGAAAAATCAAAGGAGGCACTCGCTAAGGGTGCTGACATTGAAGAAATTGTAAAGCTTCCCGTAAGAGAAAAAATCGGCAGATTTAAATATATCAAAGAAGAAGACACTGAAAAAGAATTCAGTGAAATTACATCTATGCTCATTGAGCAGACTAAGGCAGAAGGAGGCGAAGCTGATGCCTAAGGAATACAGAACCATCAGCGAGGTTGCAGGTCCTCTTATGCTTGTTAAAAGTGTTGAGGGTGTTTCCTACAACGAGCTTGGTGAAATCGAACTTAAAAACGGCGAGCGCAGAAGATGCAAAGTCCTTGAAATCAACGGCACAGACGTTCTCGTTCAGCTTTTTGAGAGCAGTGCAGGCATCAACCTTGCCGACAGCAAAATCAGATTTTTAGGCAAACAGATGGAGCTTGCCGTTTCCGAAGATATGCTCGGTCGAGTTTTCGACGGTCTCGGCAGACCCATTGACGGCGGCCCTTCAATTATCCCTGAAAAGAGAATGGATGTTGGCGGTGTTCCTATGAACCCTGCCGCAAGACGCTACCCTCAGGAGTTTATTCAGACAGGTATCAGTGCCATTGACGGACTTAACACTCTTGTCAGAGGTCAGAAGCTTCCCATTTTCTCGGCTTCGGGTCTGCCTCACGCAGAGCTTGCCGCACAGATTGCCCGTCAGGCTAAAGTACGCGGTACAGATGAGGAATTTGCTGTAGTTTTCGCCGCCATGGGCATCACCTTTGAGGAGTCAGACTATTTTGTGCAGTCCTTTAAGGAAACAGGTGCAATTGACAGAACGGTTATGTTCTCAAACCTTGCAAATGACCCTGCGATTGAGAGAATTGCTACACCGAAAATGGCTCTTACGGCGGCAGAGTACCTTGCCTTTGATAAGGGTATGCACGTGCTTGTTATCTTAACGGATATCACTAACTATGCCGATGCACTTCGTGAGGTTTCAGCCGCACGCAAAGAAGTTCCCGGCAGAAGAGGTTACCCCGGTTATATGTATACTGACCTTGCTTCAATTTATGAGAGAGCAGGCAGACAAGAGGGCAAGAAGGGTAGTATCACACTTATTCCGATTCTCACAATGCCTGAGGATGACAAGACTCATCCTATTCCCGACCTTACTGGTTATATCACTGAGGGTCAGATTATTCTTTCCCGTGAGCTTCACAGAAAGGGCGTTGTGCCTCCTATTGATGTTCTTCCCTCACTCTCACGACTTAAGGATAAGGGTATCGGTGAAGGCAAAACAAGAGAAGACCATAGAGACACTATGAATCAGCTTTTCTCTGCTTATGCACGAGGAAAGGACTGTAAGGAGCTTATGGTTATTCTGGGTGAGGCGGCACTTACGGATATTGATAAGCTTTATGCTAAGTTTGCCGATGAATTTGAAAGAAGT
>JAZSPF010000055.1:0-7994 GCA_045537315.1 Acutalibacteraceae bacterium
ACAATAACAGTGCCGTCCATCTTGATTTCAACCTTCATGCCGTCCTGAACATAGTCAAGAAATTCCTGGCCGAGATTGTCAACAGCTGTGATTGTGTCGTTTGTCCACACGTCAGCAAGGATAACGCCTGCAGCTGCAAGGGAGTCAATAGGCTCTGAGAAAAGCATTGCTCTGGGGTGGATGTTCAGTGCTGTTGCAGTGTATATAACCATACCGCCTGTTGTTGAGCCGATGGTCTGAGGAAGGCAAAGAGCCTTGCCTGTGATATTCTTGCCGAAAAGATCGGAGTTGTTCTGGTCAGAAACGATTGTCTCCTTCTTTCTTGCAAGGGCACTCTTCTGGAAAGATGCCAGAGTGTTGAAGCCCTGACGGGAAACAACTGCTTCTACTGTGCATTCGCCTGCGATTACGGGGCGACCTTTAAATTCTCTTGCCATAGCTTATATATCCCCCTTTACTGCGATTTCACAGATTTCAGCATCTGTGTAGTATCTTGAAGTTGTGTATGTACGAAGCTTGTTTGAGTTTGTGATAACATTCTTCTTGCCGCAGAGAGGATTATTCATATACATAAGCGGACAAATGCTTGTCAGGTGAATGCCCATTTTAACAAGCTTGTCATAATTTGCCTTATCCTTAGCCTTGAATGCTTCAAGTGTGTCGGGAGCAGTTGTCATAATTGTGTTCATACCAACCTTTGACTTGCCCTGCTTCTTAAGCTCTGCCTCAAATTTAGCGGTCCACTCACCAAGCTGTGCAAATGTCAGGTGAGGACAGCCGATAAAGCAGCGGTCAGGCTTGCCATTGGGATCCTTCCACATAACGGGATAGGAAGCCTTAACTCTTTCAAGCTCTGCATCGTCGATAACATAAACCTTAGCATCCTTGTTGATGATTTCTTCGCCAAACTCGACTGCTTCAGGAGTGAGGTTTTCAACATGATAGAGACCAACAGCACCGTTTGAAGCTGTTGCGGCGCCCATATCCTTCAGGTATGACTTGGTTGCGTCGTCAAGCTCTGTGCCGATGAACTTATCAAGGCCTCTGATGAAGGGTACGTCTTCCATAACCTTAAGACCGATAGCTGAGCCGAGAACCTGAGCTTCGGGCTTTTTGCTTGTCTTAACTTCGATAATCCACTTAGCTTTTCTGCCTTCGTCTGTGAGAAGGTCAAATTCGGGTACCTTGCCAAGAATCATACCGAAAAGCTCAATGATACCTGAGTTACGGTTACATCTTGCACCGATAACTGAGTTTGCATAAACAACGGCTGATGACTCTGCCCATGAAAGGATGTCGCCCTTTTTGGGTGTGTTGCCTACATCGTCAAGATAGCAAGCGCAGGTGAAAGCGTTTTTATCCTTAAGACCGAGCTTTCTGAGCTGTGCTTCATATTTATCCTGCATACCGTAAAGAATCTTTGAGAAGATAAGCTTTTCAATAGGATTGCACTTTACATTTGCATAGTCGATAGGACGGGGGTCAACAGTGAAGGGTGCCTTTGCCTTGAGACCTGCGTCAATAAGCTCCTGTGTGATGTTGAAAACAGGGCTGAGAACTGAGATGCCGAAGCTTGTTACAAGGTGACCGGGAGCAGTAACTTCAACGAAGCGCTTTGCACCGAAGGTTTCACCGTAGAGAATGAGGGTTTTGATAACCTTTGCCATTGTTTCACCCTGGGAGCCGTTAAGTATGGCTTCTTCTTCCGGGGTGAGAATCATTTTATATTCCATGGGAAAATACTCCTTTCTTTTTTATCTGATTATTGATTATTTGAATAATTCGCTGAAAAACTGAGCTATTCTGATAAAGATGCATACAATCTCATCAAAAAAGTTTTCGTGCACACTGTTGCAATATTCACAGGGCTGAGCTTCGGACTCTGCATCCTTGGCGAAAAGATTTTCAGGCAGGGCAGCTGTCATATGTGACGGCTGTTCAATTCCGAGGGCATGAAGTGCTATTGCTGCAACATCACGGTTTCTTACATCTTCACCGAGGGTGGCACTGTTTACTGTTTTGCCCTGAACGGCAACTACCACTGAGCTTTCCTCGGGTGTGTTGCCGCCGTGACCGTTATGTGTTTCACCGTGGTCTGCAACAATGATAAAAAGACCGTTTTCCATAAGGCCTGCCTCAGTGAGAGCATCATATATTCTGCCGATGTATGTATCTGCAACACGCAGAGCTGCATAATATTTTTCACTGAATCCGCCGTAGGAGTGAGCAGCGTGGTCAACATCATCAAGCTGAACGAACATAAGCTTCGGCTTGTTGCCTTCGCCTATGTAGCTTACAATTCTGTCTGTTACAAGGGAATCGCCGCTTGCACTGATTTTTGTGACATTGATATCGTTTTCGATTATTCCTTTGTTAATTGCCGACCAATTATTGAAGGAAACCAGCTCAGCTTCGGGATATTTCTCTCTTGCATAATAAAAGATAGAGTTAAAACCCTCATCGGAGCTTCGTTCTGTTGTTTCACATATCTTATTGGTAAGACCGTGTGTCTCGCAGGAAACACCCGTAAGTATAGAACCCCAGTTTTGTGCGCTGATGGTTATATTTTCAGTGTGGGCATCATAACGCACTGCACCGTCGGCAAAGATTCTGTCAAAACACGGAGTTTCAACATCTCTGAAAGCGGCACCCGCTCCGTCGATACCGACAATAAAAACGTGGTCATATTTACCGAAGCCGTAAGCTTCCTCCCGGGTTGCACCGGCAAAAGAAGAGCAACCGATAATTATAAGGGCAACAATCAGAAGAGAAGTAAATTTTTTAAACACAAACATACTCCTTTCTGATTTTGTTATATCTTCATAGCTACGTCCCAAGCGCCCCAGATAACTGTTCTGAGGTTGCCTACAGCCTTAGCGTCACCGATAATGTGAACGTGCTTTGACTTTTCAGCAATGGGAGCAGGGTTATAACCTACTGACATGATAACTGAGTCAGCATCAATCTTGAAGACCTTGCCGTTCTTGTCTTTAACCATAACGCCGCCGTCAACGATTTCGGTAAGACCTGTTTCAAGGTGTACGGGTACTTTATTTGTCTTGAAGCAGTCACGAAGGAAGGATGTGTTTGCAAGGCAGATGCCCTTAGTTGTGATAAGGTCGTCCTGCATTTCAACGATAACGGGTTTCTTGCCCTGAAGGAAGAGGTCATAAGCAATTTCACAGCCTGTGAGACCGCCGCCGATGATAACAACATTTTCGCCAACCTCTTTGTTGCCGAGAAGATAGTCAACAGCTTCGATAGCTGTGTCTGCACCCTTAACGGGAATTCTCTTAGCTGTGGCACCTGTTGCGATAATAACCTCGTCAGCGCCGAGAGCATTGATATCTGTAACTGCAGTGTTCATCTTAACTTCGATGGGAAGCTTTGAAACTTCACGGATATACCACTTGATAAGGTCTCTGTCTTTCTCTTTGAATGAGGGAGCTGCTGCTGCAATGAATACACCGCCCAGCTTGTCGCTCTTTTCATAGATAGTTACCTTATGGCCGCGCTTTGCCAGAAGAATAGCTGCTTCCATACCGCCGATACCACCGCCGATGACTGCAACCTTCTTCTGCTTCTTAGCAGGAACGATTTTGTACTTTTTGCTCTGCATTGTAAGGGGATTGATTGCGCAACGTGCAAGACCCATTGTATCGGTAAGGTCCTGAGTGTTGTAGTGACCCTTAGCTGAGGAGAAGTTGAAGCAACCGCTGTGACAGCAGATGCAGGGCTTGATATCCTCAAGACGGTCTTCGATAATCTTTGTAATCCATGCGGGGTCTGCAAGGAACTGACGTGCAACACCTACGCCGTCAATCTTGCCTGCGGCAACAGCCTCGGCACCTGCATCGGGTTCCATACGGCCTGCGCATACAACGGGGATATCAACAAACTTTTTAATGTGAGCTACGTCGTCAAGGTTACAGTTCTGAGGCATATACATAGGAGGATGCGCCCAGTACCATGAGTCATATGTACCGTTGTCGGCATTGAGCATATCATAGCCTGCGTCCTGAAGGTACTTAGCGGCTCTCTCTGATTCAGCCATGTTACGGCCAACTTCTTCGTAATCTTCACCGGGCATTGCGCCTTCGCGGAAGCCCTTCATCTTTGACTCAACTGAGTAACGCAGTGATACGGGGTAATCCTGACCGCAGCTTTCCTTGATAGCCTTAACAACTTCAGCAGCAAAACGGTAGCGGTTTTCAAAGCTGCCGCCGTATTCGTCAGTACGCTTATTAAAGAATTCAATGGAGAACTGATCAAGAAGGTAGCCTTCGTGAACAGCGTGAACCTCAACACCGTCAACGCCTGCATCCTTACAGAGCTTGGCTGTCTTAGCGAAAGCTTCGATGATTTCGTGAATCTGCTCTTTTGTCATTTCGGGGCAGATAATGTCGGGAGCCCAACGTGCAGGCTGTGCACTGGGTGAAGCAAGCTCGTGACTTGTGTCAATAATAGGCTTGATGATAGCACGTGTAATCTTATTCTTGTGAAGAGGTCCGATAAGCTCGGTGATAGCCCATGAACGGCCCATACCTGCGGTGAGCTGAATAAAGAGCTTTGCGCCTGTCTTATGGATTTCGTCCATAAAGACTTTCAGTTCCTCAAACATTTTGGGGTTTTGCCAGAGCCATTTGCCCCAGAAGGTGTCACGAAGGGGAGCGATACCGGGGATGATAAGACCTACATTGTTCTGTGCGCGTTCGAGGAAGAGTTTTGCAGCTTCCTTATCAAAGCCGCAGCCTGTCAGCTCAAACCAGCCGAAAAGAGAAGTACCGCCCATAGGACACATAACAATACGGTTTTTGATTTCCACATTGCCGATTTTCCACGGGGTAAACAGCGCCTCATATTTCGGGTCGAGTTTTTCCATGTTTGCCATTGAAATATTCTCCTTTAAAAATATTTTTACTATTCCTGTGGGGACTTGAGCAAAAACAAAATTTGCAAAAAGCCCATACAATAATATTAGCAGAATTTTGTCTTGCTGTCAACAAAAAAACCGCCTCAGATGCAATTATAATCCACATTATTTCGGCGATTTTGTTTTTGCAGTTAAACTATTGACATTATCACAGTAATGTGCTAATATATTACCACGCTAAAGTGATAAAAAGTCACTTAAATCAAATCCCGAAAGGAAGTAATCAATATGAAAAAGAAAACAATTGCCATTATTATGGCGGTACTTGTGGTAGTTCTCTGCTTCGGCCTTGCAGCTTGCGGCGACAAGAACGACGGTGATGATGTCCTTCAAGATAAGGGTCCTACAAGTAATGTAGAAGCTACAGACGGTACAGAAGAAAACAATGAAAACGACGAGCCCAAGGTAGTTGAAGACCTTGCTGCTATTAAAGAAGCAGGCAAAATGGTTATCGGTATCACAATCTATGAACCCATGAACTACTATGCTGATGAAGCTAAGACAGAATACACAGGCTTTGACACAGAATTTGCAGAAGCTGTTTGTGAGAAGATCGGCGTTGAACCCGAATTCTTCATCATTGAATGGACAAGAAAGTTCCAGGAGCTTGATGCAAAGACAATCGACTGCGTATGGAACGGTATGACAATCACTGACGAAGCTCTTGCTAACTCAAGCGTTTCAGATCCCTACATAAAGAACGCTCAGGTTCTTGTTATGAAGAAGGATAAGATTGCTGATTTCACAACAGTTGACAGCATTAAAGACCTCAGCTTTGCAGTTGAAGCAGGCTCAGCAGGTGAAAACGTACTTAAGGACTTAGAGTGCAAGAATGTAACAGGTGTTCTTGACCAGTCAAAGGCACTTCTTGAAGTATCAAGCGGTGTTGCAGATGCTTGCGTTATCGACATCACAATGGCTAAGTCAATGACAGGTGAAGGCACATCCTATGCTAACCTTGCATACGGCCTTGAGCTTTCAACAGAAGAATACGGTATTGCTTGCCGTGAAGGCTCAGACCTTACAGCAGAAATCAACAAGATTATGGCTGAAATGAAGGCAGACGGCTCACTTCAGGCAATCGCTGATAAGTACAGCCTCAACCTTGCTGACTAATTAAAACTATAGCGTACCAAGAAGACAGAAGGTGCAACAGCCTTCTGTCTTTCAATCGGTATTCGGGATTTAAGAAAGGTAAAAGATATGTTCTGGAATGTTACACAAAGCCTTATGGAAGGCTTCGGAAAAACACTTGAAATATTTGCCCTAACACTCCTTTTTGCACTGCCCTTAGGTCTTGTTATTGCCTTTGGCTCAATGAGCAAGTGGAGGCCTCTGAAGGTGCTTTCAAAGGGTCTTGTGTGGGTTATCAGAGGTACTCCTTTGATGCTGCAGCTAATTGTAATTTTCTACGGCCCCGGTCTGATTGGTGCATGGGCAAGTCAGCTTGAGAGTACAAATCCTCTTGTTCAGTGGCTCGCAACATGGGAATGCTTTGACCGCTTTACGGCTGTTATTGTGTCCTTTGTTATCAACTACGCCTGCTACTTCTCAGAGATTTACCGCGGCGGCATTGAGAGCATACCCAAGGGACAGTATGAGGCAGGTCAGGTGCTTGGCATGACAAAGAGCCAGACCTTCTTTAAGGTAGTGCTTCTTCAGGTTATCAAGCGCATCATTCCGCCTATGAGCAACGAAATTATTACACTTGTTAAAGACACCTCACTTGCAAGAACAATCTCAGTTTATGAGGTTATCTGGAACAGTGAAATTTTCATAAGAACAGACGGTCTTCTCTGGCCCCTTTTCTACACAGGTCTTTTCTATCTCGTGTTCAACGGACTTCTCACTGTTGTTTTCGGCAAGATAGAGAAGAAACTCAGCTATTTCAAGGCATAAGGAGGGAAATGCAGTGGCAATACTTGAAGTTAAAGATATCAAAAAAAGCTTCGGCAAAACTGAGGTACTCAAAGGCGTTTCCTTCTCACTTAATGAGGGTGAGGTGCTGTCAATTATCGGCTCATCGGGCAGCGGTAAGACAACACTTCTTCGCTGCATAAACTTCCTTGAAACGGCAGACAGCGGCAAAATTACCGTTGACGGCGATGTGATTTTTGACGGTGACGACCATTCAAAGAAAAAGGCAAAGGAAACAAGAGAAAAGCAGCTAAAGATCGGTCTTGTTTTTCAGCAGTTCAATCTTTTCCCGCAATATAACGTGCTTGACAATGTGACTCTTGCCGTGAAGCTCAAGGCAAAGGAAAGACCCGACTACAAGCAGAATAAGAAGCAGATTTTAGCCGAAATTGAAGAAAAGGCACTCAAGCTTCTTTCTGATATGGGACTCAGTGACAAGATTAACAACTACCCTTGCGAGCTTTCGGGCGGTCAGCAGCAGAGAGTTTCAATTGCAAGAGCCATGGCGCTTGAGCCGAAGATTCTTTTCTTCGACGAGCCCACATCAGCCCTTGACCCTGAGCTTACGGGTGAAATTCTCAAGGTTATCAGAGAGCTTGCAAAGAGCAATATGACTATGGTTATTGTTACTCACGAGATGAACTTTGCCAAAGAGGTAAGTGATTACATTGTGTTTATGGACGGCGGTGTAATTGCAGAGGAAGGCAAGGCAGAGGAGATTATAAATAATCCCAAGACAGAAAGACTGCAGGCATTCCTGAGTAAAATCAGTGACTAAGCATCAGCGCGTTTTTGATTCTTTTTCCGCGCCAGCAAAAAGAATGCCTGCCCGGCGAGGGCATAATAAAAATAATGATTTTATCGGGACGCGGGTGAAACTCGCGTCTCTTTGTTTTTTATCCCGCCGAGAATAATAGAGATATAATATTTAGAATACCCTTGAAGGAGTCTGCTTTTTGTTATATAATAAGTGAAAGAATAACACAAGGAGAAAAAGATGAAAAAAAGTTTTGCTTTTGACTACAGAATAGTTTTCTATATAATGCTTGCAGCTTTAGCGGCTATGTTTACAAAAGTGACTATGGCCGATGAGGAAATAGGCGCGGCAATACTTAGTGGCGGTCTGACTTTGTTTCTGATATTT
>JAZSPF010000166.1:0-5524 GCA_045537315.1 Acutalibacteraceae bacterium
GGGAAAATAATCAGTGACGAAATAAGCAGTGTACCCATCATTTTCATGCCGATAACTATTGTAACTGCTGTCAATGCGGATATGAGCATATTGTAAAGTGATGTTTTTGTACCCGTAGCCCTGGCAAAGCTCTCATCAAAGGTAACAGCGAAAATTTCATTATAAAATATCACGAAAAGAAGTATAACAACAACGGACAGTACCGAGGTTATAACAACATCGCCCTCACTCATTGTCAGGATACTGCCGAACATATAGTTGTAAATATCAACATTCATTCCCGTTGTCATGGATGTGACCATAACACCCACGGCAAGAGCGCCCGTTGATATGAGTGCGATTGCGGCATCACCTTTTATTTTACCTTTTTCACTCATGCGAAGCAGTAAAAAGGCGGCAATAACAACTATTGGCAGCGCAAAATATAAAGGTGCTACACCTGCGGCAGCTCCTATTGCCATGGCTCCGAAGCCAACATGGGAAAGTCCGTCGCCAATCATTGAAAAACGTTTAAGCACAAGACTGACACCCAGAAGTGCACAGCACAGTGAAACGAGCACACCGACCACAAGTGCCCTTATAAGAAACTGCTGAGAAAATAGAATTTCAAGAGTCTGCATCATAAGGAGACACCTCCCGAAAATGTCTTATAGATATCACTTTCAAAGTACTCTGCCGTTGTGCCGAAAAAGCTGTCTGTCTTTTTAATGTGCAGTATATGACTTGCAGTGCTGACTGCCGTGAGCAAATCGTGTGACACCATAATAACCGTTATGCCGAATTCTTTATTTATCTTTTTTATGAGGGCATAAAATTCAGCCGTAACAATTGGGTCAAGACCTGTCACAGGCTCATCGAGCAGCAAGAGCTTGCCCGTGGCACAAAGTGCTCTTGCAAGAAGCACCCTTTGCTGCTGACCTCCCGAAAGCTCGCGGTAGCATTTGTTTTTTAGAGGCAGGATATCAAGCTTTTCCATATTCTCAAGAGCAATGGATTTTTGCTTTTTGCTGAAAAAAATTCCTCCGTTTTTGCCTGTAAGGCAACCCGAAAGCACCACTTCCCACACGCTTGCAGGAAAATCACGCTGTGCTGTTGTCTGCTGAGGCAGATAACCGATGTGCTTTGATGTTAAGCCGTCACCCATATGAAGATGACCGCTTGCAGTTTCTTTAAGCCCAAGTATCGATTTAACAAGAGTGCTTTTACCGCTTCCGTTTTCTCCTACTATGCAGAGATAATCCCCTGCCTCAACATTGAAGCTGAGATTTTCAACAACATAATTATTGTCATAGCTGAGAAAAACATTTTTACAGCTTATAAGTGACATATCATACACCTGCCTTCACGGTGCATTTATTACAAATGCCGTAAATAACTGTCTTTGCATTATCAATTTTGAAGTTATGATGATTAAAAATATGTTCACCTACTGAGTGCATAAACTCACAGCCAAGATGCTGAAGCTCGCCGCACTGTGTGCATTTAAGGTGCATATGACCTGCACAGTTCATACCTTTATCAAGAAGCTGATAGGCGGCACTTTTCTTGTTGTCATCACTCAGTTTTCTCGCGTCCCCGGAAGACACCAAAGCATCGAGAAAGCGATATAACGTGGCTTTTCCCACGGGCGTACCCGAATTCTTGAGGGCATCACCGATTTCGTCACAGGTGAGAAGTTTCTCTTTATTTTCAAGCATAAATTCGAATATTATCTGCTTTTGTTTTGTGTTGTAGGTTGTTCTTTGCATAACATCACCTCAAAATGAAACTGATTTTCAATTTCAAATTATAGTAAATTTTCATTTTTTGTCAAGTAATTTGAGGACATTCGTTGCAAAAAGCATATAAATATGTTATTATAAAATGAATAAAAATTCAGGAGGAATTTTAAAATGTTAACTAAACTCAGAAGCTTTTTGCTTACCGCCGAAACGACGATGGCACAAACTGACGCAACCACCACGAGCAACCCTCTGCTTGATGAAAACGGTCAGTTTGAAGATGTACCCACAGCGCTCAATAACATTGTTGAATGGCTTGACAGCCTTCAGATTATCGAAAAATTCTATGCAAAATTGCCCACCATTATCATCGCGGTTTTGCTTGTAGTTGTGGGCTACTTCCTTGCCAAATTTGCAAAGAAGCTTGTTGTCAAAGCTATGAAGGCAAGAAATGTTGACCCCTCGGTTTACAACTTCATTAAAAGAATTGTGTCTGTCGGCATCAATTTTATCTTCATCATGGCTGCACTCTCGATGTTTATAAATGTTGGCTCTCTTATTGCCGCAGTCGGCGCGGCAGGTGTAACGGCCGGTCTCGGTCTCCAGGCTACGGTTGCTCAGTTTGCGAGCGGCATACAGATTCTTATCAACAGACCCTTTAAAACAGGCGACTTCGTTGAACTCAACGGCGTTTCAGGCAGTGTTGCTGACATACGTTTTATGCACACTGTTGTTAAAACAGTTGATAATAAGAGAATTACCATCCCTAACTCACATATCACAAGCAACCATATTATCAACTACTCGGCAGAGAATATGAGAAGAGTCGATCTGAGCTACTCAATCAGCTACAGCGACGATATTGCAAAAGCAAAGGCAGTTATTAAAGAGGTTGCTCTTACAAACGAAAATGTACTCAAGGATCCTGTTCCCGAGGTATATGTAGGCTCACACGAGGCTAGCTCAATAAATCTCACAGCAAGAGTATGGTGTGCTGTTGACAAATACTGGGATGTTTACTTTGCTATGCAGGAAAACGTCAAGCTTGCACTTGATAAAAACGGTATCAACATTCCCTTTAATCAGCTCGACGTTCACATTATCAATAAATAATCGGTGACAAATATGTCAAAACTATTAGTAAGACTTTTTATTAAAAACTATCAGGATACCAAAAATCCTGCCGTACGAGAAAAATACGGCTATCTCGGAAGTGTTACGGGCATAATAGTCAATATTCTGCTCGCCTGCGGCAAGTACCTCATAGGTGTGATGACAAACAGCATAGCCATCACAGCCGATGCGGTTAACAATTTAAGCGACAGTGTTTCCTGCATTATTACGCTCGTCAGCTTCAAAATGGCAAATATGAAGCCGGATAAGGAGCATCCCTTCGGGCACGGCAGAATCGAATATGTGGCCGCTCTAATTGTGGGCTTTATAGTCGAGCTTATGGGCTATGAGCTTATCAAGTCATCAATTGAAAAGATAAGAAATCCGGAGGCTGTTGTTTTTTCTGTACCTGCAGTTTTAGTGCTGGTTATTTCAATAGGCGGTAAAATATGGCTGGCAATTTTCAATAACTACCTTGGCAAGAAAATAGATTCACCTGCCATGTCGGCTGTTGTAACCGATAGCATAAGCGACACAACAGCAACAGCCATAACTCTTATTTCCCTTGTTGTTTCACTGTTTACGGATTTCCCCTTAGACGGATATATGGGCATAGTTGTTTCATTGTTTATTCTCTATTCGGGCTTCGGTATCCTTAAGGAGTCAGTGGGCATTATTCTTGGCAAACCGCCCGAAAAAGAACTTGTTGACGAACTTGTGGAATTGATAATGTCACATGAGGATATTCTGGGCATACATGACCTTGTAATACATTCCTACGGTGCAACGAGAATTTTTGCCAGTGTGCATGCGGAAATATCTGCCGACGGTGATTTGCTCAAAGCTCACGACACTGTTGACTCAATAGAAAGACTCGTTAAAAATAAATTCGGAATTGAGCTTGTCATTCACATGGACCCGATAGTCACCAATGACGAAACAACCGAGAAATACTATCAGCTCGTGCATAAAACCATTAAAGAGTTTGACGAGAGTCTTAGTATACACGATTTCAGAGTTGTGGAAGGACCGATACATACAAACTTTATTTTCGATATTGTAATTCCTCATGGCTACAAGCTGACGGAAAAAGAGCTCATTGGTGAAATCAATAATCTTATACATAAGATAGATAAAAACTATTTTCTTGTTATAACTGTAGATAATTGCTATATTTAGTGACACTTTTGTAATAATGCACAAAATAAGCTATAAATGTTTTCTATAATTCTATAAGCAGATTTGCTTAAAATGACTTGAAAACTTTGCAGAATATTGTAAAATATAATTGATATAATTGTACAGCATAACAGATGTTAAATTCAGGGGGTATATTCAATATGTCAACATCACTTACAGAATATCTTGACACCATTCCTCAGGGCAGACTCGGCATTATTGCTATGAGAGGCTGTGAGGAACTCGCCGAAAAAGTAAGCGATCAGATTCTCGAGTGCCGTGCTCAGTTTGAAAATCAGACTGATAATAACCTTCATCTCAAGGGGTATCACAGAGAGTCTTATATCATCAAGGCTAACTTCCCTCGTTTTGCAACAGGTGAAGGCAAGGCAGTAATCACCGAGTCAATAAGAGGCTATGACCTTTTCATCATTACAGACTGCTTCAACTACAATGTTACTTATAAAATGTACAACATAAAGGACAAAGACGGTAATCCCCTTCAGGTACCTATGAGTCCCGACGATCATTTTGCTGACCTCAAGAGAGTTATCTCTGCATGTGCAGGCAAAGCAAAGCGTATCACAGTTGTTATGCCTATGCTTTATGAAGGCAGACAGCACAGAAGAACTGCCAGAGAGTCACTCGACTGCGCTTTGGCTTTGCAGGAGCTTGAAAACATGGGTGTGAGCAACATCATCACCTTTGATGCACACGACCCCAGAGTGCAGAATGCTATCAGAATCGGCTTTGAAAGCGTATCACCCACCTATCAGATGATTAAGGCAATTGCAAAAAGCCTTAACAATGACATCAAGTTCACCCCTGAAAACACTATGATGATTTCCCCCGACGAAGGCGGTATGGGCAGATGTGTTTATTATGCACAGGTTCTCGGCATTGAACTGGGTATGTTCTATAAGAGAAGAGATTTCTCTGTTGTTGTTGACGGCAGAAACCCCATCGTTTCACACGAATTTCTCGGTGACAACGTTGAAGGCAAAGATGTTATTGTTGTTGACGATATGATTTCAAGCGGCGACTCAATGATTGATGTGTGCAAGCAGCTTAAGTCACTCAAAGCAAAGAGAATTTTCGTATTCTCGTCCTTCGGTCTTTTCACCTCCGGTCTTGAACGTTTCGACAAGGCTTATGAGGAAGGTCTCTTTGATAAGATTTTCACTACAAACCTTATTTATCAGACTCCCGAACTCCTCACAAGAGATTGGTACTATTCAGTTGATATGTCTAAGTATATGGCACTTATCATTGACACACTCAACCATGACCGTTCAGTGAGCCCCTTCCTTAATCCTATTCAGAAGATTAACGACTATATCGAAAGATACAATCTCAAATAAAATATCACCCACCGATTTAATCGGTGGGTTTTGTATTTAGTGGGATATATATTGCAGGTTCGGCGGCTCCATTAAATCGCTTTGCGATTTACACAGTCACGGGCGGTGACTGTGGGCCGAATGAAATTCTGCGGTGGAGCCGCCTGCCGC
>JAZSPF010000022.1:0-6400 GCA_045537315.1 Acutalibacteraceae bacterium
TATTTATCCTCACGGTATTTCATAAAATTACCTCCTGAATTGAAATTTAGTTTTTGAATATTTCACTGCCGGAATGGCAACTTCACTTGCAAATCAAACTTCACGTGCCGAGAGGCACACTAGTTGAAAAAGCACCTGCTAATGCAAGTGCTTTTCATGGCAGGGGCAGAAGGGCTCGAACCCTCGGCACGCGGTTTTGGAGACCGCTGCTCTACCAACTGAGCTATACCCCTATATTTAAATGGTGGGCCATCAGGGACTCGAACCCCGGACCAACCGGTTATGAGCCGGTTGCTCTAACCAACTGAGCTAATGGCCCATGTCATCAGCTGACTTGAGATAGTATATCAAAAGGCTATATATTTGTCAAGAGTTTTAACAAAAAAACTTAAATTTAATTTTTGCTAAAACCAAGGATACTTTTATTGTTTTTATGTGTTTTATATGATAAAATGAGTCTATCATTTTTGAGAGGTCAGAATATGAAAACTACAGTAAGAAAAAAGACACTCAGTCTCAAAATTATTATGAGCATTCTGCTCATCGGCGTTGTCAGCGGTCTTTCGGGTGCACTGTTTCATTGGTGCATAGCAAATGCCACGTCAATTCGCAATAACAATCCCTTGCTGATCTTTTTGTTGCCTTTTGCAGGGCTTATCAGCGTGCTGATTTATAAGAAGCTCCATGTTTTGCACGTGGGCACAATAAATGTCCTTGACAGCATAAACGTCGATGCTCCCCTTCCCGCTCAAGTTACGCCGGCAATTTTTGGCGGCACTCTCATCTCCCACCTTTTCGGTGCTTCCTGCGGCAAGGAAGGTGCTGCCCTTCAACTTGGCGCCTGCACCTCGGTGGTTGTGTCAAGGCTTTTCGGACTCAGTGACAGTGAAAGAAAAATGCTCTCTGCCTGTGGCATGTCTGCTTTCTTTTCAGCAGTTTTCGGTACGCCCTTTGGTGCGGCGGTGTTCGGCACGGAAGTCACCGGCCTTCGCACTCACAATCTTAAAGAACGCTCTTTATGGCTGCTCCCCTGCCTTATTTCAAGTCTTATTTCCTGGGGCATCTCTGCTTCTCTCGGCACTCATGCCGAAAGTTTTCCCGTCAATTCAGTTCCCTCGTTCACAGCCGAGTCAGCGCTTAAAGTTTTGCTTCTGACCCTGATATGTGCTGCAGTTACCTACATATTTTATAAAGGGCTTCACCTGAGCGAGCGCATAGCTCTCAGAGGAATAAGAAATGACTATCTCCGTATTTTTGTTGGCGGCTGTGTCGTTGTACTTCTCACGGTGCTAAGCGGTACAATGCACTTTAACGGTGGCGGAATTGAAATTATTGAGAGTATATTCAGCGGTGAGGATACACCGTTTATGGGCTTTGCTTATAAGATAATTTTTACCTTAGTAAGCGTTGCTTGCGGCTTTAAAGGCGGTGAAATAGTGCCTACACTGTATGTAGGTGCAACTCTCGGCAGTGTACTGTCAGGTGCTTTGGGTCTTGATGCGACTTTTTGCAGTGCAATAGGAATGGCCGGTCTTTTTGCCGGCATGACAAAATGCCCAGTGGCTTCACTGATTATCGCTCTTGAGATGTTTGGTATTAAGGGCGGCGTATATCTTCTTGCGGCTGTGCTTGTCTGCACATTCCTTTCGGGCAAAGGAAGTCTTTATATCAAAAATAGGAAATGACGGATAAAATACAGTTTATGGGCGACACTCAAAAAGAGTGCCGCCCTCACTTTTATGAGAGATTTTCGTTGTAGGTTGCAACAAGATTTGCACCTGAGGTTTTGGTTGAAAATCTTATAAAGAAGCTGTCAGGTAAGCTTTCGGCAGTAACCTTGGATGTGTCAAATGTCATCACTCCGCCACTGAAGGATATACCGTTTGTGCTGTCATTTGTTTCACCGTGAATTTCAATAGTATAATACTGTATAAAGTCGCTGTCATAAATAATAAGATAGTTGCCGTCATCTTCAGTCCAGTTGTAACCTTTCAGTCTTATTACAGCTCCCATTTCCGCATAGAGGAAGCCTGTATGGGTAAAACTGCTGTCTGGCTCCGTCTCATTTACACTGCCGTCAGCACAAAGTGCATAGCCATCCATATAGCCTGCGCCTCTGTTGTAATTGTCGCTGGATTCATCAACGGCAAATGGTATAATATTTACATATTCAACTACGGGCGGCAAAGTACCCGAATTGCCCGTTGAGGTGATGTCCTCATTGACGGTGACAATTAAGTTTTCACCGCTTCCGCTGCAGGAAACACGGATATATGCCATATCTGAAAGATTGCCGTTAGTGACCTCAAGGCTGTTGAAAACTGTAATGTCTCCATTATAGGAAATGCCCGAATAATTGTCTGCAATACCGCTGAGCTTTGCTGACCACAGCAGACAGAAGGTCTCATCATAAGCGAGAATTGTATTGCCGTCAGCAGGTGACCAATTGCCGCCTCTGACACATACCGTATCACCGTTAACAGCAGGAATATAGCCGGTAACAGTGAAACCGTCAATGGAAGCTTCGTCGCCTGCCTCATCAATATATTTTCCGTCCATATAGCCTGTACGGTTAAATATGTCACCGATATCATCTATACTTTCAGGCACAAGATTGGTGTATGCGCCGCCGCTGTCACCGCTGTCTGTGTTTCCATTGCCTGTATTGTCGTCGCCCGGGTCGTCGGGGTCAGAGCCGCCGTCGCCGCCACCTATATCGGGTACACTCGGTCCGACACTGACACCATCAAAGCTGAGCTCTCTGTCGTATCCTGCACCGTAACAGTGCATAAACAGTTTGCCCTGGCTTTTGTCAAGGGTAACAACACAGAATGATGTGTCATTTTCGCTTGAGGGCGTCTTTTCCCATGTGGCACTCTCGCCGTAAATAAGGTTTTCTTCGGCGGTGTACTTTTCATCTGAAAAATAGTTACTGTTGCCGTTACATACATTAGGTATGCCGATAAGAGGAATATTCGTTCTTTCCAAAGTGCCAACCTTAAAATTATGTAATGCCCCGTTAAAAAAGGCCAAAACAGGAGCAGAGTTCTTACCGGAAAAATTGTAGCTGATTTCTGAGCCGTCACCGACAAGAAAATCAACACTGCCTGCTGAATTATATGCAGTTATGATATTTCTCAGAGCAGCAAAATTATTGTAGTAATTTACGGGAAAATGTGACACCACAATAGTTGACCAACTGTTGCTGTTTTCTTTTTCGCTGAGATTGAGCGCATTGCAGAGCCACATCAGCTGAGCACCGCTGATTTCAGCCTTGTTTGTTTCGGGCTTTACTGCAACATCATTTTTAAAATCGCTGGTGTTCAGGCAAATTACTCTTAGCTTCGCCTTTTCAAAGTCTCTGTAGCAATAACTGCCTGTAACGTCATCAGGATTAAATACAGCTTCACTGCACCACTTGCCCACAAGATTATAAAGCTCATTGCAGTCAAAATAATCAGCGTTACGGTAGTATGCAGAAGAAAGCAGATCTTCTGCACCGACAGCTCGAAGCTGAGGCATAGCGCCAATGCCTTCGGAAAGTGCCCTATTGACTCTGAGAAACTCATCCTCAGCGTCGCTGACAGATTTATCGCTTCTGTCGGCGATATAGTCACCAAGGCACACGGCGAAATCGATATTGCACACCGAACTTATAATTTTCATAGCCTGTGACATATGCTCAATTGCCTTTTCTGTGTAATAGTCCTCATTGTCGCAGTGGAAGTCACTTGCAGCGAAAAAGCTTACGGTGTTTTCGTTCTGACATTCCAGCACTTTTTTTGCAGTTTCAAGGCTCTCTTTTCTCACATACTCAGGTACATAATCGGAATTGACACCGTTTTCCATTACATGCTGGAGCTTATCCTTAAATTCACTTATCATTTTTTCTACGAGCTGCTGCTGTGACGGCACAAGATCTTCAATATAACCCTTGGGTCTGGGTCTCGGGTAAACATAAAGCGTAGCTTTGCCTATTGTTTCTCCCCTGCTCTCGCCTGTCAGATAAAGCCAAGCGTGAATGTCGCTGTCATAACTGAGCATCTCATCAGGTACGCTTACAATAGCTTTACCGTTTTCACTGAAAGCGTCAACAACAACCGCTTCGTTACTGCCTCTTGACGAAAAATGCACCTGAAAGCTTTCAGGCATATTATCAAAAGACACTGACAGCTTCTGTCCCTTATCCCACTGTGTCAGACCGAAAACCGATACTTCCCGTGCGCCGGAAGGGAAATTGACTTCTAACATTAAATCACTCCTTAAAAAGATTAAAAAGTGCCTCACATAATGAAGCACTTTTTTAATTTGGTTTTTAAGCACACTGTGATTTCACATCACACTTAAAATTTTACAGTATAAAATCGGTTTTGTCAAATGTTTTTATCTCTTACAGTACAAATATCGGGAGTGAAGCAGAAAAGTTCCTTTTCCTGATATTTAATTTTTCTTTATGTCAAACCAGAAGTTGACTCCGCCGGGTACATTTTCACAGCCGAACTTTTCACCCATAATTTCCTGCATAGTTGCGACAAATGAAAGACCCAGACCAAATCTGCCTTCGGCTCTTGAGTGTGATTTATCAGCTCTGTAAAAGCCTTGCCAGATGTTTTCAATATCCGTGCCGGGAATGGGTTTGCCCGAATTGAAAACATTAACACGGTAGCTGTCTCCCATATCCTCAGCCGTTACGCTTATAACATTTTCAAAATCAAGATGACTCAAGGCATTTGAAAGATAATTGTTAAATATATTCTCAACGAGAATTGTATCACTGAAGCCAATAAATGATGGGTCAATTTCAAAAACAACTGTTGCGTTCTTTTCTTTGAGCTTAAGAGAACGGCTTTCAATGATTTCACCTAAAAGCTCACTGATATTGAACACACTCCGGTTTGCTTTATATGCACCTGAGGAAAAATGCATATATTCCATAAGACGCATAATAAGGTTATTCATCTTCTCGGACTCTTCAATAATAATATCGCAGAATTCCTCGGTGGTATCACAGCCCACACCCAGCTTCATGCCTTCCGCGTACCCTTGAATAATGGCAATAGGTGTCTTAAGCTCGTGGGAAACATTGGCAATGAAACTGCGTCTTGCTTTGTCCTGTTTTTTCTCAGCCTGAATGTCATATTCAAGCTGTCGGTTTTCATCCTTGAGAGAATCGAGAGTTTGGCTGAGTGTGTCAGACAAAGTGTTGATGCCTGCACTCAGCTCATCGATTTCTTTGATTCTGTAGCTGCGGCACTTCTCACTGAAGTCAAGTTCAGCCATATTTTTTGTTGTGGCATTTATCTGCCTTATAGGCATATAAAACATATTTGAAATGAATGTGATAAAGCCAAAAATAACCAGCACAACAAGACATGTAAGCACCGCAAGAGCGATACTTGCCGTCTTAGCGTTTTCTATAATAACATCAACGGAGTAATAAACCTCCATTGCCATGTCATCGCCGAAAAAACAGCCGTAAACGAGATATTCCGCCGAAGCGAACATCTCGCGCCTTATTTCATAATAGCTACCGTCTTTGTTTTCCGTACGCGAGAGAATTTTCATTATACGCGGCTGTAATTCACCGCCCTTATCACTGCCCTGATAAATAGTATCATTACTCTGTGAGGTGTAAATAAGCATGTCTCGCGGCGAATATATTTCAAGATAAACATTGAATTCCGCCTCGTAATCTGACAGCTCACCCTTATATGCTTCGTCTGAAAAGTCCAGTTTCTGTATTCTCGAAGTAACATCGGCAATATTAAGCTTAGTTGCAAGGAGAAATACATCATCCATAAACGTGAACTGCAAGACAGTAAACAGAAAAACAAGAAAAAGAACTGTAATCGTTGTAGTCAGTGAAAAGGTTCGTTTTAAGTTTCTCCCAGGCGACTTCATCTTTTGCTTTTTCATCAGTTTTCCTCAATTTTATAACCTATTCCGTAAACGGTCTTAAGATGCTTGTTTCCCCAATCCCCAAGCTTTGTTCTGAGTCTTGCAACGTGTGAGTCAACAGTTCTCACATCACCCGTGAAATCAAAGCCCCAGACACTGTCGAGAAGCTGCTCACGGCTGAATACTCTACCCGGTGCTTCAAGAAACTTTTTAAGTATGTTGTATTCCTTGAGAGTGAGTTCAATTTCTCTGCCGTCAAGTCGCACCTCATGAGCCTTATCGTTGAAAATAAGCTCACTGAGCTGTCTTTCACAGTTGTTTGCGGTGCTTTGATTGCTTCGCCTGAGCAAAGCCTCAACACGCTTGACAAGTATGCCCGGACTGAATGGCTTCGTGACATAGTCATCGGCACCGTTTTCATAGCCGGTGAGAATATCAAACTCCTCACTACGGGCAGACAAAAGAATAATAGGCACATCTGAAGTTTCTCTTATTTTTCTCG
>JAZSPF010000076.1:0-6291 GCA_045537315.1 Acutalibacteraceae bacterium
TGTGCTTATCGGTAATTTTTGCGATTTCTACTCCCTGCTTTATAAACGGGTCTTTTCCGAACTGCTCTGTTTAAAACAGCTTTTCTCAAAGGATACCGCTACTTTATTGTATTTATACGCTCTCTACCTTGAATATAACAGATTCTGCTTCAGTTTACTCTCTGCTCGCTCCCGTGGGCGCTATGAGATGTTTTCCTTAGTGACTCGGGTTGGGGAGATATGTTATCTCTTGTTAGTCTCGTCGCTACTGACAGAGGGGTCTCACTGACGATTTCCGTTAGTCTGATAAAGAGGCAGGCGGCTCCACAGAAGCACGCAGTGCTTCGCGCGACTTCGTCGCTTGCCGAATGAAATTCGGCAGTGGAGCCGCCGCAGGTTGGGTTTTTGCTGTGTTTTCCGGTATAGATGTCCGGTCTGTCTGCACTTATGGCTGTAAGTTTGGTTGTAAACAACAATATTCAAAGAAAAAATTATAAAATTTTATATATAAACACCCATAAGCATTGACATAAAGTCTCAATTTTGTTAAAATATTATCGTATAACTTGAGGGCTGACACATATGACGGTGAGCAGCTGCTCACAAAAAAGGAGGAAATATCCATGACAGATGCAAAAACCTTAGCATATATCAACATGTATGCTATCCTCGGCACGCTGGAAAATCTTTGCGAGCTTGACAGCGAAGCCAGTGCACTGGTTAAGACAAAGAAACCTGTTTCTGTAGGTCTTGCAGTTACAGACGGTCCCAGCGCAACAATCACATTCAAAAACGGCAGATGCAGAATGGAACAGGGCATAGAAAACTGTGACGTACTTCTCCCCTTCTCATCATGCGAAAAGTTTAACGGTCTTATTGACGGTACCGTTACACCTATCCCTTGCAAGGGCTTTTCAAAGATAGGCTTCCTGCTTAATAAGTTCACACCGCTGACAGATAAGCTCTCAGCTTACCTCAGACCCAGCGAAGAAGATCTTAAGGATGACAGATTCTTTGAGATAAGCACAAAGCTTATGTTCTATGTTATCACTGTTGCTCTTTCACAGATAGGCAACAACGATGCAATAGGTACTTTCAGTGCAAGCCTTATTGATGACGGTATCATCGAAGTTTCAATCAAGGACTGTGTAAGTGCAGGTATCAGAGTTAAAGATCACCACATGGTTACAATTAAAGAAAAGCCTGAGACCTTCCGCTCAAAGATGGAATTCAATGACATCCGTCTTGCAAGAGACCTTTTCGACGGCAAGGTTAACGCAGTTGCCTGCATAGGTGAAGGCAAAATCGGCATGTTCGGTCTTGTAAGCATGATTGACAACGTAAACAGAATACTCGACAGAGTAGCACTGTATCTTGCATAAGGAGGTATAAGAAATGAGTTTCCCCGTTTATAATTACGATAAGAGCACAGAGCTTTTTGGCAGAGCTACAAAAGTTATACCTTCAGGTATCTACGGTCATCTCGGCCCCGCAGAAGGTCAGTTTATCCCCGTAAGCAAATGGCCCATGTTTGCCGAAAAGGCAAAGGGTACATATATCTGGGACGTTGACGGCAACAAGTTTATCGACTATATGTGTGCATACGGTCCTAACGTACTGGGTTACTGTGACCCCGACGTTGACGCTGCTGCAGCAAAGCAGACAGCTCTCGGTAACTGCACAACTCAGCCCGGTAAGGTTATGGTTGAATGTGCTGAGCTTCTCGTTGACACAGTTGCAACTGCTGACTGGGCATTCTTTGCAAAGAACGGTAACGATGCTACTCAGGGTGCTATCATGTGTGCAAGAGCATACACACACCGCAAGAAGGTTATTATGTTTAAGGGCTACTACCACGGCGTTTCACCCTGGTGTCAGAAGATTGACTATCCGGGCGTGCTTCCCGAGGATGTTGCAAACAATATTATGCTTCCCTGGAATGACATTCCTCTTCTTGAAAAGACAATTGAAGAAAACAAGAATGAAATTGCCTGCATCATAGCTCAGCCCTATGACCACGGTAACTTCCACGATAACGCATTCCCCGAAAAGGGCTTCTGGCAGCAGGTAAGAAAGATCTGCACAGACAACGACATCGTTCTTATCATTGACGACGTACGTGCAGGCTTCCGTCTTGACCTTGCAGGTTCAGACCACTTCTTCGGCTTTGAGGCTGACCTTATCTGCTTCTGTAAAGCACTTGCAAACGGCTACAATATGTCAGCCATCTGCGGTAAGGAATTCCTCAAGAGCTCAATGAGCGCACTTTCATACACAGGTTCCTACTGGCTTTCAGCAGTGCCCTTTGCAGCTTGTATTGCAAACATCAACAAGATGAAGGAGCTTGACACTCCCAAGATGTTCAAGGAAAAGGGCGAAAAGCTCACACAGGGTCTTGTTGCTGCAGGTAAGGAACACGGTTTTGACCTTGTTGTTTCAGGTGCACCTGCTCTGTTCTATCTCAGAATTGCTAACGATGACAGCCTTGTGCTTCATCAGCAGTGGGTTGCTGAAATGGTTTCAAGAGGCATCTTCTTCACAAGCCATCACAACCACTTCATCAATGCTGCTCTTTCAAACAAGGACATCAAGCACACAATCGAGGTTGCTGAAGAAGCTTTCGGCGTTGTTGCTAAGAACAACCCCCACATCTTCGGTTAATTTAAGGAACTAATGCCCGAGGGGTACCGGACACAGGTACCCCGGGACATAGAATAATATTTAAAATATGGAGGAAAATATTATGCCACTTTCAAAAAGCGAATGGCTTGCTCTTGAAAAGAAAGCTCTCGAACTTCGTAAGCTTACTCTTCAGACAACAATGTGGGCAGGCAGCGGTCATATCGGCGGCGGTATGAGCGTATTGGATCTTCTTACAGTTCTCTATCACAAATATCTTAACATCAAGGTTGAGGACCCCCAGTGGGAAGACAGAGACCGTTTCATCCTTTCAAAGGGTCACGCAGCTATTGCTTATGCTCCCGTTCTTTGCGACAAGGGATTCAATGACCCCGAAATGCTCAAGAGCTTTAACCTTTCAGGTTCAAAGATGGGTATGCATCTTGACTCAAACAAGGTTGTAGGTGTTGACGCTTCAACAGGTTCACTCGGCCACGGTGCATCAATTGCTGCCGGTACAGCTATGGCTGCAAGAGTACTCAAGAAAGACTATCTTACATATATGGTAACAGGTGACGGTGAGCTTGGCGAAGGCTCAAACTGGGAAGGCTTCATGACAATGAACCACTACAACCTTTCCAACTGTATCGTATTTATCGACCGCAACCACTGCATGATCGACGGCCCCACAGAGGACGTTATGAAGCTCGAGCCTCTTGCTGACAAGATGACAGCTTTCGGCTTCAACACAATCGTTATTGACGGTAACAACATCGGTGAGCTTTGCGACGCTATCGATAAGGCTATCGAAAGAGCAAAAGAACCCTGCGCTCCCACATGTATTCTCATGGACACAAAGAAGGGTGCAGGCATCAAGTCAATGGAAGGCGATTACACATGGCACTACGGTGCTATCGACGATGCACTCTTTGAGAAATTCAACAAAGAGCTTGATGAAGACTACAAGGCACGCTGCGCTCGTGCAGAAAAGGAGGGCAAATAATTATGGCAGGCGGATTTGTTTATAACGCAATTGACCAGACTTCGATTTCAACAGCTGAAATTTACGGCAAGACTCTTGCTGAAATCATCATCAACGACCCGAAGGTTGTTGCTATCACTCCCGACCTTGCAAAGTCAACCAAGCTTGGTGACGTTCTCAAGGTTTGCCCCGAAAGAGTTTTCAACGTAGGTATCGCTGAACAGGATATGTTCGGTGTTGGCGCAGGTATGGCAAGAGCAGGCCTCATCCCCTTCATGTCAGGCTTCTCAGCTTTCACATCAATGAGAGCTTGCGACCAGCTTCACACAGACATCTGCTATCAGAACGTTAACGCAAAAATCATTGCTACTCATGCAGGTACTTCCTTCGGTCAGGCAGGTTCAACACACCACGCTATCACTGACCTTGCAATCACAAGAGCAATGCCTAACCTTACAGTTATCGTTCCTGCTGACGGTTACGAAACAGCAAACGCTGTTAAGGCTGCTTATGAAAACTTCGGTCCCTACTACATCCGTATCAACAGAGGCTTTGACCGTGTTCTTTACAGCGGTACAGATTACGGCTTCGAGGTTGGTAAGGCAGTAGAGCTTCACGAGGGAACAGATATCACAGTTATCGCTTGCGGTTCATGTGCTTTCCAGGCTCTTCAGGCAGCTAACTTCCTTGAGAACACAGACGGACTTAAGGTTCGCGTTCTCAACATGCACACCATTAAGCCCATTGACGAAGAAGCTATCGTTAAGGCTATTATGGACACAAGAAGAATTATCACTGTTGAAGACCACAGCGTAGTTGGCGGTCTCGGCTCAGCTGTTGCAGAGGTAATGGCTAAGGCAGGTAAGGGCTGCGCATTCAAGATGCTCGGTCACCAGGATAAGTTCGCACCCATCGGTCTTCAGGAAGACATTATGTCAGAGGTCGGCATCGACACCAACGGTATCGTTGCAGCAGTTCGTGAAGTTATGAATATGGACTTCGAAGAAGACGACAACTGGGATGACGAATTTTAATTAACACAAGGAGGCAAAGATTATGGCTCACACAAAAGAAGCCTTATATTCAAATAAAATATTCCTCAATGCAGCTTTGCCGCTTGTAAAGGTTATTGCAAATGATGTGCCTTCTCTTAAGAAGAAGTTTGAAAACGCTCAGGCTGTTATTCAGGTTAGCTGTCTTGACCCTGAATGTGAAGCAGGCAAGCAGGGTATGCATTTCATCGTCGATAAGGGCGAATGGGAAGTTCACACCTGCCTGACACTTGACCCTGAAATCGAGCTCGAATTCAAGAGCATGGAAGCTCTCAACGATTTCTTCAAGGGTAACATTACTCCTGCAGGCATTCCCAAGATCAAGGGCTTCAAAAAAGCAGGCGTTCTCGTGTCATTTGTTATGGTACTGCTTAAGATGGCAAGTCTCTTAGGTGCAACAGAGCCCCCGAAGGATGAAGAAACAAAGGAGCTTCTTGTAAAGTGCTACTTCTATCTTCTTTCCAGCGGTATCAGCCAGCTCAACAAGATGGGTCACACTGAAATCAGAGAGTGGACTTCAAAGAGCCCCGACCGTGTTTATGCTTTTGCCGTTGACGGTTATCCTCAGGTTGCTGCTTACATCAGAATTAAAGCCGGCAAGTCACGCGCAGGCAGAGGCGAATATAAGAGAGCAATGCCTTTCTTCACACTTCGCTTCAACAATCTTGACAGCGCACTCGGTATTCTTATGAGTATTGACGATATGCTTGAAAGCACAAAGCAGGGCAAGCTCATTATGGATGGCGGTCCGGAATTCGGCGCACAGATAGGCGGCTTTATGCTTGAAATCGGCGCACTCGCTAAATAAAAAATCTCCCTCGCGCAAGCGGGGGACTTTTTACAATTAGCAATTAGCAATGGCGGTCGCAGGATTACCACCTATTGGCCCACAGTTTTTACCCGCAGAGTTAAAGCTCAGAAGCTTGAGGTTTTATCAATATTAAGAACAGGCAGGTCACTACCGAAAATTGGTAGTGACCTGCTGAATTATTATAATAGAAAAAAGTTGGCATCTGATATTTACTTTCTTTGCGGACTAAATGTTACTTATCAGCGAAAAAAGTTAACCCGCGACCACAATTTTGCATTTTGCATTTTCATTGTCTGTGACCGCAATTGCTAATCACTGATTACTAATTTTTCAAGATTTTGTGTCCTTTTCGGCAGGGTACACCAAATGTTGGAACGATAAAAAATGCCGTCAAAAATTAACTGAAAATTTACTGTAAAACTTACCAAAATAGGCTGACTTCATTTGTATAAAGCGTAGAAATGAAAAAAAATATAAAAAATTCTTGCAAAACTTGCTCTTGAATGATATACTACTTATAGTTATAGGTGTCTCTATGGGTATTTTGCACCCTTTTTTGGGTAAATATCGGGAATATATAGGGAATTCCTATTTAAAAATATATTCTATTCTTTCATTTAAGGAGGAAAATTTATGAAAGTTGGAAAAAAAGTACTAAGTTGCGTACTCGCTATCATGATGATAGTCTCCAGCGTGTCAGTTTGTTTCGGCGTTCTCGGCGCAGACAACACAATTGACAACCTCATGACTCGTATTGAGCTCAACTATTCAACATTGGCTGATCTCATTGCGGACGTTGAGAAGCTTGAGGACGAGCTCGCAAAAGCTACGGACGAGGATGAAAAGGC
>JAZSPF010000058.1:0-2497 GCA_045537315.1 Acutalibacteraceae bacterium
CTTGCTTGCATACTGCTTCTCAGGCATACCAATGGCATTTATCCTTGCAAGCAAGCCTGTAAGAATGCTCACACGCTTCTTCGTCGAGCCGAATTTTGACATAAGAAGAATAGTGCAGAAGCTGACTGAAAAATAAGTGAATAAAAAGCAGACCTTTTTGAAAGGTCTGTTTTTTATCCCTCGGCAGAGTACCACGCAAAGAAAAAGTATTTGTAACAGCACTGTTGCCGAAATGTGCCGATATATATACAGCGAGGAAACAATTATTAACAGAATATTCACAAAGCGATATTGAGTATCTCGGGCGAATAATGTAAAATAGAAAGGTAAAATAAAAAAAGAAAGGCTTTGATATTATGAAAGTTTTTATGATTGGTGGTACCGGTCTTCTTGGCTGTGAAGCAGCAAGAATTTTCCTTGAGAGAGGCCATCAGGTTAAGAGTGTTGCTCTTCCTCCTCTTCCCGAAGGAGCTCCCATTCCCGAGGCTATGGAACTTGAATTCTGCAATATCTATGATAAGTCAGATGACGAGATCAAGGCAATGATGGAAGGTTACGATTGCTTTGTTTTCGCTGCAGGTATTGACGAAAGAGTTGAGTTCCCTGCTCCCGTTTACGATGCATACTACAAGTATAACATCGCTCCTCTTAAGAGAATTCTTCCCCTTTGTAAGGAAGTTGGTATGAAGAATGCCGTTATCCTCGGCTCATATTTCTCATATGCTGCAAAGCAGTATCCTGAAATGAAGCTGACAGAAAAGCATCCCTACATAAGAAGCCGTATCGATCAGGAAGAGGTTGCTTTCTCATTTGCAGACGAAAACTTCGACGTTGCAGTTCTTGAGCTTCCCTATATCTTCGGCACACAGCCCGGCAGAAAGCCTGTTTGGGTTATCCTTATCGAGCAGATCAAGATGATGGATAAGCTTCCGTTCACAATGTATCCCGGCGGCGGCACAGCAATGCTTACTGTTCGTCAGGTTGGTGAAGTTATCGTTGGTGCTGCTGAAAAGTCAAAGGGCGCAAAAGCATGGCCTATCAGCATGTACAACCAGACATGGAAAGAATTCCTCAAGATTGTTTATGCTGCAAGAGGCATGGGCAACAACAGAAAAATCATCAGTGTTGCTCCCTGGATGATGCGTATGGGTCTTGGCAAGGTTAAGAAGGAATATGCAGAAAAAGGCATTGAAAGCGGTATTGATGTAGACGGACTTGCAGATATTATGGCTATCAACCTTTTCATCGACAAGAAATACAGCGTTGAACTCGGTGCTACTGAGGACGACATTGCTTCTGCTATCACAGATTCAATTAAGGTCAGCCAGGCTGTTTATGACGGCACAGCAAAGCTCCTTGAAATGAAAGGCGAATAATTACTGCATAATAAAACAGGACTCCTTGTGGGTCCTGTTTTTGTTTATGAGAGCATTGATAATATTTCCCTGTACTCTGCCGAGGACTTGAACTCCTCAGAAAAATTATAATGTACCGTCATATATTCCTTCAGCACCTGCCTTGCACTCCAATCACTGCCTAAGGTGTTTTTGTCAAATATTTTGCCCTCAAAGAGGGGAGAGTGCATAGTGGTGAATCTGTCAAGGGAGTCAAATTTCACTGCAAGCTCTGCTGCTTTTTTGAGATTGTGCAGTGTTTTTTCTTTGTTGCCTTTTTCATAATAAAAAGTGGCGAGCACACCGTGGCAGGAATATATAAGAGCTCTCCACATTCTGCCGTAGTTGCCGTCACTATAAATATAGTCGATAGCATTTATGGCTTTTTCCTGAAGGTCTATCTGATAATCGAGGGAAAACAGCTTGCGGTCATAGGATAAGCCCGATATAACATCGTAGAGCGCAAAGATATGTTTTTCAATAGCCTCATGCACCTTTTCCGCAGAATTATAGGCATACTTATGGTTAAAGCAGAACATCTCGCGGCAGTTATCTATTTCGGGCAGTTCATCAATAACCTTCTGCATATCGTCATAGGTGATGCCGCTGTCTTTTATGCCTGCCATAATAGTAAGATACGATATATAAGAGTTTTTCGCACTGATACGGATAGCATCGTCGGTACAGTTGCCTTTAATATTTTCATATATTCTCATTATTTCATCCTTGTCAGACACAACATCATCACGCTTTTGTGATAAAAGTCTCTGCATATATCTGAGCTGCACTCTGAAATCGTGAGGATATTTTTCACGAAGGCTGTCAAGTGCTTTCCATTTGTTTGTCGCATCCCAGCACAGACTATCATAATCCTCAAGGAGTTTGTGTAACTCTTCTTCATCAGCCACTTTGTTAATGCCTAAAAGTTCATCTGTGCTTACTCCGAAAAAGCCTGCAATGGCGGGAAGCAGTGTAATATCAGGATAACTTACCCCGCGTTCCCACTTGCTGACACTTTGAAAAGAAACGCCAAGATATTGGGCTAGACTTTCCTGAGTCAGATTTTTCTTTTGACGCAAAGCCTTTATGTTTTCGCTTAAATA
>JAZSPF010000069.1:0-2732 GCA_045537315.1 Acutalibacteraceae bacterium
ACATAATAAAAGTAAATAGAAGTCTTGTTTTTTTCATAACATCCTCCGTTTATTTGGAAACAAATTCCTTTAATGTGCGGTCATTGTAGCACCCTTATGTGTAATCTGTATGAAAAAAGGTGCCTTTTTTTAAAAAAGCACCAAATTTTTTCATTTTATTATTTCATCAAGGATTTTATGAGATGCCTGCTCTTTTGTCATTATGTCAAGCTGTGTCTCACCCTGCCTTGTTATGAGGGTGATAACATTGGTGTCCGTGCCGAAGCCGGCGCCCTCAGTGCGAAGTGAGTTAGCACAAATCATATCGCAGTTTTTCTTTTCGAGCTTGGCTCTGGAATTTTCAATAACATTGTCTGTTTCCATTGAAAAGCCGCAGATAAACTGACCTTCTTTTTTGTTTTCGCCCAGATATTTCAGTATATCCTTGGTACGCCTGAGCTCAATTGTCATATCGCCGTCTTTCTTTTTTATCTTGCTGTCAGCAGTAGTTACAGGGGTGTAATCTGCAACTGCGGCGGCTTTTATGATAATATCCTGCTCGGGTGCCCTTTCACTCACAGCACGGAACATATCCTCAGCTGACACCACGGGGATAGTTTTCACAAACATGGGGTACGCCACATCGGTGTGTGCCGCCACAAGTGTGACATCCGCCCCTCTGAGCATGGCGGCTTTGGCAAGAGCAATGCCCATTTTTCCGCTTGAGTGATTTGTGATAAAGCGTACCGGGTCTATGGCTTCTCTTGTTGCACCTGCAGTGACAAGCACCTTTTTGCCTGCCATGTCTTTTTCAAAGGCAACTTCCTTTAAAATGTATTCTAAAAGCACTTCTTCGTCAGGCATTCTGCCGTCACCTATATCACCGTTGGCAAGCATCCCCTTATCAGGTGCTACAATTTCATAGCCGTAGTGTCTGAGCTTTTCAATATTGTCCTGAACTATAGGGTTGTGATACATATTGTGATTCATTGCAGGAGCAATAATCTTTTTGCAGGGACACGCCATAACGGTGGTTGTGAGCATATCATCGGCAATGCCATAGGCTATCTTTGCAATAACGTTAGCCGAGGCCGGAGCAATGAGCACCACGTCAGCCTGCTTTGCAAGAGCCACATGCTCCACGCTATACTGAAAATTACGGTCAAAGGTGTCAATAAGGCATTTGTTTGCCGTAATGGTCTCAAAGGTGATGGGATTTATAAAATTAGTGCTGTTCTGAGTCATCATAACAGTCACATTGCAGTGAAGTTTTTTGAGCATTCTCGCAAGGTTTGCGATTTTATATGCGGCTATACTTCCGCTTACTGCTAAAACTACAGTCTTTCCTTTAAGCATATATAGACCCTCCTTAAGCTGAAAAACAAAATTCTAATAGGAGTATAACACATTTTAGTAAAAAAAGATATATACATCTTAAAAATTTTATGCTATACTGAAATTGTATTGTATCTCCCAAAGGAGAATAATAACAAGGAGGTCATTTTTATGGCAAAAAGACAAACAAAAAACAGCATTCAGCAGCTCGTTATCCTCGGCTTATTGGCGGCAATAATGCTCTTGCTGTCTACCACATCATTGGGCTATATCAACATCGGCCCGTTGGCAATCACACTCAATGTAATCCCCTTAGGCATTGCAGCTGTATGCGCAGGACCTGTCGGCGGTGGAGTTATGGGAGCAATTTTTGGCTTGACCAGCTTTCTGCAGTGTATAGGCATAGGCGGCTCAAGTGCTATGGGTGTTATGACTTTTGCAATAAACCCTGTGCTGACTTTTATTCAGCGTTTTGTGCCCAGACTGCTCGTAGGTCTTATTATAGGCTTTCTGCATAAATACCTTTCAGAAAAAGCGGGAAAAAAAGTCGCCTGCTTTATCACAGGCTTTTTAGCAGCATTTTTAAACACGGTGCTTTTCATGTCTGCTTTGGTGCTTCTTTTCGGCAAAACCGATTATATGCAGGAACTTATTGCAGGCAGAAACATAATAGTATTCATTTGCGCTTTTGTTGGTATCAATGCTGTTTTTGAAATGATAGCTTCATCGCTTATTACAGGCGCAGTAGGCTCGGCACTTTACAGAGCGAAAGCAATTAAATGAGGTGACACAAAATGATTTTAGCAATTGACATAGGTAACACAAATATAGTTCTCGGCTGTTTCAGAGATAACGGAATAATCTTCCGCGAGAGAATATCAACTAACCACACGGCAACAGCTCTCGAGTACGCCGCAACAATAAAAACCGCCTTTGAGATGCACAATATCGACACCAAATCAGTTGAAGGTGCAATTATTTCCTCTGTTGTACCGGCAGTGACAAACACAGTCAAAAGTGCAATTGAAAAATTCATCGGCACTGAGGTGCTCGTTATAGGTCCCGGCATAAAAACGGGTCTGAGCATTGTTATTGATAACCCAAGTCAGCTGGGCAGCGACCTTGTGGTTGATGCCGTCGCTTGCCTGAATGAATATAAAGCACCAATGATTATCATTGATATGGGTACCGCTACTACTGTTTCAGTTATCAACGGCAAAAAAGAATATATCGGCGGCATGATAGTGCCCGGTGTGGCTATATCACACGATGCCCTTATTTCAAGAACATCGCTTCTTAGCAAAATCGCCTTTGAAAAGCCGAAAAAGGTTATCGGCTCAAACACAATAGACTGCATTAAAAGCGGTATGCTTTACGGCAACGCAGGTATGCTCGACGGTCTCATTGAGCGCATCAAC
>JAZSPF010000015.1:0-17434 GCA_045537315.1 Acutalibacteraceae bacterium
AGCGAAGGGAGTGGATTTTCTTGAGCCTCTGAAGCCCATTTCACCGGCACTTGCCCATGACACGGCGTTACCCTGTAAATCAGTGATGGTAACGATTGTGTTGTTGAAGGTGGATTGGATATGGGCCGCACCGCGGTCAATATTCTTACGCTCACGGCGACGGCGAATAGTGGTAGCTTTCTTTGCAACCTTTGCCATAAATTTATCCTCCTATGATTACTTCTTCTTATTGGCGATTGTCTTCTTCGGACCCTTACGAGTACGAGCGTTTGTCTTTGAACGCTGACCTCTTACGGGAAGTCCCTTTCTGTGGCGAACGCCACGATAGCAACCAATTTCAATAAGTCTTTTGATATCAAATGCTGTTTCTCTTCTAAGGTCACCCTCTACAGTGATGTTGTTGTTAATATAATTACTAAGCTTTGAAACATCATCTTCTGAGAGATCTTTAACTCTTGTGTCGGGGTTGATACCTGTTGCTGCAATGATATCGCTTGCAGTTTTGCGACCAATACCAAAGATGTAAGTAAGAGCGATTTCAATTCTCTTATCTCTGGGAAGGTCAACACCTGAAATACGAGCCATTTAGTTGCACCTCCTAAATTGATTACGTCAATTAACCTTGACGCTGTTTGTGCTTGGGATTCTCGCAGATAACCATTATCTTGCCTTTACGCTTGATTACCTTGCATTTTTCACATATTTTCTTTACAGAAGGTCTGACTTTCATTAGGGATTACCTCCTTTATGTTACTTAGATCTCCATGTTATGCGTCCACGGGTCAAGTCGTATGGAGACATCTCGACTGTGACCTTATCTCCGGGAAGTATGCGAATGTAGTTCATTCTGAGCTTGCCCGAAATGTGTGCTAAAATCTTGTGACCGTTTTCGAGTTCGACCTGGAATGTTGCGTTAGGCAGAGCCTCAACAACAGTACCTTCGATTTCGATCATATCCTGTTTTGACATAACTTTACCCCCCTGGGTTCGCTATTTTGTTAAGTGTTTTTCTTAGCTTACGATTTGTTGCCATTGAGTCCTTTTGAAGGAACATTTCTGTTGCCTCAAGGTGTTTCGGATTTTTGCATTTGGGCTTTTCAAGAAGCCTGTGCTTGCCGTCACACACGAGAACTTTGTCTTTGTCAAAGCCTGCTACCACTGCATAGTCACCTTTATCGTGACCTGCCAGTGATTTCACAACCTGCCCTATTTTAAGTTCCATACTTCACCTTAAATCTCAGTGAGTATGACGGGACCGTCTTTTGTGATAGCCACCGTATGCTCAAAGTGGGCTGAGAGCTTGCCGTCAGCGGTCTTTATTGTCCAGCCGTCGGGAAGCTGCTTGATTCTTGCAGTGCCTTGGTTTATCATCGGCTCAATAGCGATTGTCATGCCCGGTAACAGGCGTACGCCTCGGCCGGCTGTACCGTAGTTCGGTACACTTGGGTCTTCATGTAAGGCTTTTCCGATGCCGTGTCCCGTGAACTCACGGACTACGCCGTAGCCTCTTTCCTCGCAATAGCGCTGAACTGCTGAACAGACATCGCCTAATCTGCCGCCGGGAACCGCAAACTTAATTGCCTCATAGAGACTCTCTCTTGTGGTGTCCATCAGCCGCTTTGCCTCGTCACTTATGTCACCGCAGGCAAAAGTGGCAGCATTATCGCCGTTGTATCCGTTCACCTTTGCTCCTAAATCTATTGACACTATGTCGCCTGATTTAAGCACACGCTTTTTGCTGGGGATGCCATGAATAACCTCATCATTTATGGAAATGCACGCAGTAGCCGGAAAACCGTATAAATTCAGGAAGTTAGGTTCGGCTCCCTGACTTCTAATGTAGTCATAGGCAATTTTGTCAATTTCCCAGGTTGTTATGCCCGGTCTGACAGCCTCACCGGCCACCTTAAGCGCCTCTGCCGATATTCTGCAAGCTTCTCTCATAAGAGTGAGCTCGCGAGTCGTCTTCAGCACTATCATGCTTATTCCTCCAAAGCTTTCAGAACGAGTGCTGAGGTATCTTTAACCTCTTCCTGTCCCTCAACTATGAATAACTTGTTCTTCTTTTCATAGAAGTCCTTAAGCGGTTCGGTCTGACTGTGATAAACATCAAGTCTTTCCTTAACCGTGTCGGGATGGTCATCAGCTCTGATTACCAGCTCTGCGCCGCATGCGTTGCAGATGCCGTCCTTTTCAGGCTTTTTGTAAAGCAGGTGGTATGAGTTACCGCAAGCGGGACATACTCTTCTGCCTGACATTCTCTCGACAATCTTTTCGTCGGGTACTTCAATATCGATAACCTTGTCGATTTCAATACCCATTGTGTCAAGAGCCTCAGCCTGAGGGATTGTTCTGGGGAAGCCGTCGAGAATGAAGCCGTTTTTGCAATCATCCTCAGCGAGTCTTTCCTTTATAATACCGATTACTACTTCATCGGGAACGAGCTGACCTTTATCAATGAATTCCTTGGCTTTAACTCCCATTTCCGTGCCTGCCTTTAAAGCAGCGCGGATAATGTTTCCTGTTGATATGGCAGGGATAGAAAGGTGGTCACAGATGAATTCAGCCTGCGTACCTTTGCCTGCGCCGGGTGCACCTAAAAGAATTAACTTCATGGTTTTCCCTCCTTCAATATTAGTCAAGGAAGCCCTTGTAATGTCTCATCATCATCTGGCTTTCAAGCTGCTTAACTGTTTCAAGAGCAACACCAACAACGATGATAAGTGATGTACCGCCGAGTGAAAGAGTCATCGGTGAACCGATAAGATTTGTAAACAGAGTGATGATGTTGGGGAAAAGTGCAACAACTGAAAGGAGAAGTGCGCCCAGAAGTGTCATTCTGCCAAGAATCTTTTTGATGTAATCCGATGTGGGTTTGCCCGGACGAAGACCCGGAACCATACCGCTGTTCTTTCTGATGTTGTTAGCCATTTCAACCGGATTATACTGAATGCTTGCATAGAAGTAAGCAAAGAAGAGAATCAGGAAGAAATAGATAACTGAATATACCCAGTGGCTTGTGGAGAACCAACCGAAGAAGGTCTCCCAGAATGTGCCTGTGATCTTGCTTTCGTCAAGGAACATCTCAACCGTGGGAGGAAGAGAAAGAATTGATGAAGCAAAGATAACGGGAAGAACACCTGACATATTAACCTTGATGGGAATATGTGTGCTCTGACCGCCGTACATCTTGCGGCCTACAACTCTCTTAGCGTACTGTACGGGAATTCTTCTTTCAGCGTTATCCATCCATACAATGAAAGCGATCATTGCAAGCAGGCAGATAACTACGATGGGTACGAGTGCATAGTAAGCACCACCCTGAAGAATGTAAGCGTACATCATGTAAACCAGTGTGGGAATACGTGATACGATACCTGCGAAAAGGATGATTGAGATACCGTTACCGATACCCTTATCGTTAACCTGTTCGCCCAGCCACATAACGAAGCATGAGCCGGCTGTGAGGCAAAGGATAACTGCAAGACCCTGAAGCACTGCTGCGATACCTGTGAAGAGTTCGCCGTTTGCATCAGTTACTACATAACCCTGAGCTCTGAGGTAGATGAAGTATGCTGTACTCTGTAAGAGAGCAAGAGCAACTGTGGTGTAACGTGTGATTGTAGCAATCTTCTTTCTGCCTTCTTCGCCTTCCTTTGAGAGTTTCTCAAGGGCGGGAATAACGACACCAAGAAGCTGGATAATGATTGAGCTGTTGATATACGGTGTGATTGACAGAGCGAAAATCGTACCGTATGCGAAGGCTTCACCTGTCATCATTGAAAGATAGTTCATGAAGGTTTCGCCTGTGGGATCGATGATACCGTTGTCGCCTGAAATGTTTGTGAAAGGAACAGGGATAGCGGCACCGATTCTGAAAATCAATACTATAAGTGCTGTGAAGAGGATCTTCTTACGAAGGTCTGCGACTTTCCAAGCATTTATGAAAGTACTAATCATATCAGATCACCTCGATCTTTCCGCCTGCTGCCTCAATCTTCTGCTTTGCAGATTCGCTGATAGCGTTAGCCTGTACTGTGAGAGCCTTTGTGAGTTCGCCGTAGCCGAGAACCTTAACGCCGTCAAGCACCTTTTTAACAAGGCCCTTTTCGATGAGTGAATCGATTGTTACAACTGCGCCTGCTTCATAGTTTGCCTCAAGTGCAGCAACGTTTACGATTGCCATCTCAGTTCTGAAGATGTTGTTGAAACCTCTTTTGGGAACTCTTCTCTGAAGGGGCATCTGACCGCCTTCAAAGCCGGGGCGCATACCTCTGCCGGCACGTGCCTTTTGACCTTTATGACCTTTACCGGCTGTCTTACCCTGGCCGGAACCTGCGCCACGACCAATACGCTTACGCTCTTTGGTTGAGCCGGCTGCAGGTGAAAGTTCGTGCAATTTCATTTTACGCACCTCCTCAAATTAAGCTTCGCTCGTTTCGATAAGGTGAGAAATCTTCTTTACCTTACCCTGAGTCTGGGGGTTGTTCGGCTGAACTGAAACGTCGCCGATTTTCTTAAGACCAAGAGCCTGGGCTGTAGCAATCTGATCTTTCTTTGAACCGATAAGGCTCTTAACAAGCTTTACCTTAATGTCTGCCATCTTGTACGCCCTCCTTAACCTAAGATTTCTTTTGCAGTCTTACCGCGGATCTCAGCAACTTCTTCTACGTTGCGAAGCTTTGAAAGACCGTCGATTGTAGCTCTTACTACGTTGCAGGGGTTGTTTGAACGAAGAGCCTTTGTACGAATATCCTTGATACCTACTGTTTCAACAACGGCACGAACGGGGCCGCCTGCGATAACACCGGTACCGGGTGCGGCAGGCTTAAGAAGAACTACGCCTGCGCCGAACTTACCGATAATTTCGTGGGGAATTGTTGTTCCCTTAAGAGCAACCTTCATAAGATTCTTCTTAGCGTCTTCAATACCCTTGCGGATAGCGTCGGAAACTTCACCTGACTTACCAAGACCGAATCCGATGATGCCATTGCCGTCACCAACAACTACGAGAGCAGCGAACTTGAAGATTCTACCACCCTTAACTGTCTTTGAAACACGGTTGATGGCTACAACACGTTCTGTAAGTTCATAAGCTGATGCATCAATTTTAGTCATAATCAATTTCCTCCTTGCTTAGAACTTCAGGCCGCCGGCACGAGCGCCTTCTGCGAGCTCCTGTACACGACCGTGATAGATATAGCCGCCTCTGTCGAATACGCATTCTTCAATGCCCTTATCCTTGGCGCGCTGTGCTAATGTTTCGCCCACCTTGTGAGCTGCTGCTTTGTTACCGCCGTACTCTGTAAAATCCTTCTCAGTGCTTGATGCTGATGCGAGAGTCACACCATTAACATCGTCGATAAGCTGAGCATAGATATGGCTGAGTGAACGGTAAACATTCAGACGAGGACAAGTTGCGGTACCGCTGATCTTAGCGCGTACTCTCTTTTGTCTCTTCTTTCTTGCTTTATTGCTGTCTTGTTTACTAACCATTGGAATATCACTCCTTTACCTATCTTATTTACCTTTACCGGCTTTACCTTCTTTGCGGCGGATATATTCGTCAACATACTTGATACCCTTGCCCTTATAAGGCTCGGGAGGTCTCTTTTCACGAACTTCTGCTGCAAACTGTCCAACCTTCTGCTTATCAGCACCTGAAACGATTACCTTGTTGCCGTTAACTTCAACTGTAATGCCTTCGGGCTGTTCCATGATGACTTCATGTGAAAAACCAATCTTCATTACAAGAGCATTGCCCTTCATTTCAGCACGGTAACCGATACCGTTGATCTCGAGTTCCTTCTTAAAACCGTTGGAAACGCCTTCGATCATATTAGCGATAAGAGTACGTGTCAGACCGTGAAGTGATCTGTTTTCTTTGTTATCGTTGGGACGGGTAACGAGGATTGTGTCGCCGTCCTTTGTGATTGTGATGTTGCTGTGCATTGTTCTGGTAAGTGTGCCCTTAGCACCCTTTACTGTAACTGTGCTGCCGTCAACAACAACGTCTACTCCTGCGGGAATCGCAATGGGAGCTCTACCAATTCTTGACATATCAGCACCTCCTTACCAGATGAATGCAAGAACTTCACCGCCGACATTTGCCTTGCGTGCGTCCTTGTCAGTCATGATACCCTTGGGTGTTGAAAGGATAGCGATGCCGAGACCCTTCATTACCTTAGGCATATCTTCAACGTTTGTGTAAATTCTCAAGCCGGGCTTAGATACTCTTCTGAGACCTGTGATAACCTGTGACTTGTTGGGGCCGTACTTAAGCTGTACGTCAATGATACCCTGCTTACCGTCTTCTTCAACGGTGAAGCTCTTGATGTATCCTTCATCCACAAGAATCTGAGCAATTGCCTTCTTCATGTTGGATGCAGGAATTTTAACTGAATCGTGTTTTGCTGAGTTAGCGTTACGAATTCTTGTAAGCATATCAGCGATAGCGTCTGTTACTTGCATTATTCCTTTACCTCCTTAAAATTTGCAATTGCTTACCAGCTTGCTTTCTTTACGCCGGGAATCTGTCCTGCGTGTGCCAGCTCTCTGAAGCAGATACGGCATACTCCGTACTTACGGAGATAAGCGTGCGGTCTGCCGCAGATTTTGCATCTGTTGTATGCTCTTGTTGAGTATTTAGCAGGTCTCTGCTGCTTTACTTTCATAGCGGTTTTTGCCATTTTAACTTACCTCCTTAATTATTTCTCAAAGGGAGCGCCCATAAGTGAAAGGAGCTCTCTTGCTTCTTCGTCTGTCTTGGATGTGGTAACGAAGCAGATGTCCATACCACGAACCTTGTCAATCTTGTCGTATTCGATTTCAGGGAAAATAAGCTGTTCCTTGATACCGATTGAGTAGTTACCTCTGCCGTCGAATGCGTTGGGGTTGATACCTCTGAAGTCACGAACTCTGGGAAGTGCCAGATTGAAGAATCTGTCAACGAATTCGTACATCTTATCGCCACGAAGGGTAACCTTTACGCCGATTACCATGCCCTCACGAAGCTTGAAGTTAGCAACTGATTTCTTAGCTTTGCAAAGTACAGGCTGCTGACCTGTGATTTGTCTGATGTCAGCAACGATAGCGTCGAGAACCTTTGAGTTGTCTCTTGCTTCGCCACAAGCTACGTTGATAACAACTTTGTCAAGCTTAGGGATTTGCATAACGCTCTTATAACCGAACTTCTTCATCATCTGAGGTGCAACCTCATTGACGTAAGCTTCTTTTAATCTTGCCATTGTCATGTTCCTCCCTTATTATTCAAACTGAGCAAGGCAGTCGCTGTGCTTGCAAGCACGCATTTTCTTGCCCTTTTCGTTGATTACGTGACCTACTCTTGTGGGTCTGCCGCACTTGGGGCAAACAAGCTAAACCTTACATGCGTAAAGAGCTGCTTCTGCCTCAATGATGCCGCCCTGTTCGCCCATCTTGCGAGGCTTAACGTGCTTCTTAACAACGTTTACCTTCTCGACAATAACCTTGCCTTCTGAGGGGCTGACAGCCATTACTTTACCTCTTGCGCCACGATCTTTACCGCTGATAACAGCTACTGTGTCGCCTGATTTAACATGAACTTTACTCATCGTGACACCTCCTTAAAGTACTTCCGGAGCAAGTGAGAGAATCTTGAGATAGTCTTTATCACGAAGCTCTCTTGCTACGGGTCCAAAGATACGTGTACCTCTGGGGTTTTTATCTTCTCTGATGATTACGGCTGCATTTTCGTCGAAACGAATGTATGTGCCGTCATCACGGCGAACGCCTGTTGCAGTACGTACAACTACTGCCTTAACAACGTCGCCCTTTTTAACGACTCCGCCGGGTGCTGCTTTCTTAACAGAAGCAACAATGACGTCGCCGATGTTAGCATATCTTCTTCCGGTACCGCCAAGAACACGAATGCACATAAGCTCTTTAGCACCTGTGTTGTCAGCTACCTTAAGATAAGTCTGCTGCTGGATCATTGTATTTGGCCTCCTTTAGCTGCACCAATTATTTGGCTTTTTCGATAATTTCTACTACACGCCATCTCTTATCCTTAGAAAGAGGGCGAGTTTCCATAATAAGAACACGGTCGCCTACGCCGCAAACATTGTTTTCGTCGTGAGCCTTTACCTTAACGGTACGGTTAACGATCTTCTTGTAAAGCGGATGTCTTACCTTATCCTTGATTGTAACAACAACAGTCTTGTCCATCTTATCGCTTGATACGATGCCAACCTGTGTCTTTCTGAGATTTCTTTCGCTCATTGTTCAGTCCTCCCTTTCTTAAGAATTCTGGCCGTGAAGAACGATGTCACGCTGAACTGTCTTAATTCTTGCGATATCTTTCTTAACTGCGCTTATTCTCATGGGGTTGTCAAGCTGGTTAACAGCCTGCTGGAAGCGAAGATTGAAAAGCTCCTTCTTAAGCTCAGCGAGCTTTGCGTCCATCTCTGCGGCGGACAGTTTTCTGATTTCACTTGCTTTCATTACTGCACACCGTCCTTTTCCTGTTCTGCTTTAGTAACAAATTTGCACTTGATGGGGAGCTTCATAGCTGCAAGACGCATAGCCTCACGAGCGAGTTCCTCATCAACACCGGCGATTTCAAACATTACTCTGCCGGGCTTAACTACTGCTACCCAATATTCGGGTGAGCCTTTACCTGAACCCATTCGGGTTTCAGCGGGCTTCTGAGTGATGGGCTTATCAGGGAAGATCTTGATCCAAACCTGACCGCCACGCTTGATGTAACGAGTCATAGCGATACGGGCTGCCTCGATCTGTCTGGAAGTAATCCATGAAGGTTCGAGAGCTACGAGACCGAAATCACCGTATGTTACTTTGTTGCCCTTGTGAGCTGCGCCCTTAAGGCGGCCACGCTGCACTTTACGACGTTTTACGCGCTTAGGTAATAACATTATTTAGCTCCTCCTTCTCTGTTTTCTCTTCTGGGTCTGCGGCGAGCGGGCTTCTGACGGTTTTCGTTGTTGGAAACCTGAAGCACTTCACCTGTGTAGATCCATACTTTTACGCCGATACGGCCGTAAGTTGTCTTTGCTTCTGCGAAACCGTAGTCGATGTCAGCACGGATTGTCTGAAGAGGAATTGTACCCTCTTTGTAAGTTTCGCTTCTTGCGATTTCAGCGCCGCCTACACGACCTGAAACCTGACACTTGATACCCTTTGCGCCAAGCTTCATAGCACGACCGATAGCCTGCTTGAGAGCACGACGGAAACTGATTCTCTTTTCGAGCTGAAGAGCAATGCTTTCAGCAACGAGCTGAGCGTTTACATCAGGGTTCTTGATTTCGATAATGTTGAGAGATACTTCTTTGCCAAGCTTCTTTTCAAGTGTAGCCTTGAGCTTTTCGATCTCTGCACCGCCACGGCCGATTACCATGCCGGGCTTTGCAACGTGAATGTTGATGCGTACTCTCTTAGCTGTACGCTCAATCTCAACCTTGGGTACTCCGGCGGGAGCAAGTGTCTCAAGGAGATATTCACGAAGTTCATAGTCCTCTACGAGAGTATCGCCGAAGTCAGCCTTCTTTGCATACCAACGAGATTCCCAATCCTTAATTACGCCGATACGAAGACCGGTGGGGTTAATTTTCTGGCCCATTGTGTTTTACCTCCTTCTGAATTATTCTGCTTCCTTGAGTACAAGGGTGATGTGTGATGTCTTTTTGTTGATGCGGAATGCGCGGCCCTGAGCTCTGGGTCTGATTCTCTTGAGAGTGGGACCCTGACCTACATAGCACTCAGCTACATAGAGCTTTGACATATCCATATTTTTAATTTCTGCATTAGCCATTGCAGACTTTAAAAGCTTTGAAACAACCTCACACGCAGCCTTAGGCGTGTATTTGAGAATTGCCATAGCCTTTTCAGCAGGCTGATTACGGATAAGGTCGAGAACGATCTGAACCTTACGAGGTGCGATACGCACGAAAGTAACTTTTGCTGTTGCTTCCACTTTAATACACTCCTTTCGACTTATTTACCGTTGTTTGAGGTTTTTGATCCGGCGTGACCTCTGAAGGTACGTGTCGGAGCAAATTCGCCGAGCTTGTGACCGATCATATCTTCTGTTACATATACGGGAACGTGCTTACGACCGTCATGTACTGCGAAGGTGTGGCCAACGAATTCGGGGAAGATTGTGGAGCTGCGGCTCCATGTCTTAAGAACGATTTTCTCGCCCTTTTCGTTCATTTTAACGACTCTTTCGTAAAGCTTGGGCTGTACGTAGAATCCTTTTTTAGTGCTTCTGCTCATTATTCTTAGCTCCTTTCATCGACCTTATTTGTCGTTACGACGCTTAACAATAAGCTTGTCTGAACGATTCTTCTTAGCACGAGTCTTGTAGCCGAGAGCAGGCTTGCCCCAAGGAGTAACAGGACCGGGACGACCGATGGGTGATTTACCTTCACCACCACCGTGAGGATGGTCGCAGGGGTTCATAACTGAACCGCGGACTGTAGGTCTGATACCCATGTGACGTGTACGGCCGGCCTTACCGATTTTCACGTTTTCGTGATCTTCGTTGCCTACTGTACCAACAGTTGCCATACATGCTTCGGGAACCTTACGAAGTTCGCCTGAGGGAAGTCTGAGAAGTGCGTAGCCGCCTTCTTTAGCCATAAGCTGTGCTGAGTTACCGGCTGCTCTTGCAAGCTGGCCGCCTCTGCCGGGATACAGCTCTACGTTGTGGATAACTGTACCAACGGGCATATCCTTGAGAGCAAGTGCGTTACCCGGCTTGATGTCTGCTGAAGGACCTGCTTCAACAGTGTCGCCTACCTTGAGGCCTGCGGGAGCGATGATGTATCTCTTTTCGCCGTCTTCATACTGAAGAAGAGCGATGTGAGCTGATCTGTTGGGATCGTACTCAAGAGTAGCAACTGTTGCCTTTACATCAAACTTATCTCTCTTGAAATCGATGATACGATACTTTCTTCTGTTTCCGCCACCTCTGTGACGAACTGTGATGCGACCGTAGCTGTTACGTCCGCTCTTTTTGTTGAGAGGAGCAAGGAGGCTTCTCTCAGGACCGCACTTTGAAAGTGCTGAATAGTCTGTAACTGACATGTTTCTTGTGCCGTTTGTTACAGGCTTTAAAACTCTGATTGACATTTTTGTTCACACTCCTTATTGGTTTAGCGGAGGATTGTCATAACCTCCATACATTTCCATCGGGATTTGAATTTTTGTTTTCCTTATATATTAAGGATTAAAGAAGACCGTCGAAGAAGTCGATTGTGTCTGAATCCTCTGTAAGAGTAACGATTGCCTTCTTCCATGAGGGTGTGTAGCCCTGGTAACGGCCATATCTTCTGAGGTGACCCTTGCAGTTCATGGTATTAACCTTAGCTACCTTAACGCCGAATACTTCTTCAATAGCGTTCTTGATTTCAGCCTTGTTTGCATCCTTAGCAACCTTGAAGGTGTACTTTTTGAAGGCTGTGCCCATCATTGATTCTTCTGTGATGATAGGCTTGAGGATGATGTCATGTGCTAATTTACTCATTATGCATATACCTCCTCGATTTTAGCAACTGCGTCCTTGAGAACAACGATGCTGTTGCAGTTAAGAATATCATAAACATTAAGTGTGTTTACAAGTGTTGTCTTAACACCAGCAATGTTTCTTGCACTTCTGTAGATGATGTCATTCTTTTCAGGAAGAACGATAAGTGTCTTCTTGCCTGTTTCAAGGTTTGAGAGAACCTTCACGATTTCCTTAGTCTTGATTGCGTCAAGTGAAAGTGAATCGAGAACGATCATTTCGTTTGCAGCAACCTTTGAAGAAAGAGCTGACTTCATAGCAAGTCTTCTTACCTTCTTGTTTACTGAGAAGCCGTATTCACGGGGCTTCGGACCGTGTGCGATACCGCCGTGGTACCACTGGGGAGCTCTTGTTGAGCCCTGTCTTGCGCGGCCTGTACCCTTCTGTCTCCAGGGTTTCTTGCCGCCGCCGCTTACTTCTGAGCGAGTCAGGGTTGACTGTGTGCCCTGACGCTGGTTTGCCAGATAGTTGACAACTACAAGATGCATAGCTGAGGTGTTGGGTTCGATACCGAAGATACCGTCAGCAAGGTCAATATCTGAAACTTTCTTTCCGTTTACGTCGAATACTGATACGCTAGGCATTTCTTAGGGCTCCTTTCTTATGCTTTCTTTACGCTGTTAACTACCATTACGATGCCCTTCTTGGGACCGGGGATTGCGCCCTTGATAGCGATGAGGTTGTTTTCTGCATCAACCTTAACAACGTCTAAATTCTGGATTGTAACTCTTTCAGCACCGAGGTGACCTGCGAGCTTCTTTCCTTTGTAAACTCTTGAGGGGTCTGAGCAAGCACCGAGTGAACCTGCGTGTCTTGCAACAGGGCCTGTACCGTGAGTTTCCTTAAGTCTTGAGAAATTCCATCTCTTGATGGCACCTGCTGTGCCCTTACCTTTGCTTGTGCCGACTACGTCTACCTTTTCGCCTGCTGCAAAGATGTCTGCCTTGATGATATCGCCAACATTGATAGCGCTGTCATCTTCGAGTCTGAACTCTCTGAGGAACTTCTTGGGAGCTACATCAGCCTTCTTGAAGTGTCCTGCCATAGGCTTGTTTGTTTTTGTTACTTTCTTGTCCTCGAAGCCGAGCTGAACAGCATTGTAGCCGTCGTTCTCTACTGTCTTCTTCTGGACTACTGCGCAAGGACCAAGTTCTACAACTGTTACGGGGATTACGTTACCCTTCTCGTCGAAAACCTGAGTCATGCCGATCTTTCTTCCGATAAGACCTTTTTTCATTGTTTTGTCCTCCTTTGGTTATTGGTTGCCCATGCGGCAACTTGACCTATTTTCCTGCTTATGTTTAATCGGGTATAGAAATCAAAGTTTGATTTCGATTTCAACACTTGCGGGAATTTCGAGATTTGTCAGAGCCTCAACCGTCTTGGGTGTAGGTCTGATGATGTCGATGAGTCTCTTGTGAGTTCTCTGCTCAAACTGCTCACGGCTGTCCTTATACTTATGAACAGCACGAAGGATTGTAACTACTTCCTTTTCAGTGGGAAGAGGAATGGGACCTGAAACCTGAGCATTTGTACGCTTTGCAGTTTCAACGATCATTTCCGCTGCCTTGTCAACAAGGTTGTGGTCATAACCCTTAAGTCTGATACGCATCTTTTCCTTAACTGCCATTTTTGTTTGCCTCCTAATGATAATTAGCGGCGGTGCTTTTTTGAACGCTTATCCGGGTGTTTTCAACCCCTTCATTAAAAAACCGGAAACAAATTCTTATTTCCGGAAAGACGCCAAAAAGCACAGTTCACCCTATACGCTGTTTAAGGCCGAAAGAGCGCAAAGCTCCCCCAACACTTAACGCAAGAAACAACGTTAACAAGTGAATATAGACCGCCCGGTTTTAAATCGGACATACTCGGCGGAAATTCCCTGCCTCAGAGGGCAGCCACCTCCCGCGTCATCGCATATCATTGTGGTCTGTCAAGGCATAGTTATACCCTACTACGCTTAACATACGCTTCGTATTATACTACAGCCTTTGTTAAATGTCAACGATTTTTGCAAAAAAACTTTGTGAAAAATGCAGATTTTTTTCGAGATGAAAACCGCCACAATTTCTTGTGTTTACGGGACTTTCAGGCACAAAATGCAGATTTGCACTTTGGTGTTTTAATAGCTTAAAACACTAACAAACACCCGAAAAAGCGTATAAAATCGGGAATGCGTAATCCGGAATGCGGAATTGCGTGGAAAAACCGTCAAGAAGCAGGTCTTTTACCGCCAAATCGGTCGTGCAGGCGGCTCCACTGAAATCGCCGAAGGCGATTTTGCACAGACACTTTCCCGAAAGGGTCTGTGAGCCGAATTTCATTCGGCGGTGGAGCCGCCGCCCTTCACCGCTCACCCGACCGCGTCCCCCCTTGTAAACAAAACCTTTTTATGCTATCATATTTCCAAAGTCCAAAAGCATAAAATAAAGGAGTACATATATATAATGAAAAGCAACATCATTCTCATCGGTATGCCTGCCGCAGGAAAAAGCACTATTGGAGTTCTGCTGGCAAAATCTTTTCTCAAGGACTTTGTTGACACAGACCTGATGATTCAGAGAAAATACGGCTGCACATTATGCGCCATAATAGAAAAAGAAGGCACCGATGCCTTCCTTCAAATTGAAAATGATGTTATATGCTCCACGGATTATCATTCAAGTGTAATTGCCACAGGAGGCAGTGCTGTTTACGGTGAGGAAGCTATGGCACACTTGAAGAGTAGCGGCGTAACAGTTTATCTTGACCTTTCTCTTGATGAAATAGAAAGGCGCATAGGCAACATCAAAACAAGAGGTGTCGCCATGAAGAACGGCACTTCTCTGGTTGAGCTCTACAACGAAAGAGCTCCCTTATATAATAAGTATGCAGATATAACCGTAAACTGCGACGGCCTCACAGCCGAAGAATGCGTAGAGAAGATTCTTCGCAAACTTATGAATATGTAACATCTTCACTTTTCCCTCTTGCTTCTCATTTTTTAATTTTCTCTCACTCTGTGAGAGAAAATTAAAAACACCCGGGGAGAAATCCGAGTGCTTTTAAAAGGAGAAAATATGAAGAAAACATTATAGTGGAGTAAGCATTTTAAGGTGAGAACTTTTCGTTCTCTCGTGTACTCTCTCTTGAGTACGCCCATATAATACACTATGAAAAACAAAAAATCAAGTGTTTTTTCTCAAAAAAATTCGATTCTACTCCATTGTCAATTTGTTAGAAAAAAGTTGTTAGTTTTTGTGCAAAATGATGATAAAACAGTGTTTCGTGGATGTAAAAGTAATTGTTGACATTTGGGTGCTTATTTTGCTATAATAATTAGCGTATTTATTATTGTATAAACAGGAGGGTTATTTATGCCCCACTATATTCCCCAGGACTATGTACCTCATCTGTCACTGCGTGACACGGAAATCGCAATTAAAAAGGTAAAGGACTTCTTTGAAAGAGACCTTGCAATTGAACTGAACCTTACAAGAGTTTCAGCGCCTCTTTTTGTTGACACTGAAAGCGGTCTCAACGACAACCTTAACGGTACGGAAAGACCTGTTTCCTTCGATGTCTTCAGCGGCAAAAGATTTGAGATAGTTCACTCCCTTGCCAAATGGAAGCGTTTTGCTCTTAAGATGTACGGCTTCGAGCAGGGCGAAGGACTTTACACTGACATGAATGCAATCCGCCGTGACGAAGACACAGACAATATCCACTCAATTTTTGTTGACCAGTGGGACTGGGAAAAAATCATCGGCAAAGACGAAAGAAACGAATACACTCTTAAAAAGACAGTCAAGCTCATTTACTCGGCGCTTCGCCACACTGAGTATTATATAACAAAAGAGTACAACTTCATCGGCTCACTTCTGCCTGAGAAGATTACATTCATCACCTCAGACGAGCTTGAGGAAAGATATCCTGACCTGAGCCGCAAAGAGCGTGAGTACGCTGCCGTAAAGGAACACGGTGCAATTTTCCTTATGAAGATAGGCACAAAGCTTAAAGACGGCAAGCCTCACGACGGCAGAGCTCCCGACTATGACGATTGGACTCTCAACGGCGATATTATTGTGTACTATCCCCTGCTTGACATTGCCCTTGAGCTTTCATCAATGGGCATTCGTGTTGACGAGGAAGCTATGGAGCGTCAGCTCAGGGAAAGCGGCTGTGAAGACAGAAAATCGCTACCCTTCCACAAGGCACTCTTAAATGGCGAACTCCCCTACACCATCGGCGGCGGCATCGGCCAGTCAAGAATGTGCATGTTCTTCCTGAGAAAGGCTCACATCGGTGAGGTGCAGTCATCCTATTGGGATGAAGAAACCGTGAAGTATTGCAAGGAGCACGGAGCAGAATTACTGTAAAGCAAAAACAAGTAAAGTTCTTTGATTGCTTTCTTTCAAGAAGGCAGTGCCTGCCCGGCAAGGGCATAAAAAAAGAGAAAAGTTAAGCGGTAGGTTTTGAGCCTACCGCTTTTGTTGTGTTACGCTATTAAGCAAAAATACTTTTAATCATTTCGATAATGTTGTTGACCATATTCTTGATAATGTCAAGAAGCTCCGTCACGGTTATGCTGTATTTTTCGCCGTCTTTCATAATAAATTCCTCCTGAAAATTTTTCCGCCTTTCGGCTACAATTTGATTATAGCACTACAAATACGGCAAGTCAAGATAAAAACGGCGGCGTTGGGCGGCTCCATACCCGAACGGTGTTCGGGTCGGCTGCGCAGCAGCCGTAAAATCGCTTCGCGATTTAATGGAGCCGCCGCCCACCTCTTGCAGAAACTGCAAAAAACAGCAGCCCCTCTTTTTATTTAATTTACATTTTCTCTATAGGAAACTTCTTCGACAAAATAGTCCTCATATATGTAGTCTTCCATTCCATCTATTTCAGAATCTAAAAACAAAATGGAGCCTACCATCACAACAATATAAAATATCAATCCCAAAACAAAGCTTATCAGCGCACCCTTACCTGCAGCTTTTGCCGTGCCGGGTTTTTCCTTTTTCCAAAGAATATAAAGAACAAGACCGACAACAGGAATAAAAAAGCCAAGCATTCCATATCCTATTTTGCTTCCTTCATCTTCATCTCTCACCATAGGCTTTGATACAGGAACCTGATATATTCCGCACTGTGAGCAAACCGCATCTTCATTAAGCATAGCATTTCCGCAATTCTGACAATATTTCATTTTTTACCTCCAATTTTACAAAAACCGACCTAATATTCACAATATGAATATTATATTCAAAATAATTATGAAAGTCAAGCATATTTTATGATAAATTTGAATATAGAGGTGAAGGTATGAAAAACATTAAACTGATACGAATCCTAAACGAATATACACAGCTAAAAGTCCAGATGGAAACAGGCATTTCACAGAGCATACTTTCAAAATATGAAAGAGGCGATTTAATGCCCACAACAGAAAACCTGATTATCCTTGCAGATTTTTATAAAACAAGCCTTGACTATTTAATGGACAGAACAGATGAAGTAAAGCCATATAACAAAAAAGATACCAAATAAATACAAATTTCCATACGCATAAAACAAAAGCGACAGGCTCAAAACCTGCCGCTTTATTCTTTATTATTTATTCACTATTCTTTATTCTTTTAGCGAAGCGCTTACACGCCGCCGCCAACAGAGCCATCCCAGGTGTCAACGGTAGTTGCTTTCATTTCTTCTTCGTCAAACCAACGTGTTGTTACAGCCTTAGTCTCTGTAAAGAAGCGGAATGCATCCTTGCCAAGGCAGTGGAGATTACCGAAGAATGAAAGCTTGTGGCCTGTGAAGGGGAATACACCAACAGGTACAGGGATGCCAACGTTAACGCCGACCATACCGCCGTCTGTTCTCTTTGCAAA
>JAZSPF010000185.1:0-4512 GCA_045537315.1 Acutalibacteraceae bacterium
CCTTTTTTTGCAGCAGATATTGTGATTTCGCTGCCATGTGGAGAATACTTGATAGCGTTGTCGATAATGTTTATCCATAGCTGCTGTAAAAGATTTTCGTTTGCACAAATCTCGTAGTCATCACCCTCAAAGGCGAAGGTGATGTTTTTTTCTTCCCACTTGTTTTCAAGCAGTACCACACAAAGTCGTATCTGCTCGCTGACATTGAAGTCGCTCTGCTCGGTGAGTACGGTCTGATTTTCCAGACGGTTGAGGGTGAGAATGTTTGTTGACAGCTCAGACAAACGGTGGGCTTCGCTGATTATTATGTTCAGGTACTCCTCACGTTTTGCATCGGTGAGAGTATCGTCTCTGAGCATTTTTGCAAAGCCTTCAATTGAAACAATAGGCGTTTTGAATTCGTGGGAAAAGTTGTTGATGAAGTCATTTCGCATTATTTCAACGCTTCTGAGTTCCTTTGCGGTGGTGTTTATGCGCTTTGCCACATTGGAAATCGAGCGTATGCCTTTTGGTTTAATTTCAACATTGTAGTCGCCCTCTGCGATGCTGTCGAGAGCGGCGTATGAGGCATAAAGGGGAATAAGTATGAACCTTCTGAAAATCAGAGTGAGAATAAGACCGATAAAGATGCTGATAAGAACCAGAACCGCCTGCTCAATGTGCGGTGGCAATCTTTCGATATCCAGGGAGGGTACCCACTGCACAAATCTGAAGAAGTTTAAGACCGCTGACATAGATGCCGTAGCGATAATAAATGACACAACAGAAAAGGAAAAAATCAGCTTCAAGCGGGATAACAGTCGTTTATGCTTCTTTTTCATTTGTTATTACCGCCTTATAGCCTATGCCCTTAATGGCAACAATTCTGAAATCGGGATAATCACCGAAGCGTTTTCTGAGTCTGTTGATATGTACGTTTACAGTTGTATCTACGCTGTTGGAATTCATACCCCATATTTCGTCCATAAGCTGTAAACGGGTGAAAATCTTATCGGGGCAAGAAAGCAGCTTGAATAAAAGGTAAAACTCCTTTTTAGGCAGAGTCTGCTTTTCTGTACCGCGGGCAACAGTAAGAGAGTTATAGTCAAGTGTTACTGCGCCCACAGTCAGCTTCTGTTCGCTGACGATGTTGGCTCGTCTGAGAAGAGCCTTGACTCTGAGAAGAAGCTCACGATCGTTGATAGGCTTGGTCATATAGTCATCAGCGCCGGCGATAAAGCCGGTACATTTATCTTCTGGGAGTTGCTTAGCGCTGACCATAAGTACAGGGATATCGATGCCCAGGGAGCGTATTGTCTGTGTAAATTCATAGCCGTCCATCTCCGGCATCATGACGTCGAGAATTATCAGGTCTACATGCTGAGAGTCAAGTAATTCAAGAGCGTGTTTGCCGTTTGTTGCCGTCAGCACACTGTAGCCTGCCTTGGTAAGGGTTATCTGCAAAAATCTTGCACTGTTTTTGTCGTCTTCGGTTACAAGGATTCTGAACATAAATATATCTCCTATGCAATTCGTTTGATGAAATTTTAGTGCACTAAAATTAACGGGGTATTAACTTTTTGAGACGTTTACATTTTGTTTACAAATAACGCAGAAAAAGTTAATTATAAATTATTATTTGTGTGTTTTAATGTTACTATCTAAAATTATGGGGAGGTGCCCCCTTTGATAGTAGAGTATGTTGTCGGCAAGAGTCTGCACAGCCTTATGTACATCATCGGTACGGTGGCTATGCTTGTTGTGAGCCTGTGTGTGCGCAAAAAGCTGAAGCTGCGCATATGGAACACCCTGCTTTTTACTTTGGTGGCATTCCTCAGTGACGGCCTCGGCGCCTTTCTCATGGGCAAGGTGTACACTGCCGTGGTGGCAGCTCTCGGCGGTGACGGGGCGTCTAACTACTCCATTTACGGTGCTGTGTTTCTCACGCCGGTGCTTATAATACTGTCGGCAAGGGTAATAAAACAGCCATGGCGGCAGATTATAGATATGGTTGCCCTGAGTGAAATGTTCGCAAGAGCATTCGGCAAACTCGGTTGCTTCTTTTTCGGCTGCTGCTGGGGCTTTGAGTGTGACTACGGTGTATACAACTATTTGCAGAAGATGAATATGTTTCCGTCGCCCATATTTGAGTTCGCGACAATGCTTATAATAATAGTTATAGGCTTCCTGTTCTTATACAAGAGCAAAAGATATGTGCCCGGCTGTCTGTACCCAATAATGTCACTGCTTTACGGCGGCACAAGATTTTTCTGGGAATTCACACGCTATTACACCCTTGAGGCAGAGAAACACATGATTTTAGGCATGAGCCTATGGCAGGTGTGCAGTGTGATAACTGTTGTGCTCTCGATTGTGTGGCTTGTGGGCATCAAAAAAGACTGGCTGAATAAGGCTAAGGCTTATGTTGAGGCAAAACAGCTTGAAAAGGCTGAAGCCGAAAGAAAGGCACGGGCCGAGAAGAGAAAGAATAAGAAGAAAAGCAAAAAAAGAAAATAAGGGTTATTTTATAACTTTTATATATAGAAAGAAGAATTTATGAGGAGATGATATCTGAGGAAGAGGACCCTTTTACCCACGCTCAGGGAGCTGAGCAAAAAAACTCTGTGTATAAATTTTTATACATAAATATTTTAATGGAGGAAACAACATGAAAGTAGGAAAAATTAAACAACTTTCAAAGAAGTCTTTGAGTGTTCTGCTTGCAGTTATCATGATTATGACAAGCATGAGCGTATGCTTTGGCACAATCACTTTTGCAGCATCAACAAATGCAAGCGAAGCTCAGTGGTCAGCACTTGAAGAAGCACTCAAAAACGACACCGTCAAAGGTGCAGCATTTACAGGTAGCAAATATACTTACACTGTGAATGACCCTGACGGAAAAATCATTGATGCTGTTGAAGCATGGTGGACTGTATTCAATGCAGTTAAAGAAAATGTCGGTGACAACGCCAGCTCCAACAATTTCAGAACAGCAGTACAGGTAAACCAGGCAATTAAAGACACACTCAGTTCAAGAATGTCAGGTCTTTATGCAACATACAATGTTGATAAATTCCTTTCAGGTCTTATTGCAGGAGTAACCGCATCTGATATCCTGAGCGGTGTATCAACCGGTCGTGAAAACACAAATCAGAATGCATCCGTTACAACAGACCTTACTGACGCTAGTGATATTGTTCTTACTGTAAAACTCGGTGGCGAGCTTCTCAGCTATGATTCACTTGATGAGCTTCCCGCTGAAATTGGCACAGAAAAGACCTTTACCATCAAGCACAGAAACACAAACTTTGATAAGGGCACCCGTACAGAGTCCGGCAGCTGTGGAAGCAATACTACATACCACACCTGGAAGTATTATTATGTAATCGATTCAGCAACAGCAGCTGACGCTGAAAAGCAGAGCACACAGGTTCTTCATACCAGCAAGCAGACTCTTGATAACAACAGTGCATACCTCAATGCTACTCTTGATCAGATGGTTGGTTATGTTAATACTGATGCAAATGCAGTTGCTGTAGCACAGAAAGCTATCAGCGACGCTAAGGCTGCAGCGGTTGCTTTCTCACAGGCAGCATGGGACAGATATTTCAGCACTGCCTATGACACAAAAATCGCAACAATGAACAGCAACATCACTCTTGCAACTGAAATTGTAAGCGTGGGCAAAGTAGCTCTCGGTCTTGTTGAACTTAAGGATGCAGGCTATGAAGGCATGGACGAAGAGGCTCTCAAAGCTCTTTATGCACAGCTTATAACAGGTCTTGACACCTTTGACAAAGCAACTCAGGCAGCTAAAGACTATATTACTAACGAAGGCTTCGTCCGTGCTGACATTGAGGCTTTTGCAAAGCTAGTTGAAAGAGTAGTTCAGATTATCAAAATTAACGAACTCAAAGTAACCATCGAAAATACAATCCCCCCTTATTACACCTATAATGAGGATAACGTTACAGGTCAGGATGCTACTGTAAGTGGTGTAACACTTTCAACAGCTAAAGGTACTGTTGACGGTTTCATCGCTTCTATCGATTCATATTCCAAAGATTACGCAGACCTCGTTAACGACATAATTCCCAACCATAAGGCTGCTCTGCAGGAACTTTCAGCAGAACTCGCACGTCTTATTAAAATAAGCGGCTACAATGATCAGTTCTCGGCAGAGTATGCAAAATATGTTGCTGAGGTTTACGACGCAACCAACCTTAACGCCGATTCAGCAACTCTCCTTGAAGGTATCAAGAATTACGAGTCATGGTACACAGGTCTCAAGAACCTTATCTCAACAATCGAAAGCCAGCTTGGCACAACAACAGCCGACAAGATTATGACTACTCTTGACGATGACATGAAGGCTCATATGGAAGGCGTATATGACACTCTTTACGGTAGAGTAGCAGCTCAGATTGATGTTGCAACAGAGCTTTATGCTGTTGTTGTAGCTCTCAACGGCAAAATCGATGTTCTTACAGTAAACAACTATTCAAAGTATAAGAAAGCATTTGAAAGCCT
>JAZSPF010000081.1:0-3735 GCA_045537315.1 Acutalibacteraceae bacterium
TTAAAGCAGATGCGCCGTCAGGCTCAGCTTGCCATCGATTCGGCAGATGTTATCATTCTTGTTACAGACCTGCGCTCAGGTGTTGTTGCAACTGATGAGGATGTAGCTGCAATGCTCCTTAAGAGTAACAAACCCATTGTGCTTTGTGTAAATAAGTGCGACAGAGTTGGTGAGCCTGAAATGGAATTCTATGAGTTCTATAACTTAGGTCTTGGCGACCCCATAGCCGTGTCATCTGTTCACGGTCACGGTACGGGCGACCTTCTCGATGCAGTTTTACAGTATCTTCCCGAGGAAACCGAAGAGGAAGAAGACGATTCCACAATCAAGGTTGCCGTTATCGGTAAGCCCAACGTAGGTAAGTCCTCACTTATAAATGCAATCTCAGGTGAGGAAAGAGCAATTGTCTCAAATATTGCAGGTACCACGAGAGATGCAACGGATACCTTCATTTCAAATGAACACGGTGACTTTATGTTTATTGACACTGCAGGTCTCAGAAGAAAGAGCAAGGTTGAGGATCAGATTGAAAAATACTCCGTCATAAGAGCTAAAATGGCAGTTGAGAGAGCAAGTGTCTGCGTTATCATGATAGATGCTGTTGAAGGCTTCACCGAGCAAGACAGCAAGGTTGCAGGCATAGCCCACGAAATGGGCAAGGCTTGTATTATAGCCGTTAATAAATGGGATGCCCTTGAAAAAGACGGCAAGACTATGGACAGCTACAGAAAGAAGCTGATGAATGATTTCTCGTTTATGTCCTACGCTCCCATTATCTTCATTTCAGCTAAGACAGGTCAGAGACTCGACAGACTTTTTGAGCTTATCAAATATGTTGACGAGCAAAACTCCATGCGTATTTCAACAGGTAAACTCAATGACGTTTTAGCTGCCGCAACGGCAAGAGTACAGCCGCCCACGGATAAAGGCAAGAGACTCAAGATTTATTATATGACTCAGGCATCAACAAGACCGCCTACGTTTGTCTGCTTTGTCAACAGCAAAGAGCTGTTCCATTACAGCTATCAGCGTTATCTTGACAATCAGATAAGAGAGGTTTTCGGTCTCGAGGGTACACCCACAAAGTTTGTTATAAGAGAACGTGACGGCAAATAAGTATTATCAAAAGGAAGGTTGACCTATGTCAGTTAAGCACAGCCTTATAGTGCCCTGCTATAACGAAGAGGGTAATGTTGAAAATTTCCTCAAAGAGACAAAACAGGCTATGAAGGATTACACCGATTCATACGAGATTATCTTCGTCAATGACGGCAGTAAAGACGGTACGCCAAAAAAGCTCAGAGAAATTTTCAGCCTTAACAAAGATGTGAATATCAAGGTCATTAACTTCTCACGCAATTTCGGCAAAGAAGCCGCTATGTATGCAGGCTTCACCGAAGCCAAGGGGGAGTATATCACTATAATTGATGCCGATTTGCAGCAGGACCCGAAATACGCTGTGGAAATGGCAAAAATTCTCGACAGTGACCCCGATTGCGATATGGTTGCCGCTTATCAGAGTGAGAGAAAAGAAGGTAAGTTTATCTCTCTTTGCAAAAGCAAATTTTATGAGCTGATAAGCAAAATGTCGGGCATAGACTTTGTCAGTGATGCAAGTGACTTCCGCACAATGAGAAAATGCGTTGCTGACACGATAGTTGCTCTGCCCGAATATCACCGTTTTTCAAAGGGCATATTCTCATGGGTAGGCTACAATACTGTGTCCATTCCCTATGAAGTGCGCCAGCGTGAAAACGGCGAAACCAAGTGGAATCTAAAAAAACTTATAGCTTATGCTGTTGAGGGCATTATGGCATACACCGATAAGCCTCTTAAACTGCCTTTATATCTCGGTGCAATTCTTCTTTTTGTGTCTGTTGTGCTTGGTATTTTAGGCTTGTTCCTGCCTTATTACGGCATCATTTCGGCTATACTCTTTGTAGGTTCACTTGTGCTTATAAGTCAGGGCATCACGGGTGCATATCTTGGCAAGGTACACACTCAGGTCAAAGACAGACCAATATTTATTGCAAAAGAGATTTTAACTTATGAACGTGATCAAGAATCTGATAATTAAATATAAAGAGCTGATCATCTACGGCATTTTCGGCGTTGGTACCACTCTGGTAAACTTCATCACTTATAAGCTTTTCAATGTGCTTTTAGGCTCGGAGTTTTATCTGCTGTCAAATGTTATAGCATGGCTTGTGAGCGTTATATTTGCTTATGTTACCAACAAGCTCTTTGTTTTTGAAAGCAAGGATTGGAATATCCGCATTGTCTCAAAAGAGATTTCGTCATTTTTTGCTGCAAGAATTTTTTCTTTTCTCATTGAAGAGGCAGGTCTTTTCCTGCTTGTGGATGTGTGCAAAATGAAAGATTTTGCCGTAAGCGTTGCAGGCTTCACCGTCAGCGGAAATATGATTTCCAAGGTGATTCTGGCAGTGATTGTCGTGATACTCAACTATTTCTTTTCTAAGTTTGTTGTGTTCAGGAAGAAAGCAAAAATCAAAGAAGTGTTTATTGATAGTGGTGATATTTTTTTGATAACTCCCTCTGAGAAGTATTTTGAAAAAATTGCTGACTACCGTGATGAATTTTTGGAAGAAAATTTTATACCGGGTTGCGGTCCGCTAAGGACAACACAGAATTTGACAAAATGGCTCAGAAAAATAGCATTGTATTCTGACAAAGATACCGTGCCGTCAAATCTTGTTGTTGCCACGCAGTTTATTTGTGTGAGGAAAAGCGATAACCGTATTTTGGGAATGATACAGGTTAGACACTATCTGAATGATTATCTAATGAATTTCGCAGGTCACATCGGTTACAGCATCAGACCCTCTGAAAGAAAAAAAGGTTACGCAAAAAAAATGCTGAAATTGGCTTTAGGTTATTGCAGACAAATCGGTTTGGAAAAAGTATTGATTGCCTGTGAGGAGAATAATGAGGCAAGCAGAAAAACCATTCTGTCAAATGGCGGCATATATGAGAAAACCGTTTATGAACCTGATAAAAAAGTAAATTTACAAAAATATTGGATTGAGTTATGATTTGAGGTGGGCTTGTGTCCTGCCTCTTTTCTGTTTCTGCAAATTTGGGGCGGGGGGCTCAGGAAATTCCTGCGGAATTTTGAGGGGACTTCGTCACCTCAGTTGCGGCGAAGCCGCAACCCTGAGCCCCCAAATCTGCTGCACCTTCAAAACATATTATAATTCATAATTTTATCGTCTTTTCTATTGCTCAAAGCTTTTATTTGTGCTATAATATATTGATTATTACAGTGAGGTAGTATGCCATGATTATCTTAGGTATCGACCCGGGTTATGCAATTGTAGGCTACGGAGTGATCGAATATAAAAACAATCACTTCACCGTTATAGACTACGGTGCAATTTTAACTGACGCTCACACACCTTTTAACATAAGACTTGAAAAGATTTATGACGGACTCTGCCGAATAATCGAGCTTCATCATCCCGAAGCTATGGCGATTGAAAAGCTCTTTTATAACAACAATGCAAAGACTGTTATAGATGTCAGTCAGGCAAGAGGAGTCATAATGCTTGCGGCTCAGAAAAACGGTGTTCAGGCATTTGAATACACGCCCTTGCAGGTCAAGCAGAGCGTTGTTGGCTACGGTAGAGCAGATAAAAAGCAGGTGCAGGAAATGACAAGACGAATCCTCGCTCTTGAGAGAGTGCCCAAGCCCGATGACACAGCTGACGCCCTTGC
>JAZSPF010000170.1:0-6538 GCA_045537315.1 Acutalibacteraceae bacterium
TTGATTTTCTTTATACCGCTTTGGTGGCAACGGATGAAATCGGGGGGCTCAATGCCTGTTCCGCCGTGAAGCACAAGAGGAACGCTGACAGTGTCACGCACCTTTTCGAGAATATCAAAGCGAAGACAGGGCGCTTCTTTATAGAAGCCGTGAGCGTTGCCTATTGCTATGGCAAGAGCATCAACGCCTGTTTCATCATAAAACTGCTTTGCCTGCTCAGGTGAGGTGCAGCGCATTGCTATATCCACACTGCCGTCTTCGCTACCGCCCACACAGCCTATTTCAGCTTCAACTGCGGCACCGTAGGGCTTTGCCATAGCTATGACTTTCTTTGTCATAGCTATGTTTTCCTCTATTGGCAGGTGCGAGCCGTCAAACATAACGCTTGTAAAACCAAGCTCCAGTGCCTCGGATATACATTCAAGTGTTGTGCCGTGGTCAAGATGCACTGCTACGGATACCTTGGCTTTTTTTGCGGCACCTATCATAGCAGGACCGATAATATGAAGCGGCGAGTGATTGAGCCTTACTTCGGCAATCTGCAATATAATGGGGGACTTCGTTTCTTCGGCGGCTTTTATTACACCGAGAATCATCTCCATATTTGCTATACTGAAAGAGCCTACTGCATATCCGCCCTTCTGCGCATCAAGAAGCAAGTCCTTCATATTTACAAGAGGCATAATTTCACGACCTTTTTTTGTCAGATTTTACTCAATAGATTTGAGTGATTCAACCATATCAACCTTCTTGAGTTTTTTGTGAAGCACAACGTTAACAAACAACGAGAAGGCGAAGGCAAGAACAATTGCATAAAGATAGCTTGGTCCTTCTATTTCTCTGCCGAACATAATTATATCAACCTCGGCAATGACTATAACCAACTTGTGAAGAATAACGCCTACTATAAGTCCTTCTATAACACCTATGATTGTGAGAATAACATTTTCGCGGAAAATGTAAGCTGAAACTTCACCGTCATCAAAGCCGAGAACCTTAAGAGTTGCAATTTCCTTTAAGCGCTCGGTGATATTGATAATGGAAAGGTTATACAGTACGATGAAAGCAAGAAATCCTGCACAGACGATAAGAATGATAACAATATAGCTTATGGCGTCCATAATGTTTACAAATGAATCCTTAATCTGATCAGTGTAAGCAACGGCACTGATTTCATATTCATTCATAAGCTCTTTTGCAAGAGCAACCTTCTGCTCATCGGTGATGTTTTCAATTGCCAGGTTTGCCGTGATGTAATTATATTTCGGATTTGCACCGAAAATGGATGTGTAAAGATTTTTTGAAAGGTAGATGTAATGGAAAGCATAGTTTTCCGTCACTGCAGCAACAGGTATCTGCACACTGTTGCTATCATCAACCTTCAGAGTGATATATTCACCCGGCTTGACTTTCAGCTTGCTCGAGAGCTTCTCCGTTATAATTGCACCTGTGTCTGAAAGAAGGTGTTTTTCATTTTTTCCTCTCTCGTGCAGGTTGATGTAATTGCCCAGTGCCGCCGAATCATCGGGTACAAGAAGATAGGTTTCCATTTCCTCATCAACATCAGGAGATGTTGTGTCAAAAACCTTCATATAGCTAAGGTTTGCGTTGCCGATAAGAGCATTTCCTTTAACAACATCATAAGCGTCGCAGTTTTCAACGGTTGTGTCGAAAGAGCCGTTGAGAACTATCTGCATATCATAGCTCCACACACGGTTGCTACCGTCGAACTGCTTATTGAGGGTTGCGTTGATTGAGTCGTTAAGGCCGAAAGCGGCAATAAGCATAGCTGTGCAGCCTGCAACACCCATAGTTGCCATAACAAAACGCTTCATGTTTCTGAAAACATTTCGCATTGTCACCTTCCAGGTAAAGCTGAGTTTATTCCATACAGCGGGGATGTTTTCAAGAAGTATCTTTTTGCCGCCTTTAGGAGCCTTTGATTTCATAAGAGTTGCAGGCACAACGGCAAGGCTCTTATAGCAGGTGTAATAGGTTGCAAAAACAGTGGATGCAATTGAAATTATAATGCCGGGAAGTGCGTAGCCCAGCCGGTACTTGATAATTACAGAAGGCATATCAAACAGTATGCCGTAGGCTGTGGTTACTGCCGCCGGGAAGAAGGCAAAGCCTAAGAAAGAGCCTGCCACACTGCCGATAACCGAGGCAAGGAAGGCATATATGAGATATTTTGATATTATTTCCAGATCTGTCAGACCAAGAGCTTTGAAGGTGCCGAGTCTTGTTCTGTCTTCTTCAATCATTCTTGTCATGGTGTTAAGGCAAACCATTGCCGCAACAAGGAAGAAGAACCATGGGAAAATCTTTGACAGAGCGGCAGTTCTTTTTGCTGTCTGACCGTACTCTTCAAAGCCGAGCAGAGCCTCGTCTCTGCTGTTTACCATCCATTTTGCATCGTCAAGATTTAAAAGGAACTGCTTTGCATCTTCCAATTGCAGTCTTGCGCTTTCAAGCTCGCCTTCAGCCTTGTTCTTGGCCTCTTTAAACTCAGCCTCAATTGTGCCGGCTTTTTCTTTTGCCATGGTCAGTGCAGTTTCATAGGCTGTTATCTGATTTTTCATATCGCTGAGCTTTGAGAGAACCTCAAGCTCGCCGAACTGAATATTATAGCCTGCATCGGTGAGCTGCTTTTCAGCTGCGTCAAGCTGAGTCTTGGCGCTTTCCATCTGAGCTTCAACCTGCTTTAACTGCTGAACCATCTGACCTGCCTGGTCAAGCTCAACCTTTTTCTGCGCAAGGGTGGTCTGTGAGTTGGCGAGATCCTGCTTTGCGGAAGCAAGCTTGACCTCCATTGCCTGAAGCTGAGGCTCCATATATGCAACCATTTCTTTTGCGGTACCTACGGCTGTTGCAGTGTTAATTGTGCTGATAATCTGGTTGACCTCTTCGCCCACGAGACCCGATTGCTGCAAACGGTCTATCATACCCTGCACACCGCCGTTCTGGGTGTCATTAAAATTATCGAGGGCTGAACGTGTTGCTACAATAAGATCGTTGAGATAGTCAACGGTTGAAAGCATTGAGTCAACCTGCAGCTTTGCAACGTTATATTCGGTTACGGCGTTATTATACTCCTGCTCAGCGTTCTCATATCGCTTGAGAGTTGCCATTGTCTGGTTATATTCGTTTCTCTTGGCTTCCCACTGAGCATACTGTGTGGAGTGCTCAAGCTTGCCTGAGTCGATGGCGTTGGCTGCTTCACTTGCCGCGTCGTTATACTGCTGTTTATATTCAAGGAGCTTCTGCTGACCGTTCTGCGCCATGTCAAGTATTTCTTTCATCTGCTCCTCGGCGGCGGCAAGCTGAGCTTCAATATCCGCCTTTGCCTTGGCGTACTCAATCTCGCTCTCTGCAACCTTGGCTGTGTAATCGAGTCTGAGAGTTGTTATTCTGTTTCGCAGCATTTCAGAGGAAATTGAATCGATATATGTAACATACTGGTCAACAAAATCCTCGTATTCATCAGAATAGGGGTCATAGCTGTCACTGCCCTGAAGTTTTATATACATAACCGAATAATAGTCATCAAGAAAATTATCTGCAGGTATGTAGACGAAGGTACCGAGCTTACCCGTACCTATAGTGGTGTTGCCACGCTCATAAGAGATGTAAAGAGGGGTTCGGATAATTCCCACAACAGTGAACTGCTGATTTTTAAGAGATGCAGTCATATCCTTGTTTTCACCCTCGATTGTGATGACAGAGCCTATCTTAAATTCTTCGGGGGTTGAAAGTGCGCTGCTGTCAACAAGGCACTGATTAGCCGAAGTAGGCCACGAGCCTTCAATAAGCTGAGGACGGTTCATAAAGCTCGAGTCAGCAATGCCTGCAGACGTGTTTGCCAGTTTGTCAAGATCTATAGGCAGAGCTCGTATAGTCATTTCGGAACCGTCGGTGTCACTGACGGGGTTTCCGTTGACCTTAACCACGCCGTCGACAAATTTTTCACCTACGGCATTTTCAACACCGCCGATTGATTTAATAACAGCAATGTCATCGTCTGTGAGACCTGCCGTTGAAATAATCTGTATATCGGCCGCATTTGTGTCGGCAATATATTGCTCAGCGGTTTCAAACATATCCGGTGCCGTTGCGTTCATACCCGCGAAAAAGCTTATTCCCAGTGCAACGATTGCAATAATGGATATAAATCGGGACTGGGTCTTTTCGACTGTACGCAGTGCATCGGTTATAAGCACTTTGTTTATCTTTATTTTTTTCATTACCACTCCAGCCTTTCAACAGGGACGGGATTGTCGTTTACTGCAATTTGTACCACCTTACCTGAGCGCATTGTGATAATTCTGTCTGCCATAGCCGAAAGAGCCTGGTTATGAGTGATGACAACAACTGTTGTTCCTGTGTCACGGCAAGTTTTATGCAGCAAACTGAGTATCTGTTTGCTTGTGCGGTAATCAAGAGCACCTGTAGGCTCGTCGCAAAGCAGTATCTTGGGATTTTTGGCTAAGGCTCTCGCAATTGAAACTCTCTGCTGTTCACCGCCTGAGAGCTGTGAGGGGAAGTTATCCATTCTGTCTTTGAGGCCCACTCTTGCAAGTATTTTTTTTGCGCTGATAGGCTTTTTGCACATCTGAGTTGCAAGCTCAACATTTTCAAGTGCGGTCAGGTTAGGCACGAGATTATAGAACTGGAAAATGAAACCTACGTCATAACGTCTGTAGTCAACCAGTTCCTCTTTTGTCAGGTTGTTAATGGGTCTGCCTGCCACGCGTACACTGCCGTCGTCGCAGCTATCCATACCGCCTAATATGTTAAGCACTGTTGATTTACCTGCACCGCTGGTACCCACAATAAGACAGAATTCGCCCTTTTCAACCTTGAAGGACACACCGTCAACGGCGGCAATTGAAACCTCGCCTGCCTGATATCTTCTGTATACACGGTCAAATTCAATAAAGCTCATTTATATCACCGTTTACCTTTCCTTACTGTTTGGTATATGTCTCTCTTGCAAGAACCTTGCCGCTTTTGCTGTCAGCAATAACCACCTCACATTGAGGCGCCTCAGGATTTGCGTGGTACTGATAGTAAAGTCCGCACTGAGAAACAAGCGTCATAAACATATCTTTGTCTTCGGCCTTTTTATATTTCTTGCCGTTGACAAGCATGAGAATATAGCTGAAATCCTTGGCATAATCCCCCATCTTCACAACATAGGGGAAGTCACCTGAGTCAACAATTCCGCCAAGCTCTCTTATAGTTTTCATTCCTACTCTTGAAAGAAGCATGGAATATTCCTTGCCCTCCATTTTGAAGGTGATATTGCCGTTTTCTTGCGTGACAATTTCATAACCGTAAAGTTTGGCGTAAGATTGCGCATCGCCGTCAAACTCAACTGAGATAAGGTCTGCGGGAATAGTTATTTTATAGTTCTTTCTTGCTTTTATTTTTGTTGTCGGCTCTTCGGCTCTTGTAGTATCAAAGTCGATAACCTTTATATCCGATGCGGTTGTTTCCTTACCGTCTGTACCCGTGCCGCAAGCAGTAAGACAGGCAAGCAGAGTCAGTGAAACCATACATAAGCATATAAGTTTTTTCATAGCTTTTCCTTTCTGAAAATACGGTATAATCCGTAAGCCTTCTATTACATTATAACATTCTAACATATAGCTGCTTTAAATTCCACAAAAAGCCGAAAATTTAACACAATATTCAAGCCAAAGAAAAAATGTGAGGAGGCACTATATAAATTTGACAAAAATGACAAATAATTTAATAAATCTATATGTAAAAAAACAATAGATTTTTTGCGTTTAATTTGGTAAAATTTGTTGGAGTGGGAATTATATCTATTGGTATGTAATTTCCCGTAAAAATCTAATGTTAATCTAGGAGGAGATTCCAATGGCTAAGAAATGGGTATACCTTTTCAAAGAAGGCAACGGCAGCATGAGAGAGCTTCTCGGCGGTAAGGGTGCAAACCTCGCTGAAATGACAAACCTCGGCCTCCCCGTTCCTCAGGGCTTCACAATCACAACTGAAGCTTGCACACAGTATTATGAAGACGGTCGCAAGATCAACGACGAAATCGTTGCTGAGATTATGGAAAACATCGAAAAGATGGAAGAAATCACAGGCAAGAAGTTCGGCGACCTTGAAAGACCCCTTCTCGTTTCCGTTCGTTCAGGTGCTCGCGCATCAATGCCCGGTATGATGGATACAATCCTCAACCTCGGTCTTAACGAAGAGGTTGTTGAAGTTATGGCTGAGAAGTCCGGCAACCCCCGTTGGGCTTACGACTGCTATCGCCGTTTCATCCAGATGTTCTCTGACGTTGTTATGGAAGTGGGCAAGAAGTACTTTGAAAAGCTCATCGACGTCATGAAGGAAGAAAAGGGCGTTACCTACGATAACGAACTGACCGCCGAAGACCTGAAGGAACTGGCCGAACAGTTCAAGGGCGAATACAAAAAGCAGCTGGGCACCGATTTCCCCAGCGATCCCAAGGTGCAGCTGTTCGAGGCCATCAAGGCCGTGTTCCGCTCCTGGGACAACC
>JAZSPF010000149.1:0-5522 GCA_045537315.1 Acutalibacteraceae bacterium
GATAAGAGTGCAGTTTGCCTCAAGGAAAATGCCCCTTTGCGGTGACAGAAAATACGGAAGCAAAGACAAAGGTGATATTGGTTTGTTTTCCTCTTCTCTTGCTTTCAGGCATCCGAAAACAGGTGAGGATATGGTTTTCACCGCAAAGCCTCAGGGCGGAGCTTTCGAGTGTTTTACAGAGCTATAATAAGAACCCCTCACGCTTTGTGTTCGGGAATCTTGTTGTAATATACAATAAAACCGGAGTATCTGTGATAAATTCACAAATACTCCGGTAATTTTTAATTAAGATCAATCGGCAAAAGCCTTCTGTACCGCATAATATGAAGGTTTGGGATTGCCGGTGCCGTCAACGAGACCCCATTTTGTTTCTACTGGGCAATCTGCCTGACCGCATACATAGCAGTCGCTACTGTCATCCCACATATAGATGAAAGCACCTATAACATAGTCAAGTTTTCTGATTTTGGGAATTATGTATGAGAAGAAGTCAGCCTGGCCTTCGGGAGTGTGGGGTAGGCCGTAAAGACCGAAGCCGTCCTCAAGCTCTCTGTAAAGATGATTTGAGAATTCACCATCAAACATGAGATCTGCTCTGTAGTCAGGTGTTTCATCGGCGTATCTATCAAATTCGTCTGCCAACTCAGGAGGAAGGTTACTGATGAAATTATCAATATCTGCTCTTGCTTCTTCTTCACTTGAGTAGCCGTAGGATTCAAGGATAGCTTTCTTTTCCTCGTCACTCTTAGGCTCACCAAGACCGATGTATCCGAATTCGCAAAGTATAACAGGCTTGCGTGTTACCTTTCTGACATAATTCAGAATTACAATGTATTGGTTGGGGTTCTTAAGCAGGTTTTCAAAGCAACCAAGATAAAGATCAACACCTACATAGTCGCAGTACTGATGATATTCTCTCATCTCAAAAGGCATTGTTGCAATGGAAAGAGCTGCAAGATTATAGCCGATGAGAATGTCGCCTCTTATGGGGTACATAGCTTCAAGCTGCATGCCGATAAAGTCATAAGCTTCGTCCATTGTAAGAGGATATGTGAAACGATCAATACCCATTTCGTTGGTGATCTGGAATGCACCTACAATGCCCCTGAGGTCTTCAACATAAAAGCGGGCGATGTCCTGAATAGCTTCACGGTTAGCGGGATCCCTCGGGTCGAGACCGTATTCGATGTAATCTTCCGGGTAGGGGGTAATGCCGAAAATTCTGATACCGTTGTCAGCGTAAGCCTTTACATATTCTTTCCAGCTGATGTAGCTTGGTGAGAGGCTGCCGTCAGCACTATAGGGGAAGGGAATATCATCTCTGAACCACTCGATGTTTGCTTCTTTGATAAGATCGTACTGAGGTTCAGCGTGGCAAACGCCTTTAAGGAAACCGTCTGTTTTTTCGAGGGCAATTTCAACTTCGTTGTTACACGGCCCTGTTATATCCGTAAGCAGGAAACTTAAAATGGGGGTGAGTACAGCAAGAAGAAATCCGACGATTTTTGCAAGACCTGATGGAAATGACATAAAAAACACTCCTTTTTATTTTATAAAAATATGATAGCATTATGAATTAGTTATTTCAACAGCTTTTACTTATAATAACATTTTAGTAATAATTTTTGTGCATTGTGTAGTTAATGGGCGCTTCTGTTTGTAAAAAAACACAAAAAGAAAACCGGAAACACTGAAGCTTCCGGCATCGCATTATATCAAGTAATTATGCGTTTTCTTTTGACTGTTTGAAGCATGCGTCACATAAAACATCTCTGCCTTCAGTGGGTTTGAAGGGAACAACAGCTTCGCCGCCGCAATTTGCGCAGGTAGCAGTGTAAGTTTCACGTGCAGGTCTTGCAGCATTCTTACGTGCATTGCGGCACTCTCTGCAACGCTGAGGCTCATTCTGGAAGCCTTTTTCAGCATAGAATTCCTGCTCGCCGGCTGTAAAAATAAAGTCAGCTCCGCATTCCTTACATTTGAGTGTTTTGTCTTCGTACATGGTTTTTTACCTCTCTTGATTTTTATTGCCCCTGTCGGAATTGCACCGGCCCTTTGTAATCAACGCTCTACTTTAAGCTATCGGGCATATTACAGGCTGAGAGTTTTTCTCAGCTTTTTTCTTGCTCTTTGCAGTGTGCCGTCAACGGCTTTGACGGTGACAGACATTTTTTCTGCAATTTCTTCATAGCTCAGACCTGTGAGATAAAGTCTGAAAACACTTTGCTCCTGAGCAGTGAGATTTTCTATGGCAGAGAGAATGTCAACGATGTTTTTTTCGGATATAACCTGCTCTTCAGGTGTCAGGTCGCTTAAAAGGTTTTGTGACTGCTCTTCATATGAAACGATAAGCTCTGCAGGGATGTTGCCTTTTGCCGCAGATTTTCTCAGTACGCTGAGCATGCGGTTTTTAATGCAGGCACAGGCAAAAGACGAAAACTTTGTCTGTCTGCTTTTTTCATAAGAACACACTGCCGATAAAAAGCCTATCATTCCCTCCTGAACATAATCGGAGGTTTCGCCTGAGGGGATGCCTAAGGACTTGGCAATGAGCTTAGCTGTTTTCATATATCTGTCAGTGAGTGCTTCGAGAGCCTGCTGACAGTCCTCACTGTAAAACTGCAGGAGCTGTTCATCACTCAAAGTCAAATAATCGGTCATTTAAGCATCCTTCCGGTGGAAAATTATACTGCTACAGTATAATGATTATTATATAACAAAAGTTTTTGACTGTCAATTGAGTTTTTATACAAAATGACTGAGCTGTTTTTGGTGCAAATAACAAATAAAACCGCCGCATAACAATCGATTTGTTGCGCTAAATATTAAATTTTATTGAAAATGAACAAAAAATCATCTTTTTCTTGCTTTTGCTGTGACAATACTGTATAATCAATGTACAGAACTTTTTGAAAGGATGAGAAAATTATGAAGCCATTCTTCTTGTTTTCAAAAGAAGAAACGGAAACAAAGGTTGCCAATGACCGTCTGCTTTCTTATGCGGCAGGTCTGACCGGTCAGAATATGACCTACAACTTTGTTTCAAACAGACTTTTTGTTTATCTGAACACCATTCTGAAAATCCCATCGGAAAAAACAGGCATTATCACCGGTGTCAGCACTCTTTGGGATGCCATCAACGATCCCCTTGTAGGCGGTCTTATTGACCGCAGAAAACACAAGCCGGGATATAAAATGCGTCCCTTCCTTTTGTGGACACCGATCATTATCGGTATTCTTGTTTTTCTGATGTTTGTTGATTTTGGCTTTAGTGAAAGCAAAACAATAGCATTTGTTCTTGTTTTATACATACTTTTCGATGTGGTCTATTCCTTGCAGGATATTTCCATCTGGGGCATCGCGGCAATGTCGAGTCCGGACTCGACTGAACGCGGGCGAGTAATCCAATGGATATCTATTGCAGCAGGCTTGGGCGGCACACTTGGCGGTCTTTTCCCCACCTTCAAGGATATGTTCGTTAAAAACGCCGTTATGACGGAAAAGAACACATATGTTTTCGGTGCTTTGATATTCGGCCTGGGCGGTATGCTTATTGCAATGCTTGCCTACAGAATGAAGGAAAAGGTTGAGCCTGCTGAAGATGAAAAGAAAAGCAGCATACTGCAGGATATTCTGGATCTCAGACATAACAAGACACTTATTATCGTCTGCCTTGCAAGAACGGTGCAGAGTATCTCAATCGCATTACCTTGGGAATATTTCTTTGAAACACAGGGACTTGCCTACAATGTTTTCGGTGCTGAAATTTCCGGCGGTACTGCACAGGTAGTTTACGGCTTTATTATGGGTATACCCGGTGCAGTAGCAATGTTCTTTGCTATTAAGCTTATTAAAAGACTTGGAGGCAACAAAAACCTTCTCGTTTTCTCTGAGGCAATTACAATTGTTGCCCGTATTCTCGCCTTCTTTGTGGGTGCAAACGACCGTTTCCTCAACATCGGTGCCCTCGGTATCGTTATGCTTCTTCTCGGCACTGCACAGGTATTCACCAATATGAAGGATATTGCACACCGTTCACTTCTCACCAACTCAATTGATGAAGTAGAGCTTGAAACAGGCAAGCGTACTGAAGGTATCGTTTTCTCAATGCAGAACTTTGTATCAAAGCTTACAGGTGCCATCCCGAAGTTTATTCAGGGTTATGTGCTTAAGTTCCTCGGCTTTGACCCCAACATCAAGCATGCGGCAAATCAGACTGTTATCAATGCTCAGGTTGCACCGAGATTCCTCAAGTACCGCTGGCATCAGTTTATCCTCGGTCCTGCAATCGGTTCTGCCCTCTACCTTATTGTTATCCTCTTCCTCAAGGATGACCAGACTCATATCGCTGAGGTTGAAAGACAGCTCAGAGCAAAGAGAGAGGCAGCAGCTCTTGAAACGGAAAAGGTGGAAGCATAATGAAAATTCTTTGTGTAATTGATATGCAAAACGATTTTATCGACGGAGCTTTGGGTACCAAGGAAGCTGAAGCGATAACCGATAATGTGGCAAAGAAAATTGACCTTTACCGTAAAAACGGTGACAGGGTGATTTTCACAAGAGACACCCACTATGATAATTACATGGAAACTCAGGAGGGCAGAAACCTGCCCGTACCTCACTGCATAAAAGACACACACGGCTGGCAGATAAGCGAAAAGCTGACTGTAGGTGACAGCAAGGTTATTGATAAGCCAACTTTCGGCTCCACAGAGCTGAGTGAATATATTGCAGAGCTTGAGGGCGCCCGTGAGGTTGAGTTTATCGGACTTTGCACCGATATATGTGTTATCTCAAATGCTATGCTTTTAAAAGCAAAACTGCCTGAGGTCAAGATCAGTGTGGATTCTGCCTGCTGTGCAGGTGTAACACCTGAAAGCCACAATAATGCACTTTCAGCCATGAAAATGTGCCAGATTGAAATTCTGTAAAATTGTTGATTTTTAGGATAAGATATGATAAAATTTTCTTGTAAAATAAAACTAATTAAGAAAGGAGAAACTACTTATGTCAATTGCTGAACTTATCGTTTTCCTTGAGGAGCTTTTTGCTCAGCTTATGGAATTCTTCGGCGGTCTTTTCAATAAAGACGAAGAAGGCGAAACTCCCGAAGCATAATTAATACGGCTTAAATTGTTTGAGGAACTGTACAGACGTGCAGTTCCTCTTTTTTGTTTTTATTGAGCTTTTGATATTTTTATTGCTACGGCGGTTATGTCGTCTCTTGTTAATTTGTCGCTGCGAAGAAGAGCAAGTGAAGCTATGTGAGAAGCTAAGTCATTCATACTGTTTGTGCTACATGACAGCAGCTCGTCGTTTATCCAGCCGCAGTCATTTGCCGTTACTCCGTCGGAAACGAGAAGAACGATATCTCCGCTTTGAAGCGTTACCTTTTCTTCGGCAGGGGTAATATTCCTTATTATACCTACGGGCAGTGACTGAGCTTCGACGATATAAATCTCATTGTCGCTTCTTATAAAGCTGATGGCGGCGCCTGATTTGTAAAATGTTGCGTTTCCCGT
>JAZSPF010000044.1:0-8612 GCA_045537315.1 Acutalibacteraceae bacterium
TTGTATTTTTTTGCAAAATGAGTGAATATTTATTAAGTGCAGAATGCAGAGTGCAGAGTGCAGAATTGTGGTCGCGAAGTCATTAGCGGTAACAAAAAGTCTTTCTCCGCGGAGGTAAAGCTCAAAAGCGGTAAATTTCATCAATCTTAAATTAAACGGCAGGTCACTACTTAAAACTTGTAGTAACCTGCTGAGCTTTTATAATTTACAAAGTCGGCATCTTATCCGGGCTCCCTTTGCGGGTATAGATTATTTATTGGTAGAAACTTCCCCGCGACCACAATTCTGCACTCTGCACTCTGCATTCTGCACTTAATAAATATTCACTCATTTTGCAAAAAAATACAAATAGGGTTGACTTTACCTCTTTATAATGTTAAAATAGCCACGCATAAAAAACATTGTAAAATTATCAGGAGGTAAAATCAAATGAAAAAGTTTTTAGCAATCGCTCTCGCAGCTCTCATGCTTTTCTCACTTGTAGCTTGCGGCGGCAACACAGAAGAACCTGCAGATAAGGTAAAAATCATCGACATTAACCTTACAGAAGAGGAATACGCTTTCGGCGTTGACAAAAACCAGCCCGAGCTTCTTGAAGATGTAAACGAATTCATCGACAAGATTATGGCAGACGGTACCTTCGACGAAATCTGTAACAAGTATTTCGGTGACGGCACACCCACAGCAGTTAAATCAGCAGAGGAAGACCCCTCAAAGGATCAGCTTGTTGTAGCTACCAATGCTGCTTTCGCTCCCTTTGAATATATGGAAGGCGACTCATACTACGGCATCGATATGGAAATCGCTGCACTTCTCGCTGAAGAGCTTGGCAAAGAGCTTGTTATCAGCAACATGAAATTCGACTCAGTTTGTCTTTCAGTCGGCGAACACAAGTGCGACATCGCTATGGCAGGTCTCACAGTTAACGAATCAAGAAAAGAAGTTGTTAACTTCTCAAAGTCATACTACAATGCTTATCAGAAGCTTATCGTAAAGGCTGACGACACAACATTTGACGCTTGCACAGATGCAGCTTCAGTTGACGCAATCCTCAACGCAGGCGAAGGCACAAAGACAGTTGGCTACCAGAACGGCACAACAGCAGACTTCTATGTAAACGGCGACGCTGATTGGGGCTTCGACGGTCTCAATGTTCAGCCCAAGGGTTATGACAACGGTGCTCTCGCTGTTCAGGACCTTATCAACGGCAACATCGACTATGTTATGATTGACGCTGACCCTGCAACACGTATTGTAGAAAACTACAACGCTATCGGCTAATTGACAACTCAGAATATCAGCAGTGCCTTACTCCCCCTAAAGTAAGGCATTGTTAATGTAAAAAGGAACAATAACTATGAACTCTTTTATGTTTAAAGTCGAGAAGTTTCTCGAAATACTCATAGACAAGGGCGGCTATAAAGAGGTTCTCACAGGCCTTCAGAACACAATGATCATAGCCGTTATGGGTCTTGTTATCGGTATCGTAATCGGTACTCTTATAGCAACGGTGCGTGTAATGCCCAAGTACAGCAAGGTAGTGCGTGCCCTCGATAAGTTCTGCAGCTTTTATGTGGGTCTTTTCAGAGGTACTCCCATGGTGGTGCAGCTCCTCGTTTTCTATTATGTTATGCTCCCCCTTATGGGCATCAAAATGTCTTCCGTTGTGGTTGCAATTACGGTTTTCGGTCTTAACAGCGGCGCTTACATATCAGAAATTATGCGAGGCGGTATCCTCAGTGTTGACCCGGGACAAATGGAAGGCGGCAGAAGCGTTGGCCTTAGCTACGGTACCACAATGCTTAAAATTGTTATCCCTCAGGCAGTGAAAAACATTCTCCCCACAATGGGTAATGAGTTTATTGCCCTTGTAAAGGAAACCTCAGTTGTTTCCTTTGTCGGTGCAAAAGACCTGTATCTCGCATTCCAGAGCATCGGCTCAGGCACCTATGAATATATGGTACCCTATCTTGCAATGGCAATTATTTACATCGCTATAGTTTGTCTTATCACACTGCTCATTAAGGTTATGGAAAGGAGGCTGCGTAAGAGTGATAGAGGTCGTTGATTTATGCAAATCCTTCGGTGATAATCATGTGCTCAAAAACATCACCACCACAATCAAAAAGGGTGAAAAGGTAGTTGTTATCGGCCCCTCAGGCTCAGGTAAAAGCACCTTCCTTCGTTGCCTTAACTGTATGGAAGACCCCACAAGCGGCTCCATAATCTTCGGTGGAGAAAATATTGCTGACCCCAAGGTAGATATAAATGTCCACCGTCAGAAAATGGGCATGGTTTTCCAGCACTTTAACCTTTTCGCTAACAAGACGGTTATTGAAAACATTATGATGGCTCCCGTTTATGTGGGTACAAAAAAGCTTAAGAAGCAGAAGAGAGATAACCTGCTCATTAAGCTTCACATGAAAAAAGGTGATATCGTACCTGTTACACAGACAAATGCCGACATTAAAAAGCAGGCCCGTGAAAAGGCTGTGGAACTTCTTAAGAGAATAGGCCTCGAAGATAAGGCTGATGCTTACCCCTCCAGTCTTTCAGGCGGCCAGAAGCAGAGAGTTGCCATTGTGCGCTCCCTTGCTATGGACCCTGATGTTATCCTCTTTGACGAGCCTACATCGGCACTTGACCCGGAAATGGTAGGCGAAGTTCTTGAGCTTATGAAAGACCTTGCAGACCAGGGCATGACAATGGTTGTTGTCACCCACGAAATGGGCTTTGCAAAAGAAGTCGGCACAAGAATAATGTTTATGGACGAGGGCAGATTTGTGGAGGAAGCAACTCCCGAAGAATTCTTCTCAAACCCCAAAAGTGACAGAGCAAAGGATTTCCTTTCAAAAGTATTATAATTTTATAAAAAGAAGCGAGCTGCTGCACCTGACGCATCGGCTCGCTATTCTTGTTAATAGAATGTTAATATTTTTACAATCTAAAGCAAAACAAAATATGGTCTTATATAAGCAAGATGAAATGCAACACCATGTTTCATTTTTTCAAAAAAAGATTGACAATAATCAGTATTTTTGGTATCATATAATGGTTAAAATACGGCATTATATCTTTTAGATGTTATGCATAAAACGAAAGAAGTGACTCTTATGAAGAACCCGACTCCTGAGGTTTTGTATGACCTTATTCCGTCGCAGCAGACCATGTACCTCATGTTCAAATACACCTTCAGCAAGCAGATTGCTCAGATTGCCACGTCTTTTGCTGTTGAAAACGATATTGACTTTGATCTTCTCACAAAGGCACTTAACATCGAAATTCAGAGAAATGACAGCCTTCGTCTGAAGTTTGTAAAGGTTGACAAGGAAATCAAGCAGTACTTCCTGCCCGAAATGAAAATCGGCAGTGTCCCCAAAAAGTTTTTCCGCACAAAAGAAGAACAGCAGGCATTCTTTGAAAAGGATGCTCAGACACCCGTCAGATTTGACAAAGGCGAAAACTTCAGACTTTACTTCTATAAAAATGCAGATGGCTTAAACGGTGTTTATTTCAATGTCAGCCACCTCAATATGGATGCTATGGGCGCCGTTATATTCTATCTTGACCTTTTAGGAATTTATTCATCTCTTTTAAGAGGTACTGAAATTCCTGCACCGCTCGCTTCTTATGAAGAATACATACAGCAGGAACTTGAAAAGACCAAGAACACCAAAAAGATGGCAAAACACGAGCAGTTCTACCGTGAATATTTCGCAAAGGGCGGCGAACCCTTCTATGCAGGCGTTCACGGCCCCGCGTTCCTGGAAAAACACAGGGCTAAGAAAAAGAACCCCGAGCTTCGTGTCCCCCCTGCATACAATCCCCTGCTTGACAAATGCAATATGATCAACGGTCATGTCGGCGCAGAGGATGCCAAGAAGATTTTTGCTTTCTGCAAAGAGAGAGGCATCGCTCCCGAAAGTCTCTTTATGCTCGGTCTTCGCACTCACTGCTCCGCAATTAACTACAGAACAGACGACGTGTTTATGATGGCAACCTGCTCAAAGCGTGCAACAGTTAAGGAAAAGAGAATGAGCGGCTGTCTCGTTCAGCCTATTCAGGTTCGCACAATCATTCCCGAAACTGCAACCTTTGAGGAAGGCCTTAATGAGTACACATCAGTCAGAACAAAGCTCTATCGCCACACTGACTACCCCTACATCACAGCCCGCGACCTTTCAAGAGATATGTATAACTACAATCTTATTCAGGGTCCTGCCTGCATGATGTTCTCATGGATTCCCGTACCTGTGGATCTGTCGGAAATGGGCTTTGACTTCAAATTTGACTTTAAGGTTTATGACCTTGGCAGATATTTCACTCCCCTTTACACTATCTGCTCACCCGACCCCATAGATAAGGGCATTAACCTTAATTATATGTACCGTGTCAAGCTTTCAGAAAAGAAGCACATCGATGCACTTCACAAAAACTGCATGAAGGTTGTTTTGGCAGGCATCGAAAATCCGCAGATTACAATTAAAGAGATGCTTGATATGTGCAGCAAATAAAGCTATCGGAGTAATTAAACAGCAATGCTGTAAAAAAATAATAATCATTAGGAGAATCAGATATGACAATTGAACTTACTAAGAAAGAAATCAGAGAACTTACCAAGCTTCGTAAGAAAATTCATTTAATCGGCCCTCTCGGCACAATCAAAGACATCTTCACAAGAAGTGAAGCCTTCGGCGACAGAGTGGCTGTTGTAGAAAAAGTCAAAAAGCAACCCGTTTCCTACACTGTTAAGGAATTCCACGACAAGGTAAGAGAAGTAGGCACAGGTCTTTATGCTCTCGGCCTCGGCGGCAAGCACATTTCAATCGTTAGTGAAAACTCATACAACTGGATTGTTGCTTTCTTCGCTATTGTTTGCGGCGGCGGTGTTGCAGTACCCATCGACAAGGAGCTTCCCGATAAGGATATCAGCATGCTTATCACAAAGGGCGATGCAGAAGCAGTATTTATCAGCAAAACCTATATTGAAACAGCTACTCTTCATGTTGCAAATGACGACAGATGCCAGAAGGTATTCCTTATGAGCGGCAACAAGGAAGCTGACAAGTTTATGACAATCGACGCTCTGGCTGAGCTTGGCAGAGCTGAACTCAAGAAGGGTAACAGAGATTTCATTGACCACGAAGTTAAAGGTGACGACCTTGCTGCTATCCTCTTCACCTCAGGCACAACAGGCACAAACAAGGGCGTAATGCTTTCACATTACAACTTTGCTTCAAACGTTGAGGGTGTTCTCGATTTCCTCGGTGCAGAGCTTTCAACAATGTCAATTCTTCCCATGAACCACGCTTATGAGCTGTCCTGCAGTGTTCTTACCGCTATTTATATGAACGGTATTATCTATGTCAATGACAGTCTTAAGAATATTCTTCCCAACATCAATGAATTCAAGCCCAACGCAATGGCAGTTGTTCCTCTTGTACTTGAGGCTATTTACAACGGCATCTGGGCAAAGGCAGAAGCAAGCGGCAAGGCTGACATCATGCGCAAGATGGTTAAAATCAGCAATAAGCTTCTCGATATCGGCATCGACATCAGACCTATCGTCTTTAAGCAGATTTCCGAGAACTTCGGCGGCAAGTTCCCCACAATGTCATGCGGCGGTGCTCCCGCAAGAGCTGACCACATCAAGAGCCTCAGTGAGCTTGGCTTCAACATCATCAGCGGTTACGGCATGACAGAAGCTTCACCCACAGTTACTCTTCACAACAACGGCAGAAAGAAGCCTCTTTCAGCGGGTAAGGCTTTCCCCAGAGCAAGATTCAAGATTGACAATCCCGACGAAGATGGCATCGGCGAAATCCTCCTCAAGGGTGACAACATCACAAGAGGCTACTATAAGGATCCCGAAGCTACAGCAGCATCCTTCACTGAGGACGGCTGGTTCAAATCAGGTGACTACGGCAGACTTGACGAAGACGGCGAGCTTTACATCACAGGCCGCAAGAAGTTCATCATCATTCTTCCCAACGGCGAAAACATCTTCCCCGAAACAGTTGAAAGCAACATTATGGAAAACCTTATTTATGCACATGAGGTTGTTGCTTTTGAAGAAAAAATCGAAGTACGCGGCAAAGAAAATGTTATTATGGCTGCTGCAGTATATGTCGAAAAGGACGATGCTGCCTTCAACGGTATGACAGAGGAAGAAATCATCAACAAGGTTAAGGCAGACGTTGCCCTTTCAAACAAGGGTCAGCCTTCATACCGCAAGGTGCAGAGCGTATATGTATCCTTCAATGAGTTTGAAAAGAGCTCAACAAGAAAGGTTATCAGACAGAAGGTAATCGACACATATACCAAAGACAAAGCAAGCGTATAATTAAAATTACAATATAAAAATGCTAAAGGAGGGCGCACAAAATGATCGAAAAACTCAGAGAAGTTATCTGCCGTTTTATAGACATTGATCCAAATTCTCTCACAGAAGACACCAACATCAGAACCGAGCTTGGCCTGAACTCCCTTGAGCTTGTTAATATTGCAGTAGCAATTGAAGACGAGTTTGATGTCGAGATTCCCGACCGTGAAGTTGTAAACATTGAAACTCTTGCTGACGCTGCAAAGCTGATAGAGAAGTATATGGAAGACTAAAAGACACCCGGGCTGTTACACAAAAGTGTGACAGCCTGATTTTTTAATGCTTCTTTATTGACTTACAGGTAAATTTTAGTATATACTTTTGATTAAAAAGAGATTTTCAAACCAAATAAAGAAAGGATGAAAACTATGAAAAAAACAAACAAATTTCTCTCTTTGCTGCTGGCAGTGGTTATGGTGTTCACTCTTTGCGTACCTGCCTTTGCTGCACAGGAAGACACAACCAAGCTGGTAGTTTTAGGCGACTCTATTGCACAGGGTTACGGTCTTGGTAGCGGACGTGATGACTGGTACAACCTGTGCTACGGCAAGCTTATTGCTGATGCCAACGGTTATGACTATGTAAACCACGCTATCGGCGGCCACACCACCTACAACTTAAACAACCGACTCGAGGAAGAAGTAGTTATCAGCGATGTTGCAGATGCAGATATAATTGCAGTATCCATTGGCGGTAACAATTTCCTTTTAGGCGGAATGATGCAGATGGCTCTTGAGGGCATTCTTTTTAAGAAGTATGACCTTATCGAAAAGACAATTGATGAGTTTTATGTGGATTTCGGTCTTGCCATTGACAAAATCAAGGCTATCAATCCCGAAGCACTGCTTTTAGTGCAGACTCTTTACAATCCGAGAGACGATCTTCTTGGCACAGTTTATCAGTATGCTGTTGATTTATTAAACGAGACTATCAGAAATGTTGCCGCTGAAAGAAACGGTGCTTACACAGTAGTTGAAGTTTATTCTGCTTTTGAGGGCCACATGGAGTACATTCAGGGTGACCAGATTCATCCCAACGATGCAGGACACTATGTTATTGCCACTGAATATCTGAAGGTGCTCAAAGATTTAGGTTTAGGCGAAGCAGAGAAGCCCTTGACCGATGCCCCCACAGTGGAGATACCCCTCAGTTTATTGGAACAGATAATCAACTTCTTTAAGAAGCTGTTATCGTTTATATTCTGATAACAAGCAAAGTTTTGGCGAGCTTTTTCAAAGGCTCGTGGGGCATCGTCACTGAAGCGCCGCCGGTGGCGGGTTAAGCGAAGTGAGGATGGCGCAGCGGTCAAAAGTTGCCCGCGCTCCAAGCGGACAGCAACTTTTGGGAACCGCAAGAGGGAGGGGCAACGCCCCTCATAAAAAAGCAAAGAACAAAAAAACAAGGCAACCTTTCAATTAAGGTTGCCTTTTATTTCACTTTGCGCTCGCCGCGCGGGCATTACTTTTCTTATAAGAAAAGTAATCAAAAGAATTTTACTTGTTTTTATCTGTTATTTCTTCTTCTGTCGCCGCCGGGTCTGCCGCCTCTGGGGCGTCTGGGAGCTTCCTCACCGTCATCTTCGGGTGTGAGACCTTCGATTTCGATAAGTGCATCTCTTCTTGAAAGATTGATTCTGCCCTGATCGTCAATTTCCAGAACCTTAACGATTACTTCGTCACCAACATTTACGCAGTCCTCAACCTTCTCTGTACGCTTAACGTCGAGCTTGCTGATGTGAACAAGACCTTCCTTGCCGGGAGCGATTTCAACGAATGCACCGAAGCTCATAAGGCGTGTAACAACACCGCGGAAGATTGAGCCAACCTCAGGGTCATTAGCAATTGTTTCGATAATTGTGATAGCACGCTTTGCGTTATCAAGGTCAATAGCTGAAACGAATACTGAACCGTCTTCGTTAACGTCAACCTTACATTCGCACTCAGCACAGATCTTCTGAATAACCTTGCCCTGCTTGCCGATAACATCGCCGATCTTTTCGGGGTCAATCTTTGTTGTGAGCATCTTGGGTGCGTACTTGCTGAGCTCTGCTCTGGGCTCTGCGATGCAGGGAAGCATAACCTCGTCAAGAATCTTACATCTTGCTTCGTATGTCTTTTCAAATGCTTCCTTAATGATTTCGGGAGTAAGACCGTGAACCTTGAGGTCCATCTGAATAGCTGTGATACCCTTCTTAGTACCTGCAACCTTGAAGTCCATATCGCCGAAGAAG
>JAZSPF010000191.1:0-13804 GCA_045537315.1 Acutalibacteraceae bacterium
CATAAGCTTCTGCAGGAACATAGATGTCCATTACATTTCTTTCACTTGCAGTTGAATAGGCTATATCCGAAAATACCTCATATTTCGGTGTAACGCCTAAAAATGTTGAACTTACAAATGTGAGAATGGTCAGAATAATTCCTATTATTTTTTCAAACATGCTAAAACCTCTTTTCTTTTTGATAAGATTTACAGACAGTATCTCTGTCTATACTTCTATTATAGCTTTAACAGGAAAAATAATCAATTAAAAACTATTATAAAACCCTCACATTTTTAGTGAAGTATCGACTGGCGTCGATGTGAAGTTATGCCGTGGGCATAATGAAGTTTTATGCTGTCGCACAAAGTGAAGTTAAGTGCGCCACCCACTTCCGCAGAAACTTCACTGTCCGAAGGACAACTTCACTTGCGAAGTAAACTTCATGCGCCGTAAGGTGCACTTAGTTGAAAACGACAGATGCCTGTCGGAATCTGTCGTTTTCTGGTCGAGGCGCAGAAACGAACCTGCGGCCCTCTCGGCTTCGCCGCCTCTTGCGGTACCCAAAATCGCTTTTTCGGCTTGGAGCGCCGAGCGATTTTGACCGCTGCGCCATTATCCCCTCGCTTCATCGTCCACCGGACGCGCTTCGGGGATAATGCCCAAAGCAGATCTGCTTTGCTCGCAGAAACAAAAAAACAGCAACCTTTCGGTCACTGTTCCAATTTGGTCGAGGCGACAGGATTCGAACCTGCGGCCCTCTGCTCCCAAAGCAGATGCGCTACCAAACTGCGCTACGCCTCGATATTAAATTATATGTTTATTTTGGTTTTGTGCAGTTTTTTCTTTGGTCGGCTCCCAAAGCAGATTTACTCTTGCGGTTCCCAAAGTTTCTTTGTGCCTTGGAGCGGCACAGAAACTTTGACCGCTACGCCATTTCGCCCTCCCTTTTTCCGCCACTGGCGGCGGTCAGGCTCAATGCTACCAAACTGCGCTACGCCTCGATATTAACTTTTAACATCTGTTTAAAACGCTTTGATATTATACACTTTCGCAGATGTTTTGTCAATAGTCCGAAAAAGCAAGTTGCCAAAAAATGTTGCCTGCTGTGTTTCCGTAATTTGGAGTATTCCCACAAAGGTAAAGCTGTGATATAATATGCGAGCATACATGTATTGCTTCCCGGGAAAAAAGCGGTGAAATTTTGCCGCAAAAACGAGGTGAAAAGCAAATGAAAAAATTTATATCTACAGTTATCTGTTTGTGTGTAATATCAGGTTTGTGTATGTGGCAGACGTGGGCAATTGACTCTTCTTCCCTTGCCGGCAGCGTAAAAACGGCAGGCGATAACCTTAATGTAAGACAGAGTGCCAATGCGTCCTCAGCCATAATCACAAGGCTCAGAAACGGAAGTTACATTACCCTTATGAGTAAAAGCGGGTCCTGGTGGCGCGTGGAATATGAGGCGGGCAAATACGGCTATTGCCACGGCGACTATATAAAAACAATTTCCTCTTCCGTAAAAACGGTTAATATCAGCAGTGGGCATCTTAATGTAAGACAGGGCGCAGGTACCTCATATGCCGTCAGCGGCGCACTGTTAAAGAATGAAAAGGTGTTGGTGCTCAGTGAAAGCTCCTCCTGGAGCAGAATACTCTATCACGGCACAAAAACAGGCTATGTGAAAAGCGATTATCTTTCTTCCGGGTCTGTTTCGTACCCTGCCGTAAAACTGAGCGTACCCTCTTATAAGCAGACGGATAAGCGTTGGGCAGATGTTAAAATCGGCTCGTCGGGCAAAACTATTGCACAGATAGGCTGTGCTACAACGGCAATAGCTATGATAGAGTCATACCGCAGCGGAAAAACAATTTATCCCGATGCTATGTCAAAAAAGCTGTCATATTCCTCTTCAGGCAATTTGTATTGGCCGTCGGACTACAAGGTGTTCACAAGCTCATCAGGATATCTTGCAAAAATATACAGCCAGCTTAAAGAGGGAAAGCCGGTGCTTTTAGGCGCAAAAAACAGCTACGGCACGCAGCACTGGGTTGTTATAACGGGATATACAGGCTCGTCGGTTCTCTCGGCGGCGAATTTCACAATCAATGACCCGGGGTCAAATTCACGCACAACACTGCAGCAGTTTTTGAACAGCTATCCTTCCTTTTATAAATATTTCTGTTATTAAAAATGACGCTTTGTCTAAGGCGCAAAACCAACTGATTTTATAAAGTTTAATCACCCGTGTTTTTTCTTGACATTATTTCCTTTTTGAGTATAATAGCAAGGAATTTGAACATCGGGTGATACTTTATGAAAAAGAGAAATTCCATGCTTGAGGGCAGTGCCCTTAAAAGCATATTACTTTTTGCATTGCCGATTATGGCTTCATCAATGCTTCAGTATAACTATTCTCTTGTTGACAATATTATTGTGGGCAGATATGTCAGTGAAGACGCTCTTGCCGCCGTAGGCTCCGTGGGACCCATCAATTCCTTTATTATCGGCGCGGCGCTGGGTCTTACAACGGGATTTTCCATACCTGTTGCCCATGCTTTCGGCGAAAGAAACAAGGAAAAGCTGTCCCGATTTGCAGGCAGCAGTATAGTTCTCGCTTTTCTTGTGGGCAGTGTTATAATGCTCTTGTCCCACATCATATCTCCCGTTTTGTTAAAGCTTATAGGTACCCCTGATGAAATAATAGGTTTGTCATCTTCTTATGTCAACATTCTTTATTACGGCATACCCATACAGATGCTCTCAAACAATTTCACCGCCATATCAAGAAGTGTAGGCGAAAGCAAAAAGCCCCTTTATTTCTTTTGCGTTAGTGTTGTTGTCAATTTTGTTCTGGATTTGCTTTTTGTCAAGGAAATGGGCATGGGCGTTGAAGGGGCGGCGCTGGCGACACTCATAGCGCACTTTACGGCATGCCTGCTTAATGGGATATATGTCCTTCGTTTCAACAAAGAGGCGGATATAAAAAGAAAAGATATGAGACTTAATTGGGGCACCGCTTTTGAACAGATTAAGCTGGGACTTCCCGTATCAATACAGTTTACCGTTACTTCCATAGGTTCGATGTGCCTTCAAAGTGTGGTAAACTCCTTCGGTACAGATGTAATTGCAGGCTTCACTGCGGCAAACCGAGTGGAAAACCTGACGAATATACCTATGTCCGGTCTTGGTGTTGCTACACAGACCTTTGTGGGTCAGAATTACGGTGCAGGGAAATACGACAGAATAATAAAATCAGTCAGGAAGATATTTCTGCTTGATTTAGCAGTTTCCGTTGTTATGAGCGTAACGCTCTATTTCATAGGCGAACCTGTTGTGTCGGTTTTCAGTCAGGATATGAGTCCTGAAATAATGGCGGCGGCAAAGAGATATATTCTTGCCATTTCTCAGTGCTACAGCCTGGTGGCGGTGCTTTTTGTCATGAGAAACACTTTGCAGGGTCTGGGCTTTACATATGCAAATTCCGTTGCGGGAATAGGTGAATTTTTTGGCAGACTTACCGTTGCTTTTGTGCTCACACCGGTTTTGGGCTTTGATGCTGTGTGTTATGCAGGCCCTGCCGCTTGGCTTCTTGCAGATATCCCTTTGATAATTATTTATATTGCAAAGCAAAGAAAATTTAAAGAAATTATAAAGTCAGGCTGTAGGTATGAGACGGGAAAAATGGTGAAAAGCTGACTGCCTGATGTGTTATATAAAAATTTAAACTGAAAAAAATGGGTAATCGTACTGTAAAATGTTGACATTTTTATAATAATGTATTATTATTGAATTAACAAAATTTACAGGAGGAAATTACAATGGATAACAAGTTTTTCCAGTTTGTTCAGACTTATTGGAGTGACATCGAAGCTTTCTTTAATGCATTATTTGCTTTTATCAAGGCTCTCTTTGGTGCAGTAAATGAAGGTGGCGAAGAAAATCCTGAGGCATAAGATTTTCTGAAAAAATAAACGGGTACTTTCAGGCTCAAGGCTTAGAAGTACCCGTTTTTTTGTTTATGAGATGAAGCAGAAGGTTATCAGGGCGGTTATTTTATAGCTTTTTACATCGTCGTCATATTCCGTGTCACCTATGGTGAAGTTGGTTACGGAGCTTCTGAAGCTTTCGCTCAGGCCTGCCGTTACTCTCTCGGCAAGGCTGTGTGCCGAGTAGGCAGACTTTTTAAGGGGAGAAAAGCAGTTTATTCTTATGACCACCGTATCCTCTTCGCCAAAGGAACGGTCAGGGGAGTCAGAAAATCTGACGGAGTTTTCTTTGCAGGAAAATGAGAAATAGGTTTCTCTTATGGGTACGGGCAAGCCTTCTGTGTCATAGGCTCTTATGGCTTTGCCCAGCTTTGAAAGAAAATCGTCTTTATTGACATAGTCAATAAGCTGAGTGATAAGGTCTGTGGAAAAGGTCATATCATCCCTCCCTGTGAATTATAGCCCACATATAAAAGGGCTTTCCCATACGGTAAACGATTTCATGGTGGTCTACTCCGTAGGCGTTTTCTCCGAAGGTCAGACGGTAGTTTATGCCGTCAATGCTTGCCATATCAATTGACGGGTCACAGATAAGAAGATATTTGTTCAGTCCGTCATAGCCCAGCTCTGTGGGCACACCGCTCAGGTACAGCTTGTTTTTATACCTGAGAGGCTGAAGAAAGGCATAAAAGTCAAAGCCTTCGGTGTCAGTGGCACTTATATATGACATCCTCACGCCGAATTTGTCGAAGAGATTGTTTCTTAACAGTTTATTGTACACGGCAATAAAATCCTGTGTCTTTGAGAATGGAGCTTGCCTCGGCAATTGCGAGTGAACGCTTTTCCATTGCCAGCTTCAGCTCTTTTTCGGGGTTTCGTTTTATTGTTATATCTCCCACCCTATAGTTTTCATAGGTGTCAATATCGCTGAGTCTTTTGATGTAAAAATAGAAGTTGGCTATTGCTGCCGCCGTCAGTGTAATAAGGGGGTCGTTTTCATCTGCATCATCCTTGAGTCTGTTTTTTACCCATTGAAGACCTCGTGTGCAGCAGGGGAGAAGCTCCTCACTGGTGTAACCCTTGGAGGTCTCATAGGTACACAGTACGGCATAAACATCGCTGACACTAATCATGGGCATCACCCTTATGCCAAGGAGAGAACCTTTGTAGCGTCGGCGTAAATCTTTGAGAAGCCTGCAATTGAAGTGATGGCAGCTCTTTCAAGCTGACGGTCAATAAGCTTGTCAAATTCTGTAATGACACCGCCTGCCTGCACCTTTTCGAGGGCACAGTTTTTGTCAAGACCGATAAGAGTGTTTGCCGCTACGCCTGCATTTTTATAAAGCTCTGCACCGAAGGGTGTAACGAGCTTGCCTGTTGAGTGGAAGTCAAGACCTGTGTAAGCATCTCTGAATTCGCTCATTTTGAGAATCTGTGAAAGCACCTCAGGTGAAGCGATAACCGTTGTAAGGCTGTAGGGTGAAAACTTGTTCCAGAAGTCAACCAGGTCGGCGTATGTAAGTGTAGCACCTGCTGCGTTTACTGTTTCGGGTGCAGGGTTACTTTCATCGGTACCCATAAGAGCAGCGATAGCGTCGGCGAGCTGAGCTCTTGCAATAGAAGCACCGATCTGCTTGAGAGTAACGGTGAAAAGGTCAAGGCGCTGGAAACGGATAGCTTCATAGGGTGCTGAGAGCATTCTGCCGCGCTTGCGGAGCTTCACAAGATTATCCTGAGTTGAGATTTTTGTTTCGGGGATGAGCTCGCCTTCCGTGATAGCACCGGGAAGCTCTTCGTCTTCGGGAGTGCAGGTAATTGTGCGGTAGTCCATACAATCGATGTTTGTTGTTGTGGCAACAATCTTTGACACAAGGTCAGCTTCTGCGATGCCCTGAGCAATTGCTCTTGAAACATATTCGGGGAAGAGTGTAGCGCTGTCTGAGGTCTTGAAGAACTTCTCAATTGTGTCGCTGTTTCTGCCGCTGACCTTAATGCCGAAACGCTTGAGCTGACGCTGATATGCGTCAAGACCTTCAAGGTTAGTGCCCTGATAGTTTTCACTGGGGTCGATGCTTTCAAGTGCCTGAGTGAAAGATTTGCCTGTGGTATAAAGACCTTTTTCAAGTCTGATATTATCAAATGTCATATTAAAATCCTCCTTAAATTATGAAATCTTTGTTGTCGGGTGTTTTCTTTTCACAAACAGGTGTGAGCTGAAGAGAGACAGGCAGTGAGGCCTTAGCCTGCTTTTCAAGGTCATCCCTGAATTTTTTCAGAGAAGAAACATCCATGTGTGCGCAGTTATCTGTGAACTGCTTTGAGTCAACCTTCGGCATAATGATAAGAGCGTAGCGGGCAATTTCATCAATGAGATGCTTTTTATAAACCGTTGCCTCCTGTGCCATTTTTTCAAGGGCTGAAATATAATCGCAGACCTCTTTAGCCTGAGCAGGCGTTATAAGAGTGTCTTCAGACATGGATTTAATAATGTCAACTGTATTCAGTGCGGATTCCTCCTTAATGATGAAAGATTTGGTCACACCTGCATTTCTCTGGGCAGGCACTGCCACAAAAGACCACTCATAGGCATCGCTTATGTCTGAAAGAATGCCGTAACAGAGCTTGCCTTTATAGGTCTTGCCCTTGATGTGTGAGCATTCGTGAGCCTTCATATTTTTGCCGCATACACTGCAGACAACTTTTCCTGCAGCGCAGCCGATGCTCACTTCCTTTTTGATGCCGCCCTCGATTTCCTTTATCAGGTCGGCGTTACCGTCGGTTCTGACCATATAGGCATCAGCCTTAAGGGCGGTGTATTTCTCACCGCAGGTGGTTGTTTTGTGCGCGTCCACAGATGTATAAGTGCGGAAAATTCGCGCCGCCTGGTCTTTTGAGCGCATACTGTGGTCGGAAATTCCCGTTCTGCCGAGAAAGAGCTTTTCGAGCTGACTGATACTTTCGGTGCTGAAGCGCTCGAAGTCACGGTCAACCTCATTGTCACAAAGGGTGACGGTGAAGGTATAGACCTGCTCTTTTTCCAAGGGGGTACGGGTCAGCTTGTTGATGAGGTCAAGCTCCTCGTCGGGTGATAACTTAGGATTATTCAGTATCGTTTCCTCCTGTCTGTGAAAGAATTTGCTGTGTGAGTGCATCGTAGTGACGGCTCTTAGCAAGCTCGCAGATATCCTGAAGGGTTACGTTGTCCCATTCAATGGTGAAATCGCAGCCGTAACCGCCCAGACGAAGGCAGGTGCTGCAGATTTTTCTTATGATTGGGGTAATTTCACGGCGGTAAAAATCAATTTCGCTGGTGAGAATATCAGCCTGCTGATAGCTCATACGTTCTGTGGAAGACCAACTCAGTCCCAGCAAAAAGGGCGGTATGCCAAGCTTTGCCACAATCTGTTCTAAAAGCTGTCTTACAGGCACTTCACTGTCTAAAATCTGATTGTCTGCACCTATTGCCTTGACGCTGACATCGCCTACGGCAACAAAATCTCTTACTGTTGAGCCGCCTTGCATTGTGCGGCTCCACTCCTTGGCAACCTGCATGGCACGCTCCTTGGCGTAGGCCTTGTCCACAGCATCGTTCTGCGGTTTATAGGTTACGGCAAAGCGTACATTGCCAAGACGCTCCCAGTTTATGCCTATGGTGTTGTAAACCTTCAGAAGAATCTCGCTGACAAAGGGCAGACCCTTCAGCACAGAGGTGCCGTATATCTTGCCCGGCTCAGGGTTGTGTGTTGCAAGCAGAATAAGTGAGGGATAACTCACGGGCTTATACTTGCCGTTTCCGCAATCCGATGACACTACCACATCAAGAGGGGACGTTCCCTGAGACAGTGAAACGCTCTGCAGGTCACTGTTATAAAGATGGGTGAGAATGCCGTCGTTCACAACCATTTCTCCCACTGCAGTGCCGTAGGTGAGGAGCTGTTCAAAAAAAGTGGAAACAAAAGCATCAATTCCTTGCCTTGTACCGCCTACATTGACATTGTCAAGAAAGTCTCTGAGATGCTTTTGTGCCTGCTCGTCTTCACATAAAACCTGAAAGGATCCCAGAAGTCTTACGGTTTTCATAATAGCCGCATCAATAATGGGTATGGCTTCACGAAGAGACTTATATAAAGTGCAGTCACATTCCCTTTGAGGCACATATGAGGCGAGACCGACGAAAGGATGCGAGGTTCTGCCTGTCTGCGGCACAGCTACCGTTTCAGGTGCAGAGGGCTCGTTTTTGCGTTTTCTTATTGCCAAAATATTCTCCTTTCCTAAGACCTTTCTGCCGAAAGAACAAAAAAGTCATCATGTGTTTCCTGTGACAGAATTGTTGAAACGAAATATCTTATTTCGTCCATTGCATGATCGTTTTCCTTGAGGGGGACATCTTTTCCTGCACTGTCATCCCAACGGTAAAGTGAAAACTCTTTCAGGGCTGCCTTACAGCAAGGGGAAATAACAATCCGCCTTTGCCTGAAGGCACTCTGCACCTTGCGAATTCCGTCTGTCACATCGTTTTTCGCTTTGATGACCCTGAATTTGCCGTGACGGCGTATACACTCGATAAATGAGGCGGCAGAGGGGTCTATTACCACAGCTTCGATATTATAGCCTTCACTGAAGGCTGTGAGCTTTTCATAGTACTCCTCATCCGTCAACTGCTTTCCCTGCTGCTTTGAGCTGTAATAAAACTCGTCAAAGCGGTACCATACACCGCCTGACAGACCCCAAAGACCCATTGATGTGGGGTTTACAGTGCCGTAGTCGCAGGAAATATAATATTTGTCGAATGTTCTTACGGGAGGATTTTCCACATATTTGCCGTTTGCCACATCGCTATAGACAAGTCCGCTTGCCGTTACCCATTTGCCCAGAACGAAACGCTCGTAAAAGGCACCGCTGTAAAGGCTTTCGTACCGTCTTAAAATATCCTTGCTCAAAGAGGGATTGTCCTGCATAAGAAAGTGAAGATAAAGACAGTTCTTTTCTTCGGCTTTCTTTATCCACTGCTCATAAAACCAATGAGAGGGACTTTCAGGGTTGCAGTTAAACCAGAACCTTGAGCCTTCGAGAGAGCAACGTGCAAGGGCCTGTTCGCAGAAGGAACGGGGCATCAGCGCCACCTCGTCAAGCAAAACACCGCCCAGAGTCATACCCTGAATGAGGGCGGCAGAGCCTTCGTCTTTTCCGCCGAAAAGATAATATCTGTTTGTTCTTTTTCCGTAGCTTATAATTATGAGATTTTGTGACAGCTTCTCTTTACAGTCAAAACCAAGCTCCTTTAGTGTGCTTAAAAGTGGAACAACAATATTCCTTTTAAGAGCTGTGACGGTTTTGCCGCAAAGTGCAAAGGAAGTGTCATTGAATTCATAAAAGCTCCAGACTATAAACGACAGAGACATACAGGTTGTCTTTCCGCTTCTGACGGCACCGTCACAAATGATTGCATCAAAGTCACCGTAGGGTGAGGAAGGATGCCACCATGACAGTGCAGTGAGTTGCTTTTTTGAAAAGACTTCGTATGTGGGTTTACTCATAGCGCTCATTCCTCAGGGCAGCGGCACCCTTTTCAATTGCGTGAAAAATAGAACTTTCGTTTTCGCCTGAGGATAAATCGGATATATCCGTCAGCTTTTCAAGAGCCTTCAGGCGGTCGAAAAATTTTATTTCAATATCGCCGTTTTTCTTTCTCTTGATTTCCGAAATATTGAAAAGATCCATTTTATCAATATCAGCATCTGTCACATCGTCTTTAAAAAGAAGAGAAACCGCATCGCTGACACAGCCGAAGGCAAGTCGTGCAAAGCCGGAGGCTATATCTTTATCAGTGGTTCTTCGCTGCTTGTCAAGGCGAGAGATTTCATCCTGTACCTGTTGCTTTCTGAGAAGTCTCAGTGCAGACCTTTCCGGAAAGCTGTAACCGGACTTGACCGCCGCTTCCCTTGAATTTCTGCCCAGAGAGTAGTATGTGCAGAAGAGTTTTTCTTTTGAAGTAAGCTCTTTTATGCCTATCGCTCCTTTCGTGTTTTGTTGTGTGAAAAAAGGTCTCCCACTAATAGGGCGTAGCGGGGCAAAAGTTTCCGGAAAACGGAAACGAAAGGGGCTAAAAAGGCATTTCTTAATATTTTTTTAATAATTAAGAGAGGTGTATTAAAGAGAAAGGCTTTCTAAAAATGAATTTTTTATGAAAAAAATATTGACAAATGTTAAAAACCGTTATATAATAAAATCAAGTCAGAGGCTATGCCATAGGCTAATCTATAAAGGAGGAAGAAAATAATGTTAGAATTCCTTACAAAATACTGGGATGAAATCGTAGCTCTTTTCGATAAGATCTACAATGCAATCAAGGAATACATCCTTGCTAACGAAGCATAATCATTTTGTTTTCCCTTGTTTTAAAATTTGAAATTTTAAAATAAAAATCCACCTCACAAGGGTGGATTTTTTCTTTGCGAACAGCTGCAAAAAAGGGAGATATGTCTTGAAGTACGCATAAAAATGAACTTTTTTTGAATTAACTATTGACATTATTTAAAGCAGGATATATAATGAAATAAACTAAGGGAGAATCCCCGGAGGTTAATTTTAAAAGGAGGAACTTAATAATGTTAGATTGGATCACAGAAAACTGGGCAGCTATCGTTGCTTTCTTTGACAAGCTCTTCTCAATCATCGTTGAACTCATCGAAGGCTAATTGATTTCACACTGTTTTAAAATTTGAAATTTTAAAATTGGGGAGCTACCTGCAGGTGGCTCTTCTTTTTTTGTCCCCAAATGGGAAAAAGCAAAATGGCGGGGGAGTTTCTTCAGGCTGAAAGCTACATCCCGCCGAGGGGGCAGGCGGCTCCACTGCCGAATTTCATTCGGCAAGCGACCGAGGGTCGCGCAAAATCGCAAAGCGATTTTTGTGGAGCCGCACCACCGCAGACTGACGGCTTCGCCAGCAACTCACTTCCCCCGAGAACTCAACTGAAATATCAGCAAGAAAATTCCCTAAACCTATTTATTTTGCAGAAAATTTATAATATAATAGAAGCCGTATATTTTATAATAAATGTAAATACGCGACCACAATTTTTCATTATAAATGCACCTTAGGTGCTACCGCTCTCTTGCCTCTCCTGAAAGGGGAGGTGGCACACAACGTGTGACGGAGAGATCACTTTGCATTCCCAAAAAAGGAGGCGTCAGATTTATGTCGGGTTTTTCCGCAGTGCTTAAAAACAGCATAGAGTACGGCAGTATTATCAATGCCATCAAGGGCCACAGAGTGCCGATGGGCGTCATAGGTCTTACACCTGTGCATAAGGCTCACTATATTTCTTCTCTTTGTGAGCAGACAGATAAAATGAGTCTGATAATCTGCCCCGATGAGGGTACGGCAAGCAAAATGTGCGATGACCTTAACACCTTTTCTTGGGGTGCAGTGGTTTATCCTGCAAGGGACTATAATTTCAGACCCTCAGACACACAGTCAAGAGAGTTTGAGCAAAGACGAATAGGCGTACTGTCAAAAATGCTCACAGGTCAGTGCAGATATGTCCTTTGCTCCATAGAGGCGGCAATGCAGCTGACCTTGCCGAAGGATGAACTCATAAAGCGTACTCTCACCCTTATAAGCGGCGAAGACATATCGCAGAATGCGATAATACGCACACTGCTCTCAGCAGGCTATGTGAGAAGTGATCAGGTTGACGGTACGGGGCAGTTTTCAATAAGAGGCGGCATACTTGATGTGTTTCCGCCATCTTACTCACAGCCTGTGAGAATTGAATTCTGGGGCGACACGGTAGATTCCATATCTCTTTTTGATGTTGACACACAAAGACGCACCGATGTGCTTGAGGAAATAAGCATAACGCCCTCAATGGAAGTTCTTTTTGATTCCGCCGAGGATATGAAAGCAAAGCTTGAAAGCTTTGTTTGTGCCGTTAAGGGCAAGGGCAGTGTTAAAGTCAAGGCATCAATAGGCGAGGATATAGACAAGCTCTCACACTATATAAACATAAGCGCAAGCGACAGATATCTTAATTTAGCCTACAGTGAGCTTCACACGGTTTTTGACTATCTTAGTGACGGACTTTTATTCGTGTGTGAAAGTGCCTCTGTTAAGCAGAAATTTACTGCGGCGCATCAGCTTCTTTTTGAGGATATCCGCACCATGTTTGAGGACGGTGTGCTGACAAAGGGTCTTGACAACTACGCCCTTGATTGGAACAGCATACTCGCCGAGTATGAGAAAAAGGGTGCAGTCTTTATCGATAACCTGACACGAGGCTCCTTTGATGTGCCTGTCAAGGAACTTGTCAGTGTCACTGCAGGTCAGCTTTCCCGTTGGGACGGTACTCTGAGCTATCTTATAGAGGATATAGAGCCTCTTATAAAGAGAAAATATGCTGTTGTGGTTATGGCGGGTACTGAAAAAAGTGCAAAGGAGCTTGCTTACGACCTTGAAACCGAAGGCATTAAATCCCACTATTTCCCTGTTGTACCCGGGGAGTTTCCGAAAGGCAGTGTAAGTGTCCTTGCCGGCACGGTGAGCTCCGGCTTTGAATATAACTCCCTTTCTTTTACGCTTTTCACCTACGGCAAAAATACGGGCAGTACGCAGACAAAGCCCAAGAAGAAATACAAGCAGGGCAAGGGTATAACCTCTCTTGAAGAAATATCAAAGGGTGACTATATAGTTCATGCCGTTTACGGAATAGGCGTGTTTGACGGCATTAAGACTATGAAGGTGGACTCTGCAACAAAGGATTTTATCAAGATAAACTACAGAGGCACCGATGTTTTATATCTGCCCGTAACACAGCTTGACTTAATCAGCAAATATATTTCACCCAAAGACACGGATAAGGCTGTAAAGCTCAACAGACTCGGCTCTGACGAGTGGAAGAAAACTCAGAGGCGTGTAAAAGCCGCAGTGAAGGATATGGCGGCAGAGCTGACTAAAATTTATTCTGCAAGAATGAACACCCCCGGCTATGCTTTTTCAACTGATATGGATATGCAAAACGACTTTGAGCGACGTTTTGAGTTCGAGGAAACAGACGACCAGGTGGAAGCCGTAAATGAAATAAAGCGCGATATGGAAAGACACGCACCTATGGACAGACTTCTCTGCGGCGATGTTGGCTTCGGCAAAACTGAGGTTGCCCTTCGCGCCGCTTTCAAATGCATAGCAGACGGCAAGCAGTGTGCTATTCTCGTGCCCACAACCATACTTGCTTTTCAGCATTATCAGACCATAAAGAAACGCTTTGACGGCTTCCCCGTTGAAATTGAAATGATTTCACGCTTCAGAACAACCACTCAGCGCTCTAAAATTAAAAAGCGCCTTAAGCAGGGCAGTATAGACATAATCGTCGGCACTCACGCTCTTATTGCAAAAAGTGTTGAATTTAAAGATCTGGGTCTGCTTATAGTTGACGAGGAGCAACGCTTCGGTGTGGCGCAGAAAGAAAAGCTCAAGGAGAAATTTCCCTTGGTGGACGTGCTGACCCTTTCAGCGACTCCTATCCCGCGTACCCTTAATATGGCTATGGCAGGCATAAGGGATATGTCAATTCTTGAAATTCCTCCCGTGGGCAGGCACCCTGTGCAGACCTATGTTACGCCTCACAATATGGCGGTGCTCGCCGAGGCTATGGAAAGAGAGCTTCGCCGAGGCGGTCAGGTTTATTATCTGCACAACAAGGTTGACACCATTGAAAAGACGGCGACTAAGATAAAGGCATTCCTCCCCGATGCGAGAATCGGCATAGGCCACGGCAAAATGAGCGAGGAAGAATTAAGCGAGGTCTGGCGACAGCTGCTGGAAAACGAAATTGA
>JAZSPF010000162.1:0-25281 GCA_045537315.1 Acutalibacteraceae bacterium
GGTTGTAGGCATAAAGATTGTGTAAACATCGCCTCTTTTAAGGCCGAGTTCTTTCTGGAAATAAGCAGCAAGACAGTCGATATCTCTGAGCATTTCTGAACGCATATACTTTTCATCAAAGTGCTGCATCATATAGAAATCATCATAAATTGCTGTGCTGTCTCTGAGATACTCAAAACAGTTTCTGTTTTCGGGTGCGTTTAACATAGATAATTCTCCTTAAGATTATGAACTTTCGCAATTCAAAGCACATTGCTCCAAATTACATTTATTGTATTATATCATTTTTTACTCTTTGTTTGTTAACTAATTTGATGTTTTAATCTAACAAGCTGTAAATTTTATTAACTGAATGTAAACTATTTGAGTATTGTTATCTATCTTCAACAAAAAAGAGTCAAAGATTTCTTAAAATATATTATTATTAACAATTAGTTATTGAAAGATTTGTCTTAAAATGTTAACATATAAATTAAAGAAACAGGCAGGAACCTGTTTCTGCAAGGAGGTTTATTTATGAAGAAAATTATCGCACTCACACTCAGCCTTATTATGGCCTTTTCTGTGTGTATGCCGGCTGCGGCAACATTTTTCAAGGATGTTATTGCAGTAAGAATTGTCGTTCCCGACGATTGGGAAATGAACATCGGTGACAGCAGAAGCGTTGAAGCTGTTTTTGACAGCAGTGTCACAGACAGAGTTCTCACATGGTCATCATCCCCCGAGGATGTGGCAAAGGTTGATAAATGGGGCAGAGTCACTGCACTCAAAGAAGGCACTGCAACAATAACTGCCACACTTTCAGACGGCAGTTTCTCTCAGGCAGAACTGAAAGTTACAGAGACTTCAACCAAACTCACAAAAGAAAACAAAGAAAAACATGACTATGCACTGGGCGCCGAGGATGAAGGCGATGCCCTTCAGAAAATAGTCACACGTTACGGCAAGGACTCTGCCGATGTACCTGCCCAAGTAAAAGATGAAAGCAAGTATGAAACTGCCAAAACAGCAGTGACTTCTGACGGTGCAAAATGGGAAATCACGGCCTACGGTGTGCTTCGTACCGATGAAAATGCCTCAAATGAAAGAGACAAAGAGCAGCGTTTCATGGGTGACAGATATTTTTACAGTAACGACAGTGAAAATGTCATTGCTATTTTCCCTGACGGCGACAAGGGTATATGGACCGTTATGGCAGATGGCTACACCCACATTGAACTCACAGAAATAAACGGTACGGATAAAGCCGCCATTATGAGCGAAAACTCACAGAAATATGTAGCCCGTCGCGGCATGGTGTCAAATTCCTATTATAACGGCGAGCGTTGGGTACCCAGCGAATCAGACAATGACGGTCTGTGGACTTCTATGTACGGTGCAGGCGAGCTTATGCGCTATGCGGTACTGCGTGACGACCCCACAGCCACAGCTGAAGAAATCGAAGCAGCAAGAAAGACCGCTTACCTTTCCACTGAAGCAGTCCTTTTCCTGACATATGTTTCCATGCGACACGGCACAACTGAGGGCTATGTAAGAGCTCAGAGAAACGGTAACGTTGCTGACCTTGACCTTGGCAAATACTACACTAGTGAAGCTCTCACAGTTGGCGGCGACTATTCACAGAATATTCCCGGTGAAAGCCCTGCAGATGCATTTAAGAAAATGAACGCAAGATATATGTGCTTCGGTGTGCGCTCATATATTATGGATGAAGACAATCTCAGCCTTTACAATCCCTCATCATGGTCTGACCCCTCCCTTGTAACAGACGTAGAGTATGAAAAGAGAACTCGCCTTCTTGACGGCTTTATTGCAAGAACATACTCCCTCAAGCAGGAAGGCAACGATGTCAGCGGCAATGTTCACTGGGTACATAACGGTGACGGTACCGCTACCGCAGTTTCAACAAAGTCACCCGATGATAACGAATATCTGCTTCACGGCGAAAATTACAGAGGCACAGTAACAGATGCTTCTGTGGAAATTCCTCAGAGACTGTGGGATGATCTTATCGGCTCAGGATATGACCTGACTGATGTAGTCTATAAGGGTGACACCAGCTCCGATGAAGTTATCGGTCACCTTTTCATCTATAAGATCGCTTATGACATTCTCGGCGAAGAAGATCCTGAAATCAAAGAGCTTATTACCACTACAGTTGAAAAATTCGCTCAGCACTTAGTTGACAACAGCTACTGCCTCACAGAAGCTACAGGTCAGCCCACCACATGGGGTAAATATAACAGAGCTTATCTTCACAACGGACAGAACGTGGGCGGCGGCGCGCTTCAGTCGGCGGTTGTTCTCAGCGCGTTCAAGCTTGCAGCTTATGTGACAGGCGACAAGAAATGGGAGGACGAATACCGTATGGCAGCTTTCGACCCTGCCTATGAATATGCCGAGGTTATGACTCAGTATTGGGATCGCTATAAGATGGCAATTCTGGAATATGCCGCAAGTGCTTCACCTATTATTTCATTTATCATCAGACCATTTATGGAAACAGGCATCATCAAGGTTATCTACCGTATGATTCTCAACTATTCCGATGAAGAAATGGCTATGCTGGCTTTCTACCTTCTCTTCCAGATGGAAGACGACGAAGAACTGCTCACTTACTACAGAGATTCGCTTGACCAGTGGTGGTACTCAATGAGCCTGAGTGAAAATCCCTTGTGGTACTATATTTATCAGCTGGCTTACCCCACCGAGGAAAAGACAGACTACTACGGCAACAGCCTTGTTGAAACTGCCGCATGGTCACTTTCACGTCACCCGATGGATATGAGAAAATATTCAGCCACAAACAAAAACCGTGACGATGTTAAAGAACTTGACCTTGAAGAGGACTGCGGAATTGACGGCACAAGAGTTCTCAGTTATGACCCGAGCGTAAGAATGCCTTGGTTCCACTCAAGCGACAACGAAATCATCAAGGTTATCGGCATAATTCTCAGCGGTGCAAGACTTAAATGGACTGTTGCCGCACCTGACGAGAGAGCCATTCATAAGTTCAATAACTCCACCTATGTTCTTGAAGACCACCATTCACCTAATAGTATGGAAGGCTCAACTACATACACTCTCCCCTATTGGATGGGAAGATATCACGGAATGATTAAATAAGCATAAAATAAATAGTTTTACGGTAGCATGGAAACTTCCTGCTACCGTAAGTTTTTTCACCGGCGGAAAGTCAGCGGCAGGCGGCTCCGTTTGCCGCTGACGCGGCAGGACGACTGCGTCGCCAAAAATCCCCTTTTCAGGGGATTTTTACGGAGCCGCCGCCACTTAGCTGACTCACACCAAAAAAGACTCCCACATAAGTGAGAGTCTCATTTTTGTCTTTATTGAAAGCACAATTATTCGTTGATAGCTGTAACAACGCCTGAACCAACTGTACGGCCACCTTCACGGATAGCGAAACGAAGACCTTCTTCGATAGCGATTTCTGTGATAAGTGTAACGTCCATTTCAACGTTATCACCAGGCATGCACATTTCTGTGCCTTCGGGAAGTGAAATTGTGCTTGTAACGTCAGTTGTTCTGAAGTAGAACTGAGGACGATAGTTGTTGAAGAAAGGTGTGTGACGGCCGCCTTCGTCCTTATTAAGAACGTATACCTGACCACGGAACTTTGTGTGGGGGTGAATTGAGCCGGGCTTTGCAAGAACCTGTCCACGTTCGATTTCTGTTCTCTGGATACCACGAAGAAGAGCACCGATGTTGTCACCAGCCTCAGCATAGTCAAGGATCTTTCTGAACATTTCGATACCTGTACATACAGTCTTTCTCTTTTCGTCTGTAAGACCAACGATTTCGAGTTCTTCACCGGTCTTGAGCTGACCTCTTTCAACTCTACCTGTAGCAACTGTACCACGACCTGTGATTGTGAATACGTCTTCTACGGGCATAAGGAAGGGAAGGTCTGCCTTACGATCGGGTGTGGGGATGTAGCTGTCAACTGCAGCCATGAGTTCCCAGATGGGAGCAAGTTCGGGAGCGTTTACGTCGCCGCCTGCATATTCGAGAGCCTTGAGAGCTGAACCCTTGATGATGGGTGTATCATCGCCGGGGAATTCATATTCGTCAAGTGTCTCACGGATTTCCATTTCAACGAGTTCGAGAAGCTCTTCGTCGTCAACCTGGTCAACCTTGTTCATGAATACGATGATGTAGGGAACGCCAACCTGACGAGCAAGAAGAAGGTGTTCTTTTGTCTGAGCCATGGGGCCGTCTGTTGAAGCGATAACAAGGATAGCACCGTCCATCTGTGCAGCACCTGTGATCATGTTCTTGATGTAGTCGGCATGGCCCGGGCAGTCAACGTGAGCGTAGTGACGTGCTTCTGTCTCGTACTCTACGTGAGCTGTGTTGATTGTGATACCTCTTTCTCTTTCTTCGGGAGCCTTATCGATGTTTGCGTAATCGATGAAGTCTGCGCCACCCTTCATAGCGAGTGTCTTTGTGATAGCTGCTGTAAGGGTTGTCTTACCGTGGTCAACGTGGCCGATTGTACCAATGTTAACGTGGGGCTTGGTTCTTTCAAATTTTGCTTTTGCCATTGGAATCTCCTCCTTAATATTAGCAATTATTTTTATTTTGGGTGTAGCAAAGCTACATTATTTATATTCTATCAAGAATATACGAGAATTTCAAGACCTTTTTAAGAAAAAATTAGTCTCTCTTACCTCTTTCTGTAACAATTGACTCTGCAATTGACTTGGGAACTTCTTTATAACCGTCGGGTTCCATTACATACTGACCACGACCCTGTGTCTTTGAACGAAGGTCTGTAGCGTAACCGAACATCTCAGCAAGGGGAACTCTTGCGTTGATCTGCTTAACACCTGTACGGTCTTCGAAGCCCTGAATTTCGCCACGGCGTGAGTTAAGGTCGCCGATAACGTCGCCCATGTAATCTTCGGGAGTAATAACTACAACCTTCATAATGGGCTCGAGAAGTACGGGGCTTGCTTTCTTAGCAGCATCCTTGAATGCCATTGAACCTGCAATCTTGAAGGCCATTTCTGATGAGTCAACCTCATGGTATGAACCGTCATAAAGTGTTACCTTAACGTCAACCATGCTGTAGCCTGCGATAACGCCTGACTGCATAGCGCCCTGGATACCTGCATCAACGGGTCCGATGTATTCCTTGGGAATAGCACCGCCGACGATGCTGTTAACAAACTCATATCCCTTGTCGGGGTTGGGCTCAATGTTGATCTTAACGTGACCGTACTGACCCTTACCACCTGACTGACGAGCGTACTTTGTATCTGAAGAAGCAGCAGCGCGGATGGTTTCTCTGTAAGCAACCTGAGGCTTACCTACATTAGCTTCAACTTTGAATTCACGAAGAAGTCTGTCAACGATGATTTCAAGGTGAAGCTCACCCATACCTGCGATGATGGTCTGGCCTGTTTCTTCATCTGTGTAGCAACGGAATGTGGGATCTTCTTCAGCAAGCTTCTGAAGGCCGATACCCATCTTTTCCTGACCTGCCTTAGTCTTGGGTTCGATAGCAACTCTGATAACAGGCTCGGGGAAGTTCATTGATTCAAGAATAATGGGATTCTTCTGATCGCAGAGTGTATCACCTGTTGTTGTGTTCTTAAGACCAACTGTAGCAGCAATATCACCTGAATATACGATATCAATGTCTTCTCTGTGGTTAGCATGCATCTGAAGGATACGACCGAGTCTTTCTCTGTTATCCTTAACTGAGTTGTAAACTGTTGTACCTGCTTCAACTGTACCTGAGTATACACGGAAGAAGCAGAGCTTACCAACGAAGGGGTCGGTAGCAATCTTGAAAGCAAGAGCTGCAAAAGGCTCATCGTCTGATGAATGTCTTACTTCTTCTTCTTCTGTATCAGGGTTAACACCCTTGATAGCTTCAATGTCTGTAGGAGCAGGCATATAGTCGACAATGTTGTCGAGGAGGGGCTGAACACCCTTGTTACGGTATGAAGTACCGCAGCAAACAGGAACCATATCGTTAGAAATAGTTGCCTGACGGATGACTCTCTTCATTTCAGCTACTGAGGGTTCTTCGCCTTCGAAATACTTTTCCATAAGTTCCTCATCCATTTCGCAAACTGCTTCAATGAGGTTCTGGCGGTATTCTTCAGCAAGATCCTTCATATCTTCGGGAATTTCTTCTATTCTTACATCTTTGCCAAGGTCATCGTAGTAAACAATAGCATTGTTGTTTACAAGGTCAACGATACCTTTGAAGTCGCTCTCTGAACCGATGGGGAGCTGAACGGGTACTGCGTTGCAGTTGAAACGCTCCTTGATCATCTTGAGAACACGATAGAAGTCTGCACCCATAATGTCCATCTTATTAACATAGATCATTCTGGGAACTTTATACTCATCAGCCTGACGCCAAACTGTTTCACTCTGAGGCTCAACGCCACCCTTAGCACAGAGAACGGTTACTGAACCGTCGAGTACGCGGAGTGAACGCTGAACTTCAACTGTGAAGTCAACGTGGCCCGGAGTGTCGATGATATTGATACGGTGCTCTTTCCAGAAGCATGTAGTAGCAGCTGAAGTAATTGTAATACCTCTTTCCTGCTCCTGAGCCATCCAGTCCATAGTTGCTGAACCGTCGTGGGTTTCACCAATCTTATGGTTAACGCCTGTGTAATAGAGAATTCTCTCTGAAGTTGTTGTCTTACCGGCGTCGATATGAGCCATAATACCAATATTTCTTGTTTTTTCAAGAGATACCTTTCTGGGCATAATTTTATCCTCCTATTAGAATTTAAGCAAATAAGATTATTACCATCTGAAATGTGCGAAAGCCTTGTTAGCTTCTGCCATCTTATGGGTATCTTCACGCTTCTTGAATGCTGAACCTGTTTCGTTGGTAGCATCAATGATTTCGTTGGCAAGTCTTTCCTTCATTGTTCTTTCTGAACGCTGACGGCTGTAGAGTGTGATCCAACGAAGACCCAGTGTCTGTCTTCTTTCGGGACGAACATCCATGGGTACCTGGTAAGTTGAACCACCTACACGGCGAGCCTTAACTTCGAGCAAGGGCATAACATTTTCCATTGCTGCTTCGAAAACCTCGAGGGGTTCCTTACCTGTTTTTTCTCTGATGATGTCAAAAGCGTCGTATACGATCTTCTGAGCGACACCCTTTTTACCATCATACATAACACTGTTGATAAGACGTGTTACAAGCTTTGAATTGTAAAGCGGATCCGGCAAAACATCACGTTTTGCGATCTGGCCTCTTCTTGGCACTGCGCTTCCCTCCTTCATAGTAATGATATCATAGGTACTCGAGTGACAAATTCCCGTCGGCACCAAATTGAGAGGCATATATCTATATATACACTCTCACATTCGACAACTGATGTTGTCTGCCTGCAAGAAGATTTGTCAATTCATAGTTTCTTCCGTCTGACTACGGAAATTCAAAAAATTGGTTTTAATTCAGAATTTTTACTGAATTATTTCTTGGCTGCCTTAGGACGCTTAGCACCGTACTTTGAACGGGACTGCATTCTTCCGTTAACGCCCTGGGTATCAAGTGTACCGCGAACGATGTGGTAACGAACACCGGGAAGGTCCTTAACACGGCCGCCTCTGATGAGAACAACGCTGTGTTCCTGAAGGTTGTGACCTACGCCGGGGATGTAAGCTGAAACTTCAATTCCGTTTGTAAGACGTACTCTGGCGATCTTACGAAGAGCTGAGTTCGGCTTTTTCGGTGTAGCTGTCTTAACTGCTGTGCAAACGCCACGCTTCTGAGGTGAGCTGTGGTCTGTCATCACGTTCTTCTTTGAGTTGAGACCCTTGAGAAGAGCAGGAGCCTTCGGCTTCTTAACGAGTGTTTCTCTACCGTTGCGAACTAACTGGTTAAAGGTAGGCAATCGTAGCATCTCCTTTCCTTAAATATTGAATGCTTATAATCGCATGCCCAAATATTATAACTCAAGCGCCTTATTTTGTCAACATTTTTTTGGTTCAGACGAATTTTTGTAGACTTGCTCGTTTTAAACAAATCCGGCGTAGCTTTTTTGTTGATATTGCCACAAAAGAGTGCAAAATGAAGGTAAAACAAGCAGGTCACCGCCATTTTTTTCGGAAGTGACCTGCGTTTTATCAGATTGATGAAATATGTGTCTTATCAGCCGGAACAGCCGTATAAGTTAATCTTAAAATATCAGTGTGGTGAACGGATAAGTCTTTGCAAATCCGCAGGAAGCTCAAGAAGCTTATCCTCGTGCTTAAGATAATAATCTCTGAGCGCCGAAGTTACGGATTGAACAGCTGTCCTTGTTTTTTCCTGAGCCTGACATAAAAGCTCTGCCGAGCGTTTTTTTGCATCGTTTTCCATAGATACACATTTATAGCGGGTATCGCTTACAAGTTTATCACAGTATTGCTTTGTCTGCTCTATCATTTCCTCACAGTGCTTTTCGGTGCTCTGACTCATTGTCATAACCGCAGTAAGATATTCGTCTGCCGCTTTCTGCGCCGCAGTAAAAACTCCGTTTACAGACAACGCTGCCTCTGCAATTGAGCCTATGCTCTTTGTTGCAGGAATTTCAGTCCTGAGCTGACGCTGCAACACCATTACCTGTGAACGCAGTTCATTTATTTCGTTATCCTTAGCTGCAAACAAATCCGCTATTTCTGATTTGCTGAGCTTTTTAATTTCTTTATCTGTCACCCTTTAAGCCTCCGTCATAGTTTTATTCAAGTATACCACAAACAAAATCATTTTCAATAGCGGTGGCGAAAAAAGTCGTAAAATATTATTCAGCAGAAATGTAAATACACTCTTGCAGTTTAATTCCTTATTGTGATATACTTAAATATAACACATTATAAGGAGCTCATACTATGACAAAACTTTTTGCTTTCCTGATTTCACTGATACTCTTTTTTGAGTCAGTACCCGTTTTAGGTGTACCTGTTCTTGAGGTTGATGCCGGCAACATAGCAGGCGAATCCACTACAAGGGCGACGGGCTTTCTTTACGGCCTTGCCGAAAACGGCGTACCCAGCGAGGCTATAACCGACTCTCTTAAAATTTCCTCCGTTTCCCAGAAGGTACCCGGCGGACTTCAGCATCCCACAGGCGATGCTCAAAATGTGCAGGCACAGCTGGACTCTTGTGACTATGTTGTGGTTTATCTTCAGGATGCCTTTGACACATGGTACTACTGCCACGATGAAATAATGGAAATGCGCAGAGCAGGCACATATGATTGGAAGGAGTTTCTTTATGAAAGATACCTTCCCATCGTTGAGGAAAAAGTAAAATATATCGAAAGCCAACCATATAAAGATAATATAGTATACTGCATTTATAACGAATGTGACAATGCAATCTGGTTCGGTAATTATATTGACGGAGTGTGCCACTATGATGAAGTTGGCAGAGCCAATTTTTACGAAGCATGGGAAATCACCTATGACCTTGTAAAATCAATAGCTCCCGACGCAAAAATCGGCGGCCCCGGCTTCTGTGACTATGAAACAACAAAAATTGAAGGTTTCATGGATTACTGCTGTGAAAATGACTGTGTTCCTCAGATTATGATTTGGCACGAGCTTGCCTATTGGTCGATACCAGACTGGCACCTTCATGTAGATGACTACCGCCGTATAGAAAAAGAAAACGGTATAGATAATCTTGATATTATTGTAACGGAATACGGTGAAATGGAAGAATGCGGCAATCCTTCAGATATGCTTCACTACATCATCGCTATGGAAGAGACGGGAGTGTGGGGCAATGTTGCTTATTGGCGACTTTCAAATAACCTAAACGACACCTGCGCCGATGACAATTCACCCAACTCAAACTGGTGGCTCTATAGAAAATATGCCGAAATGAAAGGCAGTCAGCGTCTGTTTACCAGCAGCAAAACAGAAAATAAATATAATCCCGAGGAAAGACTTGACGGTCTTGCCACTATCACTAATGACAAAAAAGCAATAAATATGATAGTCACAGGCAGCGAGAAGAGAGTTCGTGTTAAAATAAACAATCTTGATGAAACCGCCTTAGGTGATAAAGTTACGGTACGCGTTGAGAGTGTATATTATGAAGGGCTTTCAGGCATAGTTACAAAGCCCTTGCTTCTCAGACAGTACACCAAGAAAGTTTCTTCAGACAAAATCAATATAAACCTTCCCGGTACCGATAAGGATGCAGTTTACTTTGTGAGTGTCACCCAAGAGGATGAAAATGCTGAAACCGTAAGAAACACCAACATTCCAAAAAGATATGAATTTGAGGACGGCAAGCTTAGAGGCGACGCCTACACCTATGACAGTGCTTATGCCACAACAGGTGAAATTAAAGGCATGGTCGGCGGCATGGAAAAAGACGGTGACGGCGTAAAACTGAATTTCACCACAGGCAAAAAAGGTACTTATGACCTGAAAATAATCTTCGGCAAATCAAATGACTCATGGGGCAACCCTCAGGGCAGAGACAATGCCAAAGTTAAAATGGTGCTCGACGGCAAAGATGAAATCATCAGTCTTGAAAACACAATAAAGAGTGAATACACAGTAAGCAAAACCTTTGAAAAAGAGCTCTCTGCCGGCGTGCATACAATAGAGTTTTATAACCACGAAGGTACATATGTCCTTGACAGTATGTTGGTGTCACTTCACCAAGATGAAAGTGAAATCTACATAACCGAGGACAGCGAAGACAGCAGTGCCTTCCTTGCAGTTGCTCCCGAAGACGGATATTACCTTATTGACACGGCAGGGGTACAGACGAAAATTAGCGTTGACGGCATTGAGGCGGATATTGAAAGCGGTGATATTCTTTATCTCAGACGCGGTCTTAACGAGATTGCTTTTGATAAAGCATATATGACCTTCACTCTGACAAAAACCGAAGAAACAGCTTTCACTGCCACAGTCAGAGCAGAGGACATATCCCTCAGCGGTAAAGCTGAGCTTCTCACAGATAAATACGGTGTGACATATATCGACAATATCTCAAATCACGGCGGTGAAGGCACATTCTCCGTAACGGTACCCGAAGACGGCACCTACAGAGTGACTTTGCTTTATGCCAACAACTCAGAGGGCGGTGTTCACTCCTATAACGTTGACCTTATCGAGAGATATGTCACCGTCACGGCGAAGGGCGAAAGTCAGGATGTTTTCTGCCGTAACACAAACAGTAAATTCACCTATAAAACAATGACATTCAGCCTTGACCTCGCAGCAGGCGAAAATGAGATATCCCTGACCAACAGCGGAAATACTGTTTTTCATAATATGGAGGCCTTTGCACCGCAGATAGCAGAGATAAGAGTTAACCAACTGACAAATTGACTTTTATTTATGCACGGTATAATATATTAACAGCTCATTTATGACAAAATCTAAGGAGGAAAAATATGCAACTTAAATTATTAGCCTTTCTCAAAAAAGTTTCAGCAGTGATCATTTCAATTCTCACCTCACTGTCACTTATAGGTGGCGGAGAATCAGAGCTTATCACTTCACGCCCAGAGGAAAACACAGTTACACCCTACGATGCAAGCCAAAGTGTCGCCGACTACACTCTGGACATTGATGCAGGTAATGAAATTCACGATATAAGCGATTTACTTTACGGCATTTTCTTTGAGGATATCAACTTTGCCGCAGACGGCGGTCTCTATGCCGAAAAGGTAATAAACCGTTCATTTGAATACGGCGCTCTGGCTCTTGACGATGAGCTTCATGGCTACAGCAAGGTGGGTGATGTGTCCCTTGAGGTTATGAAAAATGATCTTGAAGGCTGTCTTAACGAAAACAACACTAACTACCTTGTTATCACCAACCTTTCAGGTGCTTCAGGCGGCGTTGCCAACAGAGGCTTCCTCGACGGAATGGCAATCGAGAAAGATGCAGAATATGACTTCTCACTTTATGCCAAAGGCCTTGACGGTTATGACGGCAAGATAACAGTTAATCTTATTGCAGGCTCAGTTGTTGCCGCAACAGGCACAATTGAAAGCATAACAGACCAATGGGCAAAATATGAGCTCACGCTTAAATCAAGCTGCACCGCTTCAAGTGATGTTTTCCTTCAGGTGCTTACAGATAACGGCAAGGTGGCTGTTGATATGGTGTCACTCATGCCCGAAACCTTTAAAGGTCACGGTATGCGTATGGACCTTGCTACTAAGCTCTATGAGCTTCAGCCCGCATTTCTCCGTTTTCCGGGCGGATGTGTAATCGAAGGTTGGGATTATGACAGCGCGTACAACTGGAAAGACTCAATAGGTGTGGGCAAAGACGGACTTCCCCTTGAATTCGGCGGCAAATACGGCGATATATCTGCAAGAAAATACGGCATTAACCTGTGGACAGATATCTCTGCCACCGATGACCCCCGACCCTGCTATATGAGCTACGGCCTTGGTTTCTTCGAGTATTTCCAGCTTGCCGAAGATATCGGCGCTATCGGTGTACCCGTACTCAACTGCGGTCTCAACTGCCAGATGAGAGGCAAGGGTCCCGTTGACATTGACTCAGACGAATTCAGACAATATCTTCAGGATATGCACGACCTTGTGGAATTCTGCAGAGGTGACGAAAACAGCACTTGGGGCAAAGTGAGAATTTCTCTGGGTCACGAAGAACCCTTTGAGCTGAAGTATATCTGCATAGGCAACGAAAATGAGGGAGAAGATTACTTTGAGAGATACGAAATCTTCCTTGAGAGCTTCAATGAAGCCAAAGAAAACAACCCCGAATTATATGCAGGTCTTGAGCTTATCTATTCCTCAGGTGCAGACGATGCAACAAGCGGTGTAAATTATCTGGCATCCTATGAATATGCAAAAGACTACATTGAGGCAAAGGGCATCACTGCAGATGAGTTTGCAGGTGCAACTGACCACCACTACTATAACGAACCCTCTTGGTTCTTTAAGAATGTTGACCACTATGACGAGAAAAACTATTCAAGAACAGTTGAAAATATGACTGACACCCATTACGGCGGCGGACTTAAGGTGTTCCTCGGTGAATATGCCGCAAGGTCAAACAGACTTGAATCTGCCCTTGCAGAAGCCGCATTTATGACGGGTCTGGAAAGAAACAGTGATATTGTTGTTATGGCGGCTTACGCTCCCCTTTTCGGTAATCTGACAGCAACTCACTGGGCACCTAACCTTATATGGTTCAACAATCACCTTTCAACAGGTTCAATCAACTACTACGTTCAGAAGCTCTTTTCCAACAACCCCGGTGACACACTTGTTTCCTCCGAGCTTAATGGCGCCGAAATCCCCACAAAGGACCTCAGCGGTATGGTGGGTCTCGGCACTTGGTGGACAAAGGCAGAGTTTGATAATGTAAAGGTTACAGACAACGAAACAGGTAAGGTTCTCGATAAGGATAACTTTACAATTAAAAACTTCTGGTGGAACTGGCTTGAAGCCAGCGACGGCGATTGGAAAATCAAAGATGGTAAGCTCACACAGAAAGCAACCGAACTCCCCTATCACGATCTTGGTGCTTCAGCATACTTCGGCAAGACAGAGTGGTCAAATTACACCTACAGCTTTGAGGCAACCAAGCTTGACGGTGCAGAAGGCTTCTATATTCCCTTCCTCATTCAGGATGAAGGCAACTGCTTCTATTGGAATATCGGCGGCTGGAACAACACTCAATCAGCTCTGCAGAGAATTGAAAACGGAGTAAAAACAGGTCTTCTTCCCGGTACTGTTTCAGATTTCACAGTTGAAACCGGCGTAACCTACAATATTAAAATTGTGGTTGAGGGTACACATATCAAGGGTTATATTGACGATGTGCTTCAGTTCAGCTATAACGCCGAAACAGACTGTAACGCCGAAGCTTATCAGGTAGTATCAACTGATGAAGAAACAGGCGACATCATTGTCAAACTCGTTAATGTCACAGGCACAGACAGAGTTTTCGCAGTGAATGTTGACGGCGCTGAAATCGAAAACACAGCCCATGTTGCACAGGTTGCAGGCGACTCCCTGAATAACGATAACATTCTCGGCGCAAAAGAGGACTGTATTATGGAAGAATTTACCGCCCACGGCTTCAGCGAAAAATTCAACTACACAGTGCCTCAGTACAGTGCAACGGTAATAAGACTTCACACAAAATAAAACATTTTAACATACAAAAACGCTCACGATTTTTCTTCGTGAGCGTTAGCTTTTTATTATTCAGCTTGCAAGACACTGAGCAAGTGATGTGTCCTCAAGTAAGGTGTTGAGGTTGTAAAGGAAAAGCACATGAGTAAAATCGTTTTCCTTGACTATGCTGCTCATGCTGTCCGTCAGGTATCGCGGGTCAATAACAACAATCTTGCTGAAATACGGCGTAAGCATAGGAATCATACAGTTAGCATAGGAGTCCTTAATTAAAAGCAGTGAGTTGCCGGACGCGGATACGGTTGTAATGATAACCTTGTCATAGTTGCCACCGAGGAAGACCTCATAATGATTTTTATTCTCCAGTTTTTCACTGAAAAAAAGAGATGAGGTTTTCTGTGTTGCACTCTCAAAGTTAACTACATAAGTACCCTGAGAATTTTTGGGCATACATATTTCCACACTGTCATAAGTGTCGTGTACCCCTGCCGTAGAGGAAAGAGTGCCCTGAAAAGAATTTGATACAGTATAAAAGCTGTATTTCGGCTCGGCTGAGGCATCCTCATAGGCACCGCCCGTTGTGGTAAGATTCCACTTATCTTTCAGCACGTTGAACACCTTTTTTGCCGCTCTTGTTGTCCAGTGATGGTCTGTTTTATAATAAAGCTGTGTGTCGCTTTCCTTCACACTTCTTTCAAAGAGGCTACTGATGTTTACCCATGTCATACTTTTATCCGCTTTGAGCAGCTTATATATGTTTCTTATCTGATCACGCTGAGACGGCAATTCAAGATATGAGGGCAACTTGTCGGAATATATATAGGAAGAATTTGGTGCCAAAAGGAAGGCGCGCTTAACTCCCTTTTTACTGCTTGTGAAATTCACAACAGCATCTGTTATTTCTTTAACCTTATCTTCACTGTAACTGCTCTGGGCATCAAAAAGAAAACCTTCTTTGCCGATATAAACACCGTTTTCTTCATTTTTACCTACAACTCTGTCCGCGTAGGTCTTAAGGGAAATAAGCTTATCTCTCAAAGGAAACTGGTCTGTAAGATAAGTCTCAAATTCCTTCATAAAGCTGCCGTCAAAAATACCCGAAAAAGTCAGTGACGGCATATCGGCAAGCACTCTGTTTTCACTCTGGGAAAAATCTCTGTCATCCGCAAGAATATGAAGACCTGCAACGCCGAAAATACTCAGAAGAAAAACAAGTATAACTGCAACACTTATCATAGCACCCTTATTTACATAGGAGTATTCCTCTTCATTCTGAGGGTTTGTGTCGTTGTATTTATCTGAATTCATAGTTAAGTATCCTTAAAATTAAAATCTGAAATATAAGAAGGGATTATAGGTTTCACTTATGAGATAGGCTATGCATAAAGCAAAAACAGCTACATATCCCACACCCTCAAAGAGTTTTCCCGTTCTTCCCTTCTGACGGTTGCTGACAATCTCAAAAACACCCGTAGCACTAAGGCTCATGACAAAAATCAAAAAGATATTCTCAGAGATAAGGTATTTTGCCTGAGAGTCAATAAATGAGCCGCCAAAACCAATCATTGAGCTGATAAGCGTCAGAGCATCGCCCATGCTTTCACTCGAGAAGAACACCCAACCTATCATTACCACTATCATGGTGCCAACATATTTCACTGCCGTGGGAAGCTTTTCAAGGAAGTTTTTCAGCACATATTTTTCCAATATGAGAAACACACCGTAGAACATGCCCCATGCAATAAAATTCCATGCCGCACCATGCCAGAGACCTGTCAGCGACCAGACTATGAGGGTGTTTATGATAGTTCTTTTTGTACCCTTTCTGTTACCGCCAAGGGGAATATATACATAATCTCTGAACCAACAGCTCAGACTGATGTGCCATCTGCTCCAGAAATCCTTTATGCTTGTGGCTTTATAAGGGAAATTGAAGTTTTGCACAAACTCAAACCCGAACATCTTGCCAAGACCTACAGCCATGTCACTGTATCCGCTGAAATCGAAGTAAATCTGCAGAGTGTAACATATAACGGCAATCCACGAGCTTACAACAGAAAGAGAATCAATGTCACCTGCAAGCACCTGAGAGTACACAGCGCCTATAGTATTGGCAAAAAGCACTTTCTTGCCAAGGCCTCTAATGAAATATATTACGCCGTCATAAAACTTTTCGGTTGTTACTGTTCTGCTTGTGAGCTGTTTTTCAATGTCATTATACTGCACTATGGGACCTGCGATAAGCTGAGGGAACATTGAAATGTACGCGCCAAAGGCAACAATATTTTTCTGAGCTTTCACTTCGCCCTTATAAACATCTATAACATAGGAAAGTATCTGGAATGTATAGAAGGAAATGCCCACAGGTAAGGGAAGTCCGTCAAATTCAATTTTATTTCCTGTGACAGCGTTTATATTCTCAACAAGAAAACCTGAATATTTAAAAAATCCAAGCATAAAAAGATTGAAAGCTACACCGAAAATAAGCAGTGACTTTCTCTTCTTACGGGAATTCTTATGATTTTCCATATCTATGCCTATATTGTAGTTAAAGAAAATACTTATGAGCATAAGAATTATGTACACGGGCTCGCCCCATGCATAGAATATTAAACTGGCAAGGCACAAAACAAAGTTTTTCTTTGCCATATCCTTCTGCGGATTTTTTGAGAAACCCGGCAAATAATACAGCACCAGCATAAGCGGGAAAAACACAAACAAAAAAACGGCACTGCTGAAGACCATTATTACACCTCTCGGGAATTATCTGATACTTGATTTGAATGCGGCATAGGCTTCATGGGCATCTTCGCCAACGGCATAAAAAATGAAACCTTTGTCATCGGTTAACACATATTCTTTCAAAAGAGCACTCTGCTCAGGGGCGTACCCTTCAAAGAGAACCTGCTTATCCGTTACTCTTTTTTCTATTTTTGCACTGATTCCGTCAGGATTCACTTCTTCTCTGAGTTTTATTACCATAAGCTCATCAACATTCATAATCGAGTCGCTTGCATAATAAACGAAAGAGTCAACATCCGTGAAGTCTATTCCGAAATCTTCTATTATTTTATTTTTCTTTATCTGAGAAAGCTCACTCACATCATAGCTTTGGGTAATACTTTCGGCAACCTCTGTTACAGTTTTATCGCTGTATGAGGATTCGCCCGACATAAAGCCTATGAAAACAAGAAGAGCCACAACACAGATTATCTCATATATTCTTTGTCTGTTCATTTAGACAATCTCCAACTCTTTAATCAAAAATCTGAGCCAATACTTGTCATAAAAAGCTTTGGAAAGATGTATTCCGTCGCTTCCGTAGCACTCGGGATGTGCTTTGAATACACTCGAGGAATTAAGAAATTCCACATCAAGCTTTTCACACATAGCTTTCAGCGCTTTATTATAAGCACCTATCTGGCCGAAGCGTTTGGCAGAAGCTATATCTCTGTCTACGGGAAACAGTCCGCTGATTATAATTCGCGTGTCGGGCAACTCTTTTTTCAGCTCTTTTATCAGCCTTGTGTACATAGACGTAAAGTTGTTGAGATATTTGTCACCCACGGCAATCATATTCACGCCGTAGTGCAGAATAAGCACCGACGGATTTGCTTTGACAATTCTGCCTATGTTGTCGTCAAGATGATAAAGACTTGCGCTGACCTGAGTTATCAGGTGGTTTGAATTAAGGATGCCGTAAGCCTCAAGGCCGTTCATAAGGGAGTCGCCCACGATATAGACATCTTTGAAAACTTTTCTGTAAGTAGTTTTGCCTTTTTTCAGGTCGTTTAACACCTTCTGAACCCTTGCGGCATTGCCGGTGGGGTCCTTTCTTTTCTGTTCAGCTTCTCTGACATTGGATTCAGCTTTTTTTACATCGAAATCTGACAGCTCATCTATAGCACTGCTGCCTGAAACAATATCTTCATCTGCAGGCACTGTTTCATCACCTGAAAGACTGCATATATTAAAAAAAGGATAAACCGACAGCATGAAAATCAGCACGGTTATAAGAATAAATTTTTTCAACTTTTTTCACCTGTATTTGCACTTATTTATATATAAGAATGTTTTAACCGACATAAAATGACATAGTTTTACACTTACGTTATATTCTACATCTTTTTATACCGTAAATCAATAGAAAGTGAATTTTGATATGTAAAAAATATATTAACCTTGAACCAAGATTTTAGTATAAATTGCTTATTTCCTTTTTATGTGAAAATGTGAAATCTTGACTTGACAAAGCATAAGTGATATTATAAGGGCAGAAATACACAGTAAGGAGTTGATAAGCATTGACTTTGGAAAAACTCAAAGGGGCTGAACCTCTTTTCGGCTCATGGTTCGTGGATTCAAAATTAGCTGAGGGTAAAGCCTCAAAATTCTATAAAGTGTATAAAACCGAAAACGGCGAGCTTCGCTATATGGGACTCAAAACCGTTAAGTTCCCCTCAAGTGAGCAGGAAATCAGTGCTGTTATTGCCTCAGGCAAATTCAGAAATATTGACGAATATCTCAATGCTCTGCAAAGCGATATAACAAAAAATATGCAGACCATGGTTTCTCTGCGCAATAACAAAAATATCGTTCGTTTCGACAATTACACAATTGTGCGTGAAAGCTCCTGCTTTTATGTAGTGATGCTTATGGAGCTGCTCACTCCCCTCAGCTCATATATGTCTCTTGACACGGCAAGTGTCACAGAGGTACTCAAGCTCGGTCAGGATATGTGCGGTGCTCTTGAAGGCTTCAGACAAGCCGGCATTGTCCACCACGACATCAAAAGCGAAAATATTTATGTTGACTCTTTCGGCAACTATAAACTGGGGGATTTCGGCATTTTCGATTCGATTTTTCATAATGTCAATGACCCATCAGCATATATAGCTCCCGAGCTTTATAACAAAACTGCTATGGCTGACACGGCATCGGATATTTACTCTCTGGGAATTCTTCTGTATAAGCTTCTCAACCATAACCGTATGCCATTCCTGCCAGATTTCCCGCACCCAATTTCTCTTGCCGACAGAGAGCAGGCATTTATGAAGTGTATGCGCGGCGACTTGTTGCCTGCACCTAAAAATGCAGGATATGAGCTTGCAAGTATCATCTACAAGGCGACCTCTTTCAGACCCGCCGACAGATATTATACTCCTTCGCTTTTCGCTGCAGAGCTTCACAGATATTCCCTCTCTCCCGAACTCACCTCACCTGCCGGGGTACCCTTTAACTCTGCGGCAATCTCCGACACGGGTACCTTTGAAATTGCTGCTGACAGTGCGGTGCATTTCGACTCATATGAGGCTCCTGAGGACTACGGAGAAAACAGCTTTGACGAGGATCATCCCGAGGATGAGGAAAACAAGCCCGGCAAGCATTGGTACTTCATTGTGCTGGCTCTCGTGGTTGTGTTGGCGTTGCTTATTGCACTTATTGCAGGCGGCAAAGACAAGGACGAGGATAAAACCACCGTTCCGCCACCCACACAGACCACTACAACCGAAAGCACAACCGAAACCACAACTGAGGAAGAAACCACCGAAGAAGAGACGACCGAAGAGGAAACCACTACCGAAGAAACTACCACGGAGGAAGAAACAACTGCTGAGGAAACTACCACAGAACCCACTACCGAAGAAACAACTACTGAAAAGATTACAACAACCGAGCCTCTGACCGCCCCCACTCTTGTGACAACTAATAAGAAAAACGGCGACAAATCCGAGGACGGTAAGACCTATCTGAAAATCAGCAGTTACGAGCTTACAGAAATCCCTCAGGATGAGTTTTTCCGTCAGGTAGTGCTGACAATTGATGATAACTTAGGCGATGCACCTCAGGGCGGCACAGCTTATCTCTATCAGATGTCAGGCGAGAGTGTTATACAAAAAGTCAGTGCAAAAATAACCTGCGAAATCAGCGAAGACCACAACGGAGATATTCTTTGCACGGTAAACGTGGAAGACTCCGACTTCTACTACGAGCCTGAGAATTTCCAGTATTATCTCTGTTTTGACGAGGGCGCAATAGTTTCCGACACGGTAATCACACTCCCCTTACAGATAAGAATCAAATAAAAAAAGAGAGGCTGTCTTGAACAGTCTCTCTTTTTTATGTTAAAGGAGCAGGTAGATTACCTGCTCCTAAAAACATTTTATCAATAGTGAACTTCACCGCACTGGCAAGTCTTTGTAATATTGAAGAGTTTCCAGAAGAAGCGGTATATTGAATAAATTATACGCATTACAAAGCTGTCCTTATGGCAGATACAGCCGCAAGCGGTTGACGTTGTTGTAGGTGCTGAACATTCATCGCACTCACCGTCTCCGTTGTGGTCGTGGTGACCTGCAGGAGCAATAATTGTCTCAGAAATAATCTTACTGCAATCGTCACAGGCTTTTATTACTTTGCCGTATGACAGACATGTGGGATTAACAACTGTTGTAACAATATTTGTGTGATTGCAACCGATATTTCCGGAACAGTCATCACAGATACCGTCGTTGTTTTCATCCTTATGGTCTGCCATAGGAAGCTCTTTATAAGTTGTGTAATCACATCTTGTGCACTCTTCATATGCTTCCCAACCGATTTCCTTGCAAGTAGGTGCCTTTGCATCGAAGTAAACAAGGTTATGTTCGAGAGTGGGGATAGCTTCAAATGATGTGAAGTCACAGTTCTTACAGGTCTGATAAGGCTTCCAGCCTTCTTCACTACAGGTTGCATCCTTACCCTCGTGATTTATATATTCGTGTTCAAGTGCAGGAATTTCGGTCTTGGTTGTGTAATCGCAATTTTCGCAAGCTTCATATGCATTCCAGCCTGCCTGTGCGCAAGTGGGTTCCTGTGCTTCATAGGTCTTGATTGAGTGACCTGTGAAGGGAATAACTACCTTAGTTGTGTAATCACAGTTGTCACAAGCCTCATATGCTTCCCAACCGTTTTCGGTACAAGTGGGTTCCTGAGCTTCATACTGTTTAATGCTGTGCTCAAGAGCGGGAAGCTCAACCTTTGTTGTGTAGTCACATCTCAGGCACATTTCATATGCTTCCCAACCTGCCTCGCCACAAATGGGCTCTTTTGCAGCAATGTTTGCAATGCTGTGCTGGAGAGCAGGCACAACCTTATAGCTTGTGTAATCACAGTTTTCACAGGTCTGATATGCTTCCCAACCGTCAACTGTACAAGTGGGTGCCTGACCTGCATGGTCAACATAGGTGTGATCTGAAGCGGGGATTTCAACCTTAGTTGTGTAATCGCAGAGCTTACATTCTTCATATGCATCCCAGCCCGCCTCTGTGCAAGTGGCTGCCTTAGCATCAAAGGATTCAAGGTCATGGTCACCAAAGGGAAGCTCGTTATAAGTTGTGTAATCACACTTCTGACAGTATTCATACGCATCCCAACCTATAGCTATACAAGTGGGAGCCTTTGCACCTACCTGAATGATACTGTGACTGCTTGCGGGAATTTCAATGTAAGTTGTGTAATCGCAATTTGTGCAGTATTCATATGCATCCCAACCTATAGTATCACAAGTGGGTGACTTGGCGCCTACTGTTACGATGTTGTGTGGGATAGTTTCAGTCGCTTCATAGGTTGTGTAATCGCATCTTGTGCAGGTCTGATAAGGCTTCCAGCCGCCTTGTGTGCAGGTTGCATCCTTACCGGCATGATCAACATAATCGTGATCAAGTGCGCCTATCTCCTTGTAGGTTGTATAATCGCATCTTGAGCAGGTCTGATATGCTTCCCAGCCACCTTCGGTACAGGTTGCTGCCTTACCCTCATTGTCAATATAATCGTGGTCAAGAGCTTTGATTGTAAGGTCTTTGATTTCGTTCTTTTCTGCATCAAAATACTTATGACATACTGAGCATTCATAATGACCTAATTTACCTGTTTCAGTGCAGGTTGCTTCAACTTCGTCAATCCATTCACCGTAGTCATGGCCTGCTGCGGGAATTTCTTTGTAGCTAGTGTAATCGCATCTTGTGCAGGTCTGATATGCATCCCAGCCGATGTCTTCACATGTGGGAGCCTTTGCAGCATGGTCAACATAAGCATGGTCAAGTGCACCTATCTTCTCATAGGTTGTATAATCGCATCTTGTGCAAGTCTGATATGCCTTCCAACCGTCTTCTGTACAGGTTGCTGCCTTACCGGCATGATCAACATAATCGTGATCGAGAGCTTTGATTGTGAGGTCTTTGATTTCGTTCTTTTCTGCATCAAAATACTTATGACATACTGAACATTCATAATGACCTAATTTACCTGTTTCGGTGCAGGTTGCTTCAACTTCGTCAATCCATTCACCGTAGTCATGGCCTGCTGCGGGAATTTCCTCATAGCTTGTGTAATCGCATCTTGTGCAGGTCTGGTATGCTTCCCAACCTTTTTCTGTGCAGGTTGCATCTTTACCGTCATGGTCAACATAATCGTGATCGAGAGCGCCTATCTCCTTGTAAGTTGAATAATCACATCTTGAGCAGGTCTCGTATGCTTCCCAGCCTTTTTCTGTGCAGGTAGCTGCCTGACCGGCATGGCTTGTAAGGTCGTGATTGAGTGCACCGATTGTAAGATCTGTGATTTCATTCTTGTCTTCATCAAAATATTTATGGCAGACTGAACATTCATAGTGGCCGACTTTACCGCCTTCAATACAGGTTGCGCTTTCTTCTTCAATCCACTCACCGTAGTTGTGACCGGCAGGATTTATATTGTCTCTGTAAATGGCACCGCAACCTTCCGCAGTACAAGTGTAGAGCATTATACCCTTGCCTTCACAGGTAGCAGGTGTTTCTACATCACCGTCATTCCATGTGTGAGCTTTATTATCGCTCTTGGTACCGCAAACAGTACACGTCTGATAGTGTTTACCATCCTTGCCACCTATAACCGAAGTATAGGTTTCTGACCAGCTGTGACCGGGTGCGGTAACTGTCTGGGGTGCTTCAAGCACTGTTCCGCAAACTGAGCAACGCTTGCCTTCTGTCTTGCCGTCTGTGGTACAATCGCCCTCAACAGCAGGAATTGTTTCTTCCTTGTGACCCTGGTGAGGAATTGTTGTCTGTGCCACAAGCACTTCGCCGCAGGCTGAACAATGCTTACCTTCTGTTAAACCGTCTGTGGTACAGGTTACGGAAACAGCCGGGTCAATAACCTCGGTGTGACCTGAGGAAGGAAGAGTTGTTGTTTCACGGCTTATTTGATTACCGCACACTGAGCAGTAAACAACTGTCTGATATGAACCGTCTACAGTACATGAAGGCTCATTTCTGTTTTCTTCTACGGCAGGAAGTGGTGTATGTGCTGACATATCAACCTTATCTGTTTCAACATATCCGCAGGTTTTACAATCTCTCTGCTTTGAGCCTTCGGCTGTGCAGCTGGGATCCTTTGTTATTACCCAATCGTTCCAATTGTGAGCTGTTGCGGCTTCAACCTCATTATATGTGGCATTTGCAATAACTGTTGTAACAACCGATGGTGACCAGCTGTATGAATAGTGATATGTTTCATCGGGAACCTTAGCTGAATTATCCGGTGCAGTGATTACGGTGCCGTAATCGTATGTGTTTGAACTGCTTGATCCGTTTTTGAAATTGAATGTTACAGTGTATTTCTGAATTTCCATTGTAACAGCATTGAGTGCATTTGTAAGTGCATTGATATTGTTCTGGTCAGCAGCAGCTCTTTCACCTGCATTCCATGTGGAGCTGTCTGAAAAGTCTATGGAGTAGGTAGAGACGCCTGTGTCATAATTGGTGTTATCAGTAGCATTATATAATGCAGTTTCAAGAGCATTTCTTGTAGCCTCAGTATATTTAGCCGCATAATCTCCCTGATTCCGGATTGCCTTAGCCTTGTTGATAGCCTCTTTAAGTGCTGTATTGTCAGCTGCAAATTTCAGTGCATTTGCAGCATTGTTAAGTGCGTTTGTTTGATTGTCGATTGGTGTCTGTGTTGTTTTTCTTGTAGTAAGAAGTGTTTTTGCTGAATTGCGCTGAGATGTGAAGGCTGAATAATCACCTGCCGTAAGATATGCAGTATAGCCATTTGTGCTGTTGTAAAGTGAATCTGACTTAGTTACGGCATTATTGAGTGCCTGCTTGTCATAGATGGTAACATTCCAAGCCATTTCAATCCATTGACCTTCCCAATAAGAAGAGTCGGAGCCCTTTGAATGGAACTGAGCACTACCGCTGTCATGGGTACTCCAACCATTGCTATACTTTTGTGCCAAACCGTAACTTGCATAACTGCCGCCGGAAGTATTATATTCCGTTGTTTTGCCTACATAGCTTGCAGAAGGATTGCCCATAAGATAAATTGTTGCATTATTTGTACTCTTGTTGCTTCTGAACAAAACATACTTTTCATGTCTTATACCATTCTGATTAAAACCGTCTGTTCCCTGACCTGTATGGTTATAGCCAACTATTCTCAGGTCATAGTCAGTTGCACTGGATGTTTTTCCGTAAAGACCGCTGGGATAACTCTGAGGCAAGCTTGCGTCAACAGCATAGTTCGAGAATATATTATTCATTGTTGCGGTTCTGTCTGAGTATGCACCCCAAGCTTTGTTATCACCCCAAACATTGGAGCCAAGCAAAATACGATAGTTTGTTCCGTCACCGAAGTGCCACTGAACATTGAAATAGTAACCGGCTGACTGAAGAGACTCATTCTTATCAAGATAAATGTGTGACGGATAATAAACTGTAGTCCAGTCATCACCGTTCTGCCACTTGAACCAACGGTCTGTATAACCATCAAAAACAGGGGTACCGTAAATATTGGTTGTGCCGGAATTATAGTGATAACCGTTAACTGCGGGAACACCGTAAACAGTACCGCTTATTGCATCAGCCTTCTGAGGTGCAACAAACACCCAACAAGTCATAACCATAAGAAAAGCCATAGCAAGTGAAAGAGTTTTCTTTAAATTCTTTTTCATAAAACATGTCTCCTTTTTATTTTTTATTTTTTTCGGAAGTTAATCTTTATAAGAGTGTATAGTTTGTGGCTGACCTCCGATATATACTCTCTGTATAAAGACGCTACTATATCTATGTTTTATAGTTTATTATAACACTTTTCTTGCTTTTCGTCAACAATTACCAAAAACAAAGCC
>JAZSPF010000153.1:0-13525 GCA_045537315.1 Acutalibacteraceae bacterium
TCACTGATGTGAAAACAGCAATGCAAAATGCAAAGTGCAAAATGCAAAATTGTGGTCGCGAATTTACCGCTCACTAACCTTAAGACACTCCCCTCGGAGCTGAAGCTCAAAAGAGGACAATTTCATCAATCTTAAATAAAAAGCAGGGCACTACTGTAAATCGGTAGTGACCTGCTGAACTTTTATAATCTACAGAGTCGGAATATTATTCCAACTCTCTTTGCGGGTGAAAAACTGCTTATCGGTGCAAACTTCCCCGCGACCACAATTTTGCATTTTGCACTTTGCATTCTGCATTTAAATTACCATCCGAAGCCGAAATACTGGTCGAAGAAGTCCTCGAAGCTTTCTGCGCCGCCGTAGTAATAATCGTTGCCGCCCTGAGGCTGAGTAGTTGTTTCTTCCTCTTGCTGTGATGTGCCTTTATCTTCAACGAGAGTTATTGTCACATCAAAGGTTTTTGTCTTGTAGGTACGGCTCTCAATTCTGCAAAGTGTGAGGGTGAGAGTGTCACCTACTGCACCTGTATCGATAAGGTCAAGCAGCACGCTGGAATCGTCCATATCCTTGCCGTTAACACCAATAATAAGGTCACCGACCTGAGCTTCTGTGTTTTTAAGAGAGCTGTCAGGTGAGATGCCTGCAATAACAAGTGCGCCCTGAGGCAGACCCTTGATTGACACAACAAGTGAATAAAGCTGATATTCGCTTACAGGTGCATATTCAATGCCGAGCTTAGGTCTGTTGGGTACATATTTATACTGAATAAGTGAGTCAACAATGGAAACCGCTATTGATGTGGGTACTGCAAAACCCATGCCCTCATATTCCGTTGAGGCTATCTTTGAGGAGTTGATGCCTACAATCTGACCGTCCATATTAACAAGGGCACCGCCTGAGTTACCCGGGTTAATAGCCGCATTGTGCTGAATACAGGTCATAGTGTAGGTTGCACTGACACTTCTGTCGATGGCGGAGACAATACCGTCTGTGATTGAGCCGAAATATTCTGCACCGCCCGGGTTGCCGATAGCGTAAATCGGTTCACCTATTCTCAAGGCAGATGAGTCACCTATCTCTGCAAGAGGAAGTCCCGTAGCTTCGATTTTAAGCACGCCTATATCTGTTCTCGTGTCGAATGCCACCATTTCAGCCTCATATGTTTTGCCGTCAAGAAGCAGTATACCGTAGGTGACACCGCTTTTGTTAATAACATGAGCGCAAGTGACAACATAGGTATATTTGCCAGTTGAGTCTGTTGCCCAGAGTACGCCTGAGCCTTCGCCGTGAAGCTGACCGTTTTTATAAGTCATAACGCCTACCACACTGGGGCGTACTTTTTCGGCAATAACAACTGAGTTTATCTGTGAAAGAGCTTCATTGTTCTGTGTTGTTGCTATGATGGGCTTGATTGTTGTGGGAGCTTCCGTTGTAGATGTGTCGCTGTTTGTACCGCTGACATCGGGAGTACCGCCAAAAAATGCACTGACAATTGCAATAAGAGCAATTACCACACAGGATGCTACTATGCCTAAGGCAACTTTTTTTCCGCTTCCCTTTTTCTGAGGAGGCATAGGAGGCTGATATGGCTGCTGACTGTACTGATTGTAACCGTAATTCTGCCCGCCGAAGTTAGGTGTCTGATTGTATGAAGAGAACTGCTGTGAATGCTGCGGTGCCGCATAAGGGTTAAACGCGGGGGGTGTCTGTGTGTCACTGACTCTCTGTGGGCCTACAGGCTCCGCCTTTACACTTTCCTCTTTGTTGCCGCCGTCAGCATAGGGGTTAACCTCCTGCTGTACACTGCTGTCCGCATAAGGATTATAGTCGGAATAGACAGGCTCTTCGTCCTCTTTGAAATAGCCCTCATATGGCTTTTCCGCATTTGCGGCAGGAGTTATCTCTTCACCTGCAACATTGCGGTCGGAATAAATATCCGCGCTTTCATAAACCTTTTCTTCAGGGTTAAAAACAGGAGTTATGTTTTCACTGCTTTCAGGCTCTGAAGAAGGATTATAGTTTGTTTCCTTATCATTCATAGTATATGGCTCCTTTCTGCACTGTTACAGAAAATCTTTTCTGATATTATGGTGTTACAATACACCCTTACACTTAAAAAAAGTTAAAAATTTGTAATAAATTTATTTTTACTCTGCAAAAGGTATCTCAAAGGAGAATTCCGTATATTCGCCCTTTTTGCTTGATGCATTTACTTCACCGTCATGCATATTTATAATGGTCTTAACAATATAAAGACCTAAACCGACACCTTTCGTGTCATAGCTTCTTGATTTGTCAACTTTATAGAAACGTTCAAATATTCTTGCAATTTCATCCTCTGAAACACCTGCACCCGAGTTTCTTATTGCAACTTTCGTTGACTCGCTGTTGTTTTTTGCAAAAACAGTTATTGTTCCGTTTTCAGGCGTAAACTTGACTGCATTGTCAATGAGATTATAGACCACCTGCTGAATCAAATCACGGTCAGCCTCAATTATAACCTCACCCATATCTTCAAAGCCTGCAATTTCGATGTGCTTTTCGTCGATTTTCTTTTCAAAGGAAAGCAGGGTTTCAAATATCTGCTTGCTTACATCGTACTTATGAGGTGCCAGCTGAACTTCGCCTGCTTCTATCTTAGAAAGATTGAGCATGGAAACAACCATTCGTGAAAGCCTCTTGACTTCACTTGAAACAACGGTGAGATACTTCTTTTCCTGCTCAGGCGGAATAGTACCGTCAAGTATGCCGTCAATGAAACCGCCTATTGATGTCATAGGTGTTTTCAACTCGTGAGACACATTTGCAATAAAGCTCTTCTGGGCTTCGTCGTCTATTTTAAGCTCATATGCCATTTTGTTAAGAGCCTTGGCAAACTCACGGAAATCACGTTTTTTATAATCCTCATTTGCTCTGAACTCAAACTCACCTTTTGCGAAGTGAGTAGTAACCTCTTTCATTTCATTAAGAGGCTTAGTGATGCCTCTCGTGATGAAGAAAATTGCAATAAACACAATAACAAGTGCGAAAAGCATAAAGTAAAGTGTTGCCGTAACAATATTTATAACATAAGGCACCAGTCCCGTAACCGCATCTTCAACGGCAAAAACTATGGCCTGAGTCTCACCGGCAACGGTTTTAACGGGCAAGGATGCAACAAACTTTCCTATACCGAAATCTTCGTCTGTCATATAGTCTGAAAAACCGCCGTCTTTTGCTCTTTCGAGAGTAGCCTCTGCAATAACAAGATTTTTGTGGTTATCGCACTTTTCACTCACGCCGCTTTCGCAGTCACCGCATAAAAGCACATTTCCGTCAGTATCAGTTAAAAAGTATTCCGATTTTGTTGCCGAAGACATAATCTGCAAGGTACCGATAACACTATCCGTATCAAAAGGTTCTTCCTCTGACAGATGTTGATATACAAGTGCAATATCCTGAGCGTTGCTGATAAGCACATCAACCTTGTCAGTCCACCACTGAGCTGCAATGAAAAAAACCATAGCGAGACCGACAAAAACAAAGCTCATAAAAACTGTCATTGCCGAAATGCCGAAATATCTTGCAAAAAGACTGCTGCCTCTTTTTTTCTTTTTTGTTTTTTTCATAGGATTTCCTCCCTGCTTCAATAAAACACCTGACAAACGCCGACGCCCCATATGGCAGTATTTCTTTAAAAAGTGAAATAACTTCACAATAATGCGTTAAAAATCACCGATATGCGTCAGCATTATCGGTGATTTTCGCCTTTTCTTGCAAAGCTATTTCTCGTTTTAAAGTGCTTCGCAGTTTCGTAAGAACAGAAAATTTCTTGTATTGAAGCCACAAAACGCAGCAAGGCTGTCGCCTTGCGAGACTTTTGGCAAAATACGGGGAATTTTCTTCGAGAAACAAATACTGCCTTATAGGGCGTCGGCGAAATATCAGGCGCTTATCTTTTATTATTCTTTTGTTTCAAACTTGTAGCCTACGCCCCAGACAGTTCTGAGTTCCCATTTATCTGAGGTACCCTCAAGCTTTTCACGAAGGCGCTTTACGTGAACGTCAACTGTTCTTGAATCACCGTAGTAATCATAGCCCCACACTTCATCAAGAAGCTGGTCTCTTGTGAAAACTCTGTTGGGATTTTTTGCGAGGTGGAAAATAAGCTCCATCTCTTTGGGAGGTGTGTCAATCTGAACACCTGCAACCTTAAGCTCATAATTTGTAAGGTTGATTGAAAGCTTATCGTAGTGTACTTCCTTGACCTCTTCACTTGCAGAAGCTGCACTGCGGCGCAGAACTGCCTTTATTCTTGCCACAATTTCCTTTGTGTCAAAGGGTTTAACCACATAGTCATCAGCACCCAGTTCAAGGCCTAAAACTCTGTCGAATACCTCGCCCTTTGCTGTGAGCATAATAATGGGAGTTTCGGAAAACTTTCTTATCTCTCTGCATACCTGCCAACCGTCAAGTTTGGGAAGCATTATATCAAGAAGCACGAGAGCAGGGCTTTCCTCCTGGAACATTGTCACGGCGCTTACACCGTCGTTTGCTATAACTACATTATAGCCTTCCTTTGTAAGATAGAGTCTGAGAAGTTCGCAAATATTAAGGTCATCATCCACAACGAGAATTTTTTCCGCGTTCATAATTTTACTCCTTTTTACTTTATTTAATGATAGTGTATCACATCTACTTTAATTATTTATTAAATTATTTATATTTTTTTCCGTATCAACACAAAAATTCATCACATTCTGTCGGGAGACTCAACTTTAAGCATATTTAGTATGCTCTTCATTGTGTTTTTGACACAGATGCAAAGGAAAAGTCTTGCCTGCATAAGCTCTTCGTCCTCTACACTTACACGGCAGGCATTATAGAACTTATGGAAATGAGTTGCAAGGTCAACAGCATAATGTGTAACCTTTGCAGGGTCATAATTTTTAGCTGCATTGATTATTACATCGCCAAGAGTTGAGAGGTAACGTATGAGCTCTCTTTCCTCGGGGCAAGTGAGCTTTTTAAGCTCATCCTTTGTGCAGAGTCTTGCTTTTTTACCCTCAGCTTCAAGCTTTGAGAGAATACTGCAGATTCTTGCATGGGCATACTGGCAGTAGTAAACGGGATTCTGCGAGCTTTCCTCAACGGCAAGGTCAAGGTCAAAGTCCATAAGTGAGCCCGGCTCTCTGATGTTAAACAGGAAACGCACCGCATCAATGGGAACTTCATTAAGAAGATCAACGAGAGTAATTGCCTTACCTGTTCTCTTTGACATTCTTACTACTTCGCCGTCACGCACAAGACGAACGAATTGCATAAGCAGAATATCAAGTCTGTCAGGGTCAATTCCTACAGCCTTCATGGCGCCCTTCATTCTTGCAACGTGACCGTGGTGGTCTGCGCCCCAGACATCAATTGCCTTGTCGAAGCCTCTTTTTTCAAGCTTATTTCTGTGGTAGGCAATATCAGCCGCAAAATATGTGGGGTTACCGTTGGCTCTTATGAGAACATCGTCTTTGAGTTCAAGCTTATCGATATATTCCTGAGTCTTGCCCTGTGAAAGGAGCATCTCAGTCTGAACTTCAATGTTTTTATACCACAAAGCACCGTCTTTTTCATAAGTGTAACCTTTTTCGGTGAGTATGTCAATAGTTTCTCTAAGCTCGCCGCCGTTATGAAGAGTCAGCTCACTGAACCAAAGATCATAATCTATACGGTACTTTGCCATAGCGGCTTTCATATTCTCAAGGTTTTTCGGCAGAGCAAATGCAACAAGTGCCTTTCTTCTTTCTTCCTCACTCTTTGAGAGATAGCTGTCACCAAAAGCCTCTTTGAATTCGCCGGCTCTCTCAACAATATCCTCGCCATGATAGCTGTCCTCAGGCAATTCTACATCCCTGCCGAGAAGCTGCTGATATCTTATGTCAAGCGAGAGGGCAAATTTATCAATCTGGTTGCCTGCATCGTTGACATAAAATTCCCTTGCAACATTATAGCCTGCATAATCCAGAACAGCCGCAAGACAGTCACCTAAAGCACCGCCTCTTGCGTTACCCATATGCATAGGGCCTGTAGGGTTAGCTGAAACAAATTCAACGTTTATGCTCTTACCCTTACCGTAATCACTTCTGCCGTAGCTGTCTCCTGCTTCGTTTATTTCAAGGAGTATATCGCTGTAATAGTCATCACAAAGGAAGAAATTGATGAAGCCGGGGCCTGCAATTTCTACCTTTTCAAAGTATGTGCCCTCAAGACACATATTATCGCAGATTGCTTCGGCAATTTTTCTCGGCGGCAGGCGGAAGGCTCTTGCGCCCACCATTGCAGCATTGGTTGAAAAATCACCGTTGGCTCTGTCGGCGGGAACTTCCACACCGAAAGCGGGAGCCTCAGCGCGTACCAGAAGCTCTTTTTCCTGAGCTTTTTCAATAGCAGCGACAACCAACTGTTTTATCTGATTTTGTGCTTTATCTACAGTTTTTGACATTTTGATTTTCCTCTCTTAAAGTTTACCTGAAAGATGCCCTTTTTTCTTAACCGTTATATTAAACTCGGCTTTACCTAACGGCATATTATCCTGATATGTGGTATATTCGAAGCTAAGCTCTGCACCGTTTTCACGGAAAACACTGTTTATACGGTTGCCGATAACCTCAAGGCGAAAACTGCCGAAGGGCAATTTATGCTCTGAGGTATGCTTTTTGCCAACCTCAATGACCATATCAGTCTGCATTTCTGCTTTTCGTCTGACAGTGACACACTCACCTTTGAGCACCCTGATGGCAGTTTCGGCAATCAAGCCCTCCACATCCTCAGTATATGTTACGGTATAATCGTCCTTATCACCCTCAAGGCTTGCGTGAGTGATAATTTCTTCCTTGGTTTCATCACCGTCGATGTTATTCAAAGAGCGGACTTTTATAAGATAATCCATAGCTTTCTTTGTCCTTTCGCCTTGAATATAAAAATACATTATATATAATACCACACACTTTGTAAAAAATCAATTTTTATTTTTCATTTTTAGATAAGATTTTTATAAGGGTTTTGCCTATATTTTTGGTACTTCTTGACATAACAGGCAATTTAAAGGTATAATTGAAGTCAGTTTATAATGTTATATGAGGTGAAAATATGTTTTTATGCTATAAAGAGCCTGCTCATATGAGCTACTACGGCTGGGAAAACGAAGCACTCCCCTTGGGCAACGGCAAAATAGGTGCTAAGGTTTTCGGCGGTGTTGACTGTGAGCTTATCCATTTCAATGAGAAGACGCTCTGGTCAGGCGGCAAGGATGTAAACGATTTTAATTACGGAATAAAAAACGGTGACAAAGGTGCATCTCTCAGAGAGCTTCAGTCACTGCTGGCAAAAGGTGACATAAAGACCGCCACAGCAAAGATGAAAAATCTTGAGGGTGATATGACAGGCTTCGGTGCATATCAGTCCTTCGGCAACCTTTATCTGCAATTCCCGAAGCCTAAAAACGAAAAAGAGAAATATACCCGTGACTTAGAGCTTGAAACAGCTTCTTCAATGGTCAGCTATCATCTTGACAATATCAATTACACAAGACACTATTTTGTCAGCTATCCCGACAATGTTTTTGTGGGCAGAATAAAAGCTGATCCCGTAGCCGTAAAAGAGGGCGAAGAAGCGCCCGAGGCTAAAATAAACCTTGAGGCTTATTTCGTCTCAGACCAGAAGGCACCCAGCAAAGCAGAAAACGGCACCATAACCGTGGAAGGTACTGTTATGGCCAACGTGGGCAATGATGCCGAGGCAGGCAAAGACAAAAACTCAATGAAATTTGCAGGTGCTTTTAAATTTATCACTGACGGCGAAATGACTGAGACCGCTGACGGTCGCATCATAATCAAGGATGCCGAAAGCATCACCGTTATAGCTTCACTTGCAACAAACTATGTGAATAATTTCCCCGAATATTTTTCGGACGATAATCCTCTTGATAAGGCCCTCTCTTGTGTGAACTCTGCCGCCGAAAAGAGCTTCGGAGAGCTTTACAGAAGGCATCTCGCTGACTATAAAGCACTTTATGACAGAGTAAAATTCACCTTAGGCGAAAGCGATGCAATTCTAACTACGGACTATTTGCTCAGCCGTTTTGAGAAAAAAGGCGAAAACAAAAGAAACCTCATTACACTTCTTTTCCAGTATGCCAGATATCTGCTTATTGCTTCCTCACGCGATGGCTCCCTGCCTGCAAATCTTCAGGGCATATGGAATGCAAAAAATGACCCCAAGTGGTGTTGTGACTATCACTTCAATGTAAATGTGCAGATGAACTATTGGGGTGCTTATGCGGCAAACCTTGCCGAGACAGCACTACCCTATATCGATTTTGTCAATTCTCTTAAAAAGCCGGGCAGATTGGTTGCTAATAAGACTCTCGGTATAGGCGAAAACAAAGCCGACGGCACTCCCGACACTGATAAGGCAACAGGCTTTATGATTCACACCATGGTCACACCCTTAGGCTTCACGGGTCCCGGCAGCGAATGGCGTTGGGGCTGGGCACCGACTAACGGTGCGTGGGCGCTTCAGGGAATGTATGACTATTATCTCTATACTCTCGACGCAGAAAAGCTTAAAAATGACATTTATCCCGCAATGGAAGAATGCGCCCTTATGTGGACTCAGCTTCTCACTGAAGATAAAAAACGCGACAGACTCGTCTGCTCCCCCGGCTATTCACCCGAACACGGTCCCGTTGCGGCAGGCAACACCTATGACCAGTGCATTATTTATAACCTGTATGAGGATCTCATATCTGCGGCAGAGTCCATGGAAAAAGCAGGCTACGGTAACAGCGTAAACACCGAGCTTATCGAAAAAGTCAAACAGCAGATAGCAAAGCTTCAACCCTTACACATCGGCAAGTGGGGTCAGATTAAGGAATGGTATGACGAGGATAAATTCTTTATGCGCGGTTTCTATAATCAGGGCGTGCAGAAAAAGCACAGACATATTTCTCATCTGCTGTCTCTTTATCCTTTCAGACAGATTTCGCCCGATGACAAAGCTCTCTCAGAGGCGGCATACACCACTCTGAAAGACAGAGGAAACAAAAGCACAGGCTGGGGTCTTGCCATAAGACTTCTCAGCTATGCAAGACTCCTCAAGGGCAACGAGTGTGATGAAATTATTACTCAGATAATGAAAACAACTATTCTGAAAAACCTTTTCGGCACTCACCCGCCCTTCCAGATTGACGGCAACTTCGGTCTACTTGCAGGCATATGTGAAATGCTCCTTCAGAGCCACGAAAAATATATCCGCATACTTCCTGCACTGCCCGACAGCTGGCATGAGGGTGAAATTAGCGGACTTATGGCAAGAGGCAATTTTGAGTTTAATCTCACATGGAAAGATAACAAACTTAAAGAAGGCAGTGTTAAATCAAACCTCGGCGGAAAGTGCTCACTTAAATATGACGGCAAAATTATGCTCATATATGATGAAGAGGGTAAAGAAGTCGAAACAGAATTTTCTGACGGCATAACATCATTTATAAGCGAAAAGGGAAAAATTTATAAATTTAGTTGATAAATTGCGGGAAGTGTGACAATCGCACTCCCCGCAAAACATTTGAGTCTTATCTATTGCTTTTTTACATTTTATAATGTATAATCAAAACATTATATTACTATTATTAACTTAAGGAGTGAATTTAATGGAACCTATTAAAGTTGACTTTACAGGCGGCGGTGACAACACTAAAGGCAGTGGCAAAAGTGCATATCTTGCCCCTGAAAAAGCAGGTCTTAAGCTTATCATAAGCATTATCGGCACTGTTATCGGTGCAATTGTGGCTTATTACTTTATGCTTCCCCCTCTTAATTTCAAAAGCACTGATACTTATATGTATTTCGGTATAGTTGCGGCTATCTTTGTGGGACTTCTCTTTGTAACAAGCGGCGCATTCATCAGACCCGAATATACAGCTTATGTTAAAAAACGCAGTATTGTGTCAATAGCTATCATTGCAATACTCGTTGCAATTGTGGGCGTTGGTATGCTCACATCAACAGTAGTTTTCAGAGCGAAGACCTACAGCAACATTATTGAAGTTAACGAAGACACAAGCTTTGCAAATGATATTGAAGAGGCTGATTTCTCGGCAGTACCCGTTCTTGACGATCTTGCTGCAGGTGTGCTTGCTAACCGTACTCTCGGCGACCTTGCTTCAATCAATGCTATTTCACAGTTTGAAGTTTCAAACCAGATGACACAGATCAACTACAAAAATGAGCCCGTCAAGGTTACAACCCTTTCCTACGGCGACGTTTTCAAGTGGCTGAAAAACACACAAAAGGGTCTGCCCGGTTATATTGTTGTCAACATGGTAACGCAGAAAGCTGAGCTTAAAATTCTTCCCGAAGATGAATACATCAGATATTCAATTCACGAGCATTTCGGCAAATATCTTATGAGACACGTGCGTTTTGCTTATCCCACCTATATTTTCGACACACCTCACTTCGAAATTGACGAAGATGGCAACCCCTACTGGCTCTGCCCCATACTTGATAAGACAATCGGTCTCTTCGGCGGTACTGATGTAAAGGGTGTTGTTATCGTTGATGCAGTTACAGGTGATATGATTGAGTACACTGCCGATGAGGTTAAAAACAGCGCTGAACTTCAGTGGATTGACGGCATCTATTCAGATGCTCTTCTCGTTGAGCAGTTCAACTACTACGGTCAGTACAAGAACGGCTTTATCAACTCACTCATCGGTCAGGATGGCGTTAAAATGGCAACAGAAGGCTCCAACTTCCTTGCACAGAACGACGACGTTTACATGTATACAGGCGTAACCTCAGCAGGTAATGACCAGGCTATTATCGGTTTCGTTCTTATCAATATGAGAACCAAGGACGCAAGATTCTATGCAGTTTCAGGTGCTAAGGAAAGATCGGCACAGTCATCTGCTCAGGGTGATGTTCAGGACTACGCTTATAAAGCAACCTTCCCCATTCTTCTCAACATCAGCGGTGAACCCACCTACTTTATGTCGCTTAAAGATGCCGACAGCCTTGTCAAGCGTTACGCTATGGTTAACGTTGAAAACTATCAGGTTGTTGTAACAGGCACCACAATAGCTGAGTGTATGGATGCTTATGCAAAGAAGCTCAAGCAGAACAACATCAATATTGACGTTGATATTGACGAAATTGAAAACGCTACCAACAACGGCAACACAAATAATACCCCCGAAGCTGAGCTTGTAACCGTGAAGGGTGCAATCACAGACATCCGCACAGCAGTTATGAACGGCGAAAGCGTATACTTCCTCGAGCTTGACGGCAAGGGTGTTTACTACAGCATCAAGGCTTCTGACGAAGAAATGGTTGTTATTATGTCAAAGGGAGACAGCGTGACAATCACACACGAAGAAAGCGACAGCAAGATTATTGAGATAGTTACAATTAAATAAATATCGGATCAGTAGGGTGACACTTCATAAGGAAGTGTCACCCTATCTGTTTATAGTGACATCACAAGGGCAGTGTGGGCGGCTCCACAAAAAACGCAAGCGTTTTTTTACGGCGTAGCCGTATGCCGCAATTTTTGCGGCAGTGGAGCCGCCTGGCCCAAGTTTCCGCTTCACTCCAAAATGCGTCGCCTTGTCGAAAACTAACTATTGAAATATATCTATTTTTATGTTAAAATAAAGTAATTGTGTTATACAGTTTATGAAATTACTTAATGAGGTGATATAAATGGGCTTACTTAAAAAGCTCTTCGGCGATTACTCAAGCAAAGAAATAAAAAGAGTTAAGCCGATTATGAATAGCGTTCTCGCTCTCGAGGAAGAGTATTCCAAACTTTCCGACAGTGAACTCAAGGCAAAAACTGCCGAATTTAAACAGAGACTCGCAGACGGCGAAACCCTTGACGGAATCCTTCCCGAAGCTTTTGCAACCTGTCGTGAGGCTTCATGGCGAGTTTTAGGTATGAAGCACTTCCCCGTACAGATTATGGGCGGTATCATTCTTCACCAGGGCAGAATTGCCGAAATGAAAACAGGTGAAGGTAAAACTCTCGTGGCTACACTGCCCGCTTATCTCAATGCACTTTCAGGCAAGGGCGTTCACATTGTTACAGTCAACGACTATCTTGCCCGCCGAGACAGTGAGTGGATGGGTAAGGTTTACCGCTTCTTAGGTCTCACGGTGGGCCTTATTGTCAACGGTCTTGAAAACGACGAAAGACGCAAGGCGTACTCTGCCGACATCACTTACGGTACTAACAACGAAATGGGCTTTGACTATCTTCGTGACAATATGGTGCAGTATTTTGAGCAGAAGGTTCAGCGCGGACACAACTTTGCTGTCGTCGACGAGGTTGACTCAATTCTTATCGACGAGGCAAGAACTCCCCTTATCATTTCAGGTATAGGCTCCCGTTCAAGTGAGCTTTACAGCATTGCCAACACCTTTGTGCGCGGTCTTAAATGCCTTAAAATAAATGAGGTTGACTCCAAGGCTGACTTTGAAGAGCTGGCTAAAGAAGTGGGTGCTGACTATGTTGTTGACGAAAAGGCAAAGAGTGCAACCCTGACAAAAAGCGGTATCAAAAAAGCAGAGCGTTTCTTTAATGTTGAAAACCTCAGTGACCCGGAAAACATCACACTCTCCCACCATATCAACACTGCCGTTAAAGCCTACGGCATTATGACAAGAGACGTTGACTATGTTGTCAAAGACGGCGAAGTGCTTATCGTTGACGAATTCACAGGCCGTATAATGATAGGCAGACGCTACTCAAACGGTCTGCATCAGGCTATTGAAGCTAAAGAAGGCGTTAAGATTGCAAAGGAAAACAAAACTCTTGCAACCATCACCTTCCAGAACTACTTCCGTCTTTATGCCAAGCTTTCAGGTATGACAGGTACAGCTATGACAGAGGAGCAGGAATTCCAGGAGATCTATTCACTTGATGTTATTGAAATCCCCACAAACAAGCCCCTTGCAAGAATTGACCAGCCTGATGTTATCTACAAAACAGAGCAGTTCAAGTTTAACGCAATTATTGATAAAATTATCGAGTGCAACAAAAAAGGCCAGCCCGTTCTTGTGGGTACCGTTTCAATTGACAAGAGTGAGCGACTCTCAGCCGCCCTTAAAAAGCGTGGCGTAAAGCACAATGTACTTAATGCAAAGCACCACGAAAAGGAAGCAGAAATTGTTGCTCAGGCAGGTAAGTTAGGTGCAGTTACAATTGCAACCAACATGGCAGGCCGTGGTACTGATATTATGCTTGGCGGTAATGCAGAGTTCCTTGCAAAGAGTGAAATGCGCCGCCTCGAGTACCCCGAAGAGTTAATTGCAGAAGCAACAGCCTTCGGTGACACGGATAACGAAGACATTATCGAGGCAAGAGAGAAGTTCAAGGAGCTTGAGGCAAAGCACAAGGCTGCAATAGCAGACGAAGCCGAAGCAGTACGCAAAGCAGGCGGTCTTTATATCATCGGCACAGAGCGCCACGAGTCACGCCGTATTGACAATCAGCT
>JAZSPF010000001.1:0-2302 GCA_045537315.1 Acutalibacteraceae bacterium
GCAGTGGAGCGCTGAAAAGAATGCAGGCTTTACAACTGCTGATGAGCCTTGGTTTGAAATCAACCCCAATTACACTGAAATCAACGTTGAAGCCGAGCAGAACAATCCTCACTCAATCTTAAATTATTATAAGAAACTCCTTAAGTTCCGTAAGGAGAACGATATTGTTAAGTACGGTGACTTTGAGCTTCTCAAGACACAGAAGGAAATCTTTGCTTATGTAAGAAAGTATGAAGGACAGAAGATGCTTGTTCTTTGCTCATTTACAGATAAGGAAACAACCTTCAGAGCACCTAAGGACTTCGATATGGAAGCTGCAGAGCTTGTTCTGTGGAACTATGATAACAATCCTGTTATTCACAATGGTTTTATGACAAGACCTTATGAAACAAGAGTTTATCTTATGAAATAATCAAACAAATATTGCCCTTCGCAATTAAGCGAAGGGCAAATTCATTAAAGAGACATTTATTTCATGTTTCTTTCGTAGCTTTCGATCATCTTTTTTACCATCTGACCGCCGACTGAACCTGCTTCACGAGATGTGAGGTCGCCGTTATAACCGTTCTTTAAGTTTACGCCTACTTCTGAAGCAGCTTCCATCTTGAATCTGTCAAGAGCTTCTCTTGCTTCGGGTACTACGCTTTTGTTTGAACTCTTAGCCATTGTTATTACACTCCTTTGTGAAATAATGTTTCTTGCGTTTGCAGTATTATTGTTTGACGGTTACTTTGATATATTTGTGTAAGTTTTTTCCTTGATTTTACGAATTCAATCAATATAATTGAATATTTAACATGTTTTACGGGAATAATATGCATTATTTTTTAAAAAAACTTGCATATTTTTTCATTATGATATATAATATGAGAAATTTGCAGACAAGGGGGGAGCACAATGTCCGCTAAGCGCCTTATTGATATGCATGTTCATTCCGATAATTCACCTGACGGCACTCACTCGCCTATGTATATCTGTGAGCACGCTGTCAGAAACAGTCTGAGAGCAATTGCTATAACAGATCATTGTGAAATTGATAAGTTTTTTGAACAAAAATATAACAGTGCGGTTTTCCATTCATATTTCGAGTGTGCCAAAGCAAGAAACGCCTTTGAAGGACAGCTTCTTGTTCTTATCGGTCTTGAAATCGGGCAACCCTTATCAAACCTTAGCCTTAGTCAGGCTATTGTATCAAAATATCCCTATGACTTTGTTCTCGGCAGTGTACACACACCGAAAGGTCAGGATCTTGACATAAAAGAAATCGAATACGATAAGCTTGATGTCTACAAGTTTATGCAGGATTATTTCCTTGAGCTTGCCGACATAGCGAAATGGGACGGCTGCGACGCTTTGGCGCACCTGACTTGCCCTATGAGAAGAATTCAGGGTAAGTATAAGATTGACTTTGACTACAAAAAGATAAGCGAAGTTACAGACTATCTGCTTGAAACAATGATAAAAAACAAAAAAGCACTTGAAATAAATACTTCAGGTCTCAGGCAGGATGTTGGCAGAACAATGCCCGATGAAAACATAATAAGACGCTACCGAGAGCTTGGCGGCGAACTTATTACAATAGGCTCCGACAGTCACAACGCCTATGATGTTGGTGCAGGAATTGAAGATGGTATGGCTCTTGCAAAAAAATGCGGCTTTAACAAAGTAACTTTTTATGTTAGCAGAGAAGCCATGCAAATTGAAATTTAAGGATGGTTAGAATGAAAGATAACGAAATAAGCGTTGGCATAAAAATTGAAAAAAAGACCATAATCGGTATAACCCTTTTGCTTATCGGCATTATGATTTTTGCCGGTATTCTTACTCAGGTTGTGCCTACGGGTGTTTATGATGTTGATGCCGATGGCGCAATTATAAACGGCACTTATCATGAAATTGCAAGAGAAGATGTGGGATACAGCTTCTGGCGTGTGTTTATTTCGCCTATAGAGGCCTTCATCTATGCAACCGGTGATGCCATGACGGGAGTTCTTATTATTCTTGTTATAACCCTCATCGGCGGTACATTCCTTATTTTAGATAAGAGCGGTGTACTGAAATACATAATGACAGTTGTTGTAAACAAATTTGCAAAGAAGAAATATCATCTTCTTGCTGTTATCATTTTTGTCTGCATGGCGCTGAGTTCATTTGCCGGTATACTTGAAGAATCAATTACTCTTGTGCCGCTTGCAGTTGCCATATCTCTGTCCCTCGGCTGGGACTCCTTGGTTGGTGTAGGCTTCAGCTTTATAGCAGTTGCTTTCGGGTACTCTGCCGCCACCTTTAACCCGTTCAATGT
>JAZSPF010000086.1:0-8553 GCA_045537315.1 Acutalibacteraceae bacterium
CCGTCACCACCGAAGATCCATACGGATTTCTTTGAAAGGTATTCGCTGTTGTCGAGAACGTCCTTGCAAAGGTCGCAGTTTGCGCCTGCTGCCTTGATAGCTGCTACAAGAGCGTCAGCAGCTGCTGTGTTCTTAGCACCGTCTTCAAGTGTTGCAAGGTACTCTTCGCCTGCTGCCTTAACTTCAGCAGCACATACATCGGAAGCAATCATGCCCTTAACGTCTTCGATAAGTCTGTCTCTGATAGCCTTCTGGCCATAATACATACCGAGACCGTGTTCTGCGTTGTCTTCAAACAGTGAGTTTGCCCATGCAGGACCGTGGCCGTTTTCGTTAACTGTGTAGGGTGATGTTGCTGCGGGACCGCCCCAGATTGATGAACAGCCTGTAGCATTTGAGATGTACATTCTGTCACCGAAGAGCTGAGTGATAAGACGAGCGTATGCTGTTTCAGCACAACCTGCGCATGAGCCTGAGAACTCAAGCAGAGGCTTCTTGTACTGGCTGGAAACAACGTTCATAACTGCTGTTGTTTCTTTCTTTTCTGTTACGTTAGCTACGCAGTAATCAAATACCTTCTGTTCTTCAAGCTGTGATTCCTTTGAAACCATCTTGAGTGACTTTGTGGGACATACGCCGATACATACGCCGCAACCCATACAGTCCATGGGAGAAACAGCAAGAGTATATGTGTAGTTTGTCTTAACAACGGGCTTGGGAGCCTTCTTCATGTTTGCGGGAGCTGCTGCAACTTCCTCATCGCTCATAGCGAAGGGACGGATTGTAGCGTGGGGGCAAACATAAGCACACTGGTTACACTTAGCGCAGGTTGCGGGATCCCATTCGGGAACGAGAACTGCAACGCCTCTCTTTTCGTAAGCGGATGCGCCGTGCTCGAAAGTACCGTCAGCATGCTCTGTGAAAGCTGAAACGGGAAGTGAATAGCCGTCCATAACGCCAACGGGCTTAAGGATTGTGTCAACCATCTTAACGAGCTTAGCTGCGCCTTCTGACTTAACTGCTGCTGCGTCATCTGATGCATCTGCCCATGCAGCGGGAACATCAACCTTATGGAATGCTGTTGCACCTGCATCGATAGCATTGTGGTTAGCGTCAACAATATCCTGACCCTTCTTTGAGTAGGACTTTGTTGCAGCGTCCTTCATGTACTGAATAGCTTCAGCTGAAGGCATAACATTTGCAAGAGCGAAGAATGCTGACTGAAGAACAGTGTTTGTTCTCTTGCCCATACCAACCTTTTCAGCAAGGTCGATAGCGTTAACAGTGTAAAGCTGAATATTGTTGTTAGCAATATATCTCTTAGCTTCTGCATTAAGGTGCTTGTCAAGCTCTTCGTCGCTCCACTGGCAGTTAATAAGGAATACACCGCCGGGTTTTACGTCGTTAACCATCTTGAAGCCCTTGTCAACATATGAGGGGTTGTGACATGCAACGAAGTCAGCCTTGTTGATGTAGTAGGGGCTCTTGATGGGCTTGTCACCGAAACGAAGGTGAGAAATTGTGATACCGCCGGTCTTCTTTGAGTCATACTGGAAGTATGCCTGTACATATTTATCAGTGTGGTCACCGATGATCTTGATTGAGTTCTTGTTAGCACCAACGGTACCGTCACCGCCGAGACCCCAGAACTTGCATTCGATTGTGCCTTCTGCTGCTGTGTTGGGAGCGGGTACTTCGGGAAGTGAAAGGTTTGTAACGTCGTCTACGATGCCGAGAGTGAACTGGTTCTTGGGCTCATCCTTAGCAAGCTCTGTGTATACAGCGAATACGCTTGAGGGAGGAGTATCCTTTGAACCGAGACCGTAACGGCCGCCAACAACCTTGATGTCGCCTCTGCCGTTTGTTGCAAGAGCTGTAACAACGTCAAGATAAAGAGGCTCGCCGAGAGCACCGGGCTCCTTGGTTCTGTCAAGAACAGCGATCTTCTTACATGTTGCAGGGATAGCTGCGAGAAGGTGCTTAGCTGAGAAGGGTCTGTAAAGACGAACCTTGATAAGACCAACCTTTTCGCCCATAGCTGTGAGGTAATCAACAACTTCTTCTGCAACGTCGTTGAATGAACCCATAGCAACGATTACTCTTTCAGCATCGGGTGCACCGTAGTAGTTGAAGAGCTGATAGTTTGTGCCGAGCTTTGCGTTAACCTTGCCCATATATTCTTCAACGATTTCGGGAACTGCATCATAATACTTGTTGCAAGCTTCTCTGTTCTGGAAGAAGATATCGTCGTTTTCGTGTGAACCACGCATAACGGGATGTTCGGGGTTAAGAGCTCTTTTTCTGAATGCTTCAACAGCATCCATATCGCACATTTCCTTAAGATCGTCGAAATCCCAGACTTCGATCTTCTGAAGTTCGTGTGAAGTACGGAAACCGTCAAAGAAATTGAGGAAGGGAACACGGCTCTTGATTGTTGCAAGGTGAGCAACAGCACCAAGGTCCATAACTTCCTGTGTATTTGTTTCAGCGAGCATTGCAAAGCCTGTCTGACGGCAAGCGTAAACGTCTGAATGGTCGCCGAAGATATTAAGTGCATGTGATGCTACACAACGTGCTGAAACATGGAAAACGCTGGGAAGAAGCTCGCCTGCGATTTTGTACATGTTGGGGATCATAAGAAGAAGACCCTGTGAAGCTGTGTAGGTTGTTGTAAGAGCACCTGCTGCGAGTGAACCGTGAACGGTACCTGCTGCACCTGCTTCTGACTGCATCTCGACAACGTTAGCTCTTGTGCCGAAGATGTTTTTTAATCCCTGAGCTGACCACTGATCAACGTAGTCTGCCATGGGGCTTGACGGTGTAATGGGGTAAATACCTGCAACTTCTGTGAACGCATAGGACACATGAGCAGCCGCATTATTACCGTCCATGGTTTTCTTTTTTCTGGCCATTGGATTGTCCTCCTGAATTTTATTTGGATTATCACTTAGATTACCACCTTGTATTCTATCACTTTCCTTTTCAATTGTAAATACAATTTTCGCAATTTTTTTGTCAGTATAAGGTAAAAGAGTTGACAGTTTCAGCGTGTATTGGCAAATACAACAAAAAAATCATTTTTTGACCAAAGTTTTGTAAATAAATATTGAACTCAAGGGAATTTTGTGGTAAACTGTGAAATATAACTAACAGTTAAAGGAGAATTTGAGATGGATCTTAAAAAAATTATCGACAAAAAAGATTTGGCTGCACAGTATATGATTGACGAAATCACTCATATCTGCAAGACTTTTGAAAAGCGTGGCCCCGGTTCACGCGGTGAGCATCAGGCTTGTGAGTACGCCGCAAAACAGATGAAGGAATACGGCTGTGACCGTGTTTTTATTGATGAGTTCAAGGAAAACCCCGGCTCATTCTACGGTTGGATTTACTTTACAATCACTTGCTGCTTCCTGGCATTTATTTCCTATTTCTTCTTACCTGTGCTTTCAATTGTGTTTATCGCAATCGGACTTACTATCTGCTTCTTACAGTTCGGTCTTTATAAAAAGACTGTTGATAAGTGCTTCAAGGAAAAAACAGGTCACAACGTAGCAGGCTTCAAGAAGCCCACAGGTGAAGTTAAGCGCCGCATTATCTTCAACGGTCATCCCGACGCAGCATGGGAGTGGCCTTTCAAGTATAAGTTTACATACCTTGGCTTTGATATCCATATGATGGTCTGCTTTGCAGGTGCAGCATATGTTCTTGTTACTGCAATTTTAAATCTTGCAGGAGTTATTCCTCAGGAGCTTGTAACAAAAATAGGTCTTATCGGTCTTGTGTTTGTTCCCTTCTGGTTCGGTCTTTATTTCATGTGGAATGAAAAAAGAGTTGTTGACGGTGCAAATGATAACCTTACAGGTTGCTATATCGGTATGGCAATCCTCAAGTTCCTCAAGGATGAAGGCATTGAGCTTGAAAACACTGAGGTAGGCGTTGTTCTCACCGGCTCAGAAGAAGCAGGTCTTCGCGGTGCAAAGGCTTGGGCTGAAGCTCACAAGGATGAAATGAGCGACGTTCCCACATTTGTTTATGCCTATGATACAATTGCTCAGTCAGAGCAGCTTATGGTCAACTACCGCGACCTTAATAGTACCGTAAAGGTTGACAAGGACGTTTCAGATTTATTCTATGAGGCTTGTCAGGAGCTTGGCATTCCCTGTAAGAAGGGTATGGTACCTCCTCTCGGCGGTGCAACAGACTCGGCTGCTTTTGCTCAGGCAGGTATGCGAGCAACAGGTATCACTGCTCTTAACCACGCACTTCCCGATTTCTATCACACAAGACTTGACACTCCCGAAGCACTCAATAAGAAGTGTCTGGCAGATTGCTTTGTTGCAAGTGTGAAGGTGCTCGAAAAGTTTGACAACGGCGCTAAGCAGTAATCCAATTATAAATTATGAATTGCGGGAGAGAGGACGGAAGCACCGACCTTTTCTCCCGCTTTTTGTCATATAAACTTGAATTTGAGGAGGTGCTGATTACATATGTTTGATACAGAAGAAAAGATTAGGAAGAAAATTATTACATCATGCGGAGAAGAGGAATTTCAGATTCGCTTTATTCGCGATGAAAGTGTAGGTATTCTTACGTCTCGTTCAGACAAAAATTATTTTATTCTTGACAGTGTGGACTACTGGTATGATTTAATTCAAGAAAAATATCCCGCTAAGCAAAAATGCTCTTGTAAAAATGACCTTTTTGAAATTTATTTCGATTACATGCCGAGGAAAGGTACGGATGATTATAGGGCTGTTGAACTCATTTCTCAGTGTGCAGAATGCGGAAAACAGAAAAAATTTGCACAGGTCGATATTGATTATTCTCCCTCTTCACAATTATTTGAACAACCGATTTCTTTTTGTAAGCAACCTAAAATAAAATATAAAACATATTCTGTTAGTGGCTATTGGAAAGAGGAAGATTTATCCGGTTTGTTAGAGTTTCTCTCCAAAAAGCAATTGTTAATTTATTGTTGGTTTTGGGACGTAATAAATAAAAAGCGTTATGTCAAGCGATTTACTTTTGAAGAATTGAAGAGTTATATATTCGTAGAAAAACCCAGATATTTAGCAATCTATTTTTCGGCAGAACCATTAGAAGATGTATTTTGTAATGCTTTATCGGATGACAGTGGTATCTATATTGACAGAAACCTTTGGAGAAAAAGAGAAATCATTAAGATCGATGCTCCGATTATGGTTGTAGCTGAAGGAGCAGGGAATCTGTATTATATGGAATTTTGCAGTGAATATATTGATGCAGAAGGAAAAATAATATCAAAAAGTGAACACTTTTGTCACTTGACAAAAGAATTGTTGTCATATAGCAAAGACAGGTTGAAATAATGTTTTGTTAAGTGCATATTTTTTATAGATAAATTCCAACAAAATTATAAGCAGCAGACACCAAAGGGTAATCTGCTGCTTGATTTTTTGAGTCAGCGTGAGAACAGCTTGCCTATTCGGCAGAGTTCGCCGTATGATTTATTATTTCTGATTCATAATTTCCAGAAGGTAGGGAATAGCCTGCTCAAAGTGTACGCCGTACCATTTGAGCTTGCCGTCTGCCATTGTCAGACGGATACATTCGGCAGTGTACTTTGCGGCAATTTCCACAGCTTTTTTCCAGTCAAAGCCATTCATAAGTGCGCCCACACAGGTGCTTGAGAAAATGTCGCCTGTGCCGTGATAGCTTGAGGCGAGCTTTTCGTGACAGAAATAGCAGGTTTCATTCTTTTCCTTGTCATAGCCCATAACGCCGGTTTTGCCTTCTTCAAAGCTGACACCCGTGAGAATGCTTATCTTTGCGCCAAGGTCGCTGAGCTTTTTAAGCAGGTCTGTGACATAAGCTTCGTCATATTTTTCTTTATACTCGGTGCCTGTCATAAAGCAGGCTTCTGTTATGTTGGGTACTATTATATCTGCATATGCACAAAGAGTTGCCATATGCTTTGCAAAGGCTTCGTCAAAGGCAGGATAAAGCTTGCCGCCGTCGCCCATTGCAGGGTCAACGAAGGTAATATTCTTTTCTGTCTTAAAATCAGCGAACATCTTTTTCATTAAGTCTATCTGCTCGAATGAGCCGAGATAGCCTGTGTAAATGGCATCGAAATCTATTTTTTCATCCTGCCAATGCTTTGTGATAGGCTCAATCTGGTCTGTTAAATCCTTACAGGTAAAACCGCTGAACATTGTGTGCGTTGAAAGCACTGCTGTGGGAATTATAGCAGTTTCCACACCCATAGCTGAAATTATAGGCAGTGCAATCGTAAGAGAGCATTTTCCCACACAGGAAATATCCTGCACCGTAACAATTCTTTTCATAAAGTATCACCTTACCTCTTTACTTTTCTTCTGCTTAGTATTATACTATCATTTGACCATATTAAAATACCCAAAACAATAAAAAATTATATGGTCAGATTAGGTGATTAAATGCTTACATACTCCTTTGAAAACAGAGGCAGTGACAGCCTTTACGAGTTCCTGTATAAGAGTATAACTCAGGATATTATTTCGGGAAGGCTCTCTCCTCATGAAAAGCTGCCCTCGAAAAGAGCTTTGGCAAAGCACCTTAATATAAGCACCATAACAGTTGAGAATGCTTATAATCAGCTTGTGGCGGAGGGATATATATACTCAAAACCTAAAAGCGGCTTTTATGTTTCGCAGATTTCTTCGCCCAGACTCAACACTGACTCCGCAAAGCCTACCTATGAAAGCAAGGCTACGGACATCTCCCAAACCTTTTGCGAAGTTGACCTTGCTGCTAACTCTGCCGCAAAAGACAGCTTCCCTTTTTCCGTGTGGACAAGGCTTATGCGTGAGGTTATGAGTGATAAAAGTGATTTGCTGACAGTCAATTCACCCTCTACGGGTGTAAGAGAGCTTCGCTGTGCCATATCGGACTATCTTTTTCAGTTCAGAGGCATGAGGGCAGACCCTGACTGCATTGTTATAGGCGCAGGCACTGAATATCTTTATTCCCTTATTATACAGCTTTTAGGCAGACACAAAAAATATGCCGTTGAGGACCCGGGCTACCGCAAGATAGCACAGATTTACAGGGCAAACAATGTGAGCTTTGACTATATCCCCCTTGATAAAAACGGTGTGGAAATCTCCGCTTTGGAAAAATCAAAGGCAGATGTGCTTCATATATCCCCCTCGCATCATTTCCCTACAGGCATAGTCACACCTGTCAGCAGAAGATATGAGCTTCTCTCCTGGGCAGAAAAGATCCCCGGCAGATATATTATTGAGGATGACTATGACAGTGAATTTCGCTTTTCGGGCAGACCTATTCCCTCTTTACAGAGCATCGACCCGTCGGGAAAGGTCATATATATCAACACCTTTTCAAAATCTCTGACCTCAACAATAAGAATAAGCTATATGGTGCTTCCCGAAGAGCTTATGGCTCTTTACAAAAAAGAGCTTAGCTTTTATTCCTGCACCGTTTCAAATTTTGAGCAATATACCCTTGCGGCATTTATTGAGCAGGGATATTATGAAAAGCACATCAACCGAATGAGAAACTACTACCGTACTCAGCGTGATGAGCTGATGAGCGAAATAAAAAAGCATTCCCTTTTCGGCAGGGTACAGATAAAGGAAGAGGATGCAGGTCTGCATTTTCTTATGAAAGTGGATACTTCTCTTTCAGACAATCAGCTTACAGAAAAAGGCAGAAAACACGGAATAAATCTTGCGTGCCTTAGTCAGTATTATCAAAAGAAAAATTCAGCTGACAAGCACACCCTGATAATCAACTATTCGGGTTTGCCGAAAGACGATATAAAAAAAGCGGTGGAACTGCTTTTTGAGATTATATGAAGTCTGAAGGAGCAAGAAATATAAATTTGTCTTTTTACTTGATTATTGATTTTAAGTGTTCTATAATGTCAGTGAGGTGAAAGTTATGGCTAAAAACTGCTGTGAACAGTGTGCGTACTATGATTACGATGAAGAGTATGACGAATACTATTGCTCGGTTAATTTAGACGAGGATGAAATGGAAAAATATATGAGCGGCAATATGGATGCATGCCATTATTTCTCGCCTTATGATGAATATAAAATTGTAAGAAAGCAGAATTGAGGTTAATGATATGAAATCACTCAAATACTTATACAAAATCGGCAGAGGCCCTTCATCGTCACACACAATGGGTCCCGATAAAGCCGCAAGATATTTCAAAAGCACCTACCGTGATGCTGACAGCTATAAGGTTATCCTTTACGGCTCACTTTCAAGTACGGGCAAGGGACACAAAACCGACGAGGCGATACTGGATGTTTTTGCAGGCGACGATATAGACCTTGTTTTCGGCCCATGGGAAACAGAAAATCTGCCTCATGAAAACACAATGGAATTTATCGCCTACAAGGACGGTAAGGAAATTGCAAGAGAGCGCATTATGAGTGTGGGCGGCGGTCAGATAGTTGTTGAAGGCAACCCGGGAATGGATGAAGGGGATGTTTATGACCTTCGCACCTTCGGTCAGCTTGCAGAAGTCGGATCGTGGCCATGTCGTACTGGGGGCCA
>JAZSPF010000182.1:0-13367 GCA_045537315.1 Acutalibacteraceae bacterium
ACCGTCAAATCGGAATTATGCCGGGGGATATGATAATCATTTCGGCAAACCCGATTCCTGGTAACGAGAAGTTGGTTGATAAGGTTATAAACGAGCTTATGAAGCTTGGTGCCGAAGTGGTTTATGAAAAAATGTATGATGTTCATGTTTCCGGTCATGCCTGCCGTGAAGAATTAAAGCTTATGCTCGGCATTGTAAAGCCTAAGTATTTTATGCCTGTACACGGTGAGCAGAAGCACCTTTTAAAGCACGCTGACCTTGCGGAAAATATGGGTATCCCCTCAGAAAATATTATCATAGCCGACAACGGCTCTCTCATTGAAATCAGTGAGAAGCACATCAAGCGTATCGGCAGTGTACCTGCAGGCCAGACCCTTATTGACGGCTCAGGTGTCGGTGACGTAGGCAGCACCGTGCTCAGAGACAGAAAGCACCTTGCAGAAGACGGCATAATTGTTATTGTTGCATGTGTTGACGGTGTGACAGGTGAACTTGTTTCAGGCCCTGATATTGTTTCACGAGGTTTCGTCTTTGTCAGAGAGTCAACTGACCTTATTGATGAGGCTCAGAAGGTGGCTTATGACACAATTATGCGATGCCACGACAGAAATATTTATGATTGGGGTGCAATCAAAGGCAGACTGCGTGACGATGTTTCACGCCTTATGTATGAGAGAACAAAACGTTATCCCATGATACTTCCCATACTTATGGAGAACTGATATGAAAAAGCTTTGGAAGATATATGATTTATCTTTAATATTTATAATTGTCGGCATTTTCTTTTGCGGAGTAACGGCTACCTACAGCTATATCCTTTCAGCTGTTGAGCTTGTCATTGTGATACTTTTCGCTTTGGGCAAATACTTCTATTACAAGACAAAGCACGAAAAGCTCCTTTTCAGAGTCAAGACCGTTACTGACGAGCTGACATTCTCTGAGGGCAAAGCCTTTGAGATTTTAACCATACCCTGTGTGGTTATTGAAAAAGAGGGCACAATCATATGGTTTAATGACAGCTTTAAGGGTACTTTTAAAATCAGCGATGACATCTCAGTGAGCAACTTAAAGGAGCTGCTTCGTAAAAACAACATCGATAAGCTCCTTGAGGGCAGAGGTCACAAGCTGAAAACAAGCGGTATGTACTTCTCTGTATACTCCAGTGAAATCAAGGTGGAAGAGGAGGATATTTACCTTCTTTACTTCTTTGACGAAACTGAGCTTCGCATAACGGAAAAGGAATTCCTTGACACAAGACCCTCAATTATGCTGACGGTTATTGATAATGCGGATGAGATTTATACCGATTTCAAAGAGAGCGACTGCGCCGCTATATTCTCAAAGACGGAGCAGATGATTGAGCAGTGGGCAGGTGCCTATGGAGGACTTTGCAGGAAGTATTCCAATATCAGAATGCTTATTTTCCTTGAGGAAAGGGCTTTGCAGAGAATGATTAACGATAAGTTTTCCATTCTCGATAAGGTCAGAGAATTCACCTATGAGGGCAAAAGCACTGACCTGACCTTAAGCATCGGTATAGGTCATGAAAAGGATTTGAGTGAGAGCAACAACTCTGCAAAGCAGGCTCTTGATATGGCTCAGAGCCGTGGCGGTGATCAGGTTGCAATAAAAGAGGGTACACAGTATAATTTCTACGGCGGTGTGTCATCAGGTCACGAAAAGAAAAACAAGGTCAGAACAAGAATTATTGCCAACTCAATGGCTGAGATTATCCGTAACAGCGACAATGTGCTGATTATGGGTCACAGATTTTCTGACTTTGATGCTTTCGGCTCCGCTGTGGGTATGCACTGCATTGTTTCCCACTTCGGCAAGGAGTGCAATATTGTGGTCAACCGTAAGAATACTCTTGCGGCACCTCTCATTGATTTATTCATTGAGGAAAAAGGGGAGGGCATTGTTATCTCTCCCGAAAAGGCTCTTTCAAAGAAGGGAGCAAACACTCTTATCATTGTTGTGGATACTCATAAGGCTGATTTCACAGACTGTCCCGACCTGCTCGGCAGTGAAAAGACAGTGGTTATAGACCACCACAGAAAGAGTGTTGACTATATAGACAATTCAGTGCTGTTTTATCATATGCCAAATTCATCCTCGGCAAGTGAAATGGTAACTGAAATCGCACAGTATGTTGACACCAAACCCGTGCTTGACAAATTCGCATCGCTTGCATTGTTCTCAGGCATTATGCTTGACACGAGAAATTTCATTTTAAGAGCAGGTGTGCGTACCTTTGAGGCTGCGGCTTATCTTCGCTCAAGAGGCGCAAGCACAGTTGAAAGCAAAAAGCTCTTCTCAAACGATATGGGCATTTTCAGAAGCAGAAACGCTATTATAGATGAGGCTGAAACATACCGCCAATGTGCTCTTTCCGTAGCTCCTGAAGGTATAGAAAATGTGCGTCTTGTCACTTCGCAGGCGGCTGACGAAATGCTCAACATCGAGGGCGTGAAAGCTTCCTTCGTCCTTTATGAAAATGCAGGCGGTGTGAATATTTCAGCCAGAAGCTACGGTGAAATGAATGTTCAGCTTGTAATGGAAGCACTTGGCGGCGGCGGTCATCAGACCATGTCAGCCTGCCAGATTGCAGATATTGATATGGATAATGCCCTTATTAAACTTAAGGGTGCCATTGACGAATATATAAGTAATTTATAACGGAGGTAAAAATATATGAAAGTTGTATTGAAACAGGATGTAAAAGGTCTTGGTAAAAAAGGTGAGCTTGTAAATGTAAGCGACGGTTATGCAAGAAACTTCCTTTTCCCTAAAAATCTCGCAGTAGAGGCTAACGCTCAGAATATGACAGAACTTAAAAACCGTGAGCAGGCTGAAAAGTACAAAATAGCAACTGAGACAGCTGCAGCGAAAAAGGCAGCCGAGGAAATGAATGGCAAAACAATCGTTATCACTGCTAAGGCAGGTGCAAACGGCAAGCTCTTCGGCAGTGTAACTGCAAAGGAAATTGCTGAAAAGGTTGAAAAAGACTTTGGTGTAAAGACAGACAAGAGAAAGATTACAGTTGAGGATATCAAGCAGTTCGGCACATTCCCCTTTGAGATTAAGCTCTATCAGGGTGTAACTGCAAAGCTCTTTGTACGTGTAGGCGAATAAGTAATTATTAAAACAGAAGTGAAAAATGAGGTGAGTTAATTGGACAGAGAAAGAACACTGACATCCCTTGACGATGTAAGTATGCCCTATTCTCTTGAAGCTGAGCAGGCTGTGCTCGGCTCGATACTCATTGACCCGACCTGCATAACACAGGTTAATATCTCAATAAGACCTGACTATTTTTATCTGCCTCAGCATAAGGCGATATTCACCATTATGCAGGAAATTGATGCTCTCGGCGGAAAAATTGACCCTCTCATCGTTCTTGAAAAGCTCAAGGAAGAGAAAATCTATGACGATGCAGGCGGCAAGCAATACCTCTTTCAGCTCGCTGAGGTGGTACCAACAACGGAAAACGTTGAGGCATATGCAAACATAATCCGTGAGCAATATTATAAAAGGTCGCTTATAAATGTTTCAAAAACCATAATAGACGATGTTGCATCTTCAAGTGAGTCAGCAGATTCTCTTTTAGAGGTTGCCGAGCAGAAGATATATGATATTCGTCAGGGCAGAGTAACAAGAGGTCCCGCTAAAATCGGTGACATCATTGTCAACGAGGTTTATGACAAACTGCAGAAATTAAGCGGTGCCGATAAGGATAAATATAAGGGCTACACCACAGGTTTTATTGATCTTGATAAGGCAATTACGGGTCTTAATAAATCAGACCTTCTCATTATAGGTGCCCGTCCTGCTATGGGTAAAACCAGCCTTGCCCTCAACCTTGCAAGAAACACTGCTATGATGGGCAAGAAAAAAGTGCTTTTCTTCTCACTTGAAATGACAAAGGAACAGCTCGCTCAGAGAGTTCTGTCAACTGAGGCAAGAATTGAAAGCACCAAAATGAGAACGGGTAACATAACAGGTGACGAGTGGGCTAAGCTTGCCACTGCAACAGCACTTCTTTCAAACTGTGAGCTTTATTTTGACGATACGTCAAATATGACTGTTTCCGAGATGAAGTCAAGAATAAGACGTCTGCGTGATGTTGATGCGGTTTTTGTTGACTATCTACAGCTTATGAAAAGCGGCTCAAGAGTTGAAAGCCGTGTTCAGGAGGTTTCGGAAATCACAAGAAACTTAAAGCTTATGGCTAAAGACCTTAACATTCCGGTTGTTGTGCTTGCACAGCTTGCCCGTTCAACAGAAGGCAGAGGCAAAAGCCACAAGCCGCAGCTTAGTGACCTTCGTGAATCAGGTTCAATCGAGCAGGATGCCGACATAGTAATTATGCTTTACAGAGAGGAATACTATGCTTCGGAAAAGGATGCACCGCCTGATGAGGAAAGACCGGCAATCAACGAAGCAGAATTCATCATAGCTAAAAACCGTCACGGCCCCACAACCTCAATCAAGGTTGCGTGGAACGGTGACTACACTCTCTTCTCAAATCTGGAGCAGATAAGAAATGATATGTAAGGTTAAAAACACAATTGAAAAGCACCGTATGCTTGAGAATATTAAGTCCGTTGCTGTCGGAGTTTCCGGCGGTGCTGATTCAATGTGCCTTCTTCATATTTTAAGTAAATTAAAGGCAGAATACGGTATAATACTCAAAGCCGTTCACATCAACCACGGCATAAGAGGGCAGGAGGCGCTCCGTGACGAAATTGCAGTTAAGACTTACTGTGAAAAAAACGACATAGAACTTCTCACTTTTCATAAAGATATTCCGTACCTTGCCAAAGAAATGGGCATGGGCGAAGAGGAGTGCGGCAGAGCAGTGCGCTATGAGTGTTTCGGTGAAGCCCACTGCGATGCTGTGGCGACAGCTCACACGCTTTCAGACAGCATTGAGACAGTGATTTTCAATCTCATCAGAGGTACGGGATCAAAGGGTCTTTGCGGCATACCTCCCGTAAGACAGGGGAATATCATCCGCCCTTTAATTGACTGTACCCGTGAGGAAATTGAAGCTTATTGTGAAGAGAATAATATACCGTATGTCACTGACAGCACTAATCTCACAGACGAATATAAACGCAATTTTATAAGGCATAACGTAATTCCTCTGCTTGCAAAGGTCAATGAGGGTTATGCTTCAAACATAGCTTCCACTCTTGAAATATTAAGGAGTGAGAGCGACTGTATTGACAGTGAGGCTTTTCGTCTTATTGAAAAAGCAAAGTGTGCCGAAGGCTATTTACGAAAAGTTTTTCTTACCGTCCACGAAGCAGTAAGAAAAAGAGCCGTGGCAACTCTTCTTAGGGAAAAAATGTGCAAGAGTACGGAAAGACGTCATATTGACCTTGCCGACGGCCTTATTTTATCGGGTGAAGGCAAAATTGAGCTGTCAAAGGACTTGTATATTTGCTGTGAGGGTGATATAATATCCTTTCAAAGTCCCCGCACTGTGCCTGAAGAATGGGAGTGTGAGGAAACAGGCGGCAGATTCGTAACACCCTACGGTGTTTTTACACTGACAAAGAGTGATGCCGCTAATCTTAAAAGCAGAGATGCTATTGACGGCGATAAGCTGGCAGGCATTCTGAAAATGACAAGTCGCAGACAAGGCGACAGCTTTTATTCAAAAAAGAGAAAAAACACAAAGAGCCTTAAAAAGCTTTTTATTGAAGATAAAATTCCCGAAGCAAAAAGGGGAGAGATTGCAGTGCTCAGAAGCGGCGAAAGTCTCGTCTGGCTGGAAAATTACGGCACTGACGGCAGATTTATACCCGGGGATCAAACAGAAAATGTACTTATAATAAAAAAGGAAGGTTAAACTATGCATAAGGATGTAGAGAGAATTCTTTTCGGCGAAAAAGAGCTTGACGCTATCACCACGAGGATAGCCGGTGAAGTGGCAAGAGACTATAAGGATAAAAACCTGCTTCTTGTCTGCGTGCTCAAAGGCTCGGTATGCTTTATGGCTGACCTTATGCGTAAGATAAATCTTGACTATAAAATAGAGTTTCTCAGGGCTAAGAGCTATCTTGCAGGCTGCAGTGAATCCTGCGGTGAGGTTGAAGTGAAAAGTGAAATACAGAACCTCGGTGAATATGATGTTCTTATAGTTGAGGATATATTTGACAGTGGTAGAACACTGCAGAGAGTTACGGCTAAAATGATTGAGGACGGCGCAAAGAGTGTTAAATGCTGCAGTCTTCTCGATAAGCCCGAACGACGCGACCCTTCAGTAGCGCTCAAGCTTGATTATGTGGGCGAAAAAATCCCCAATGCCTTTGTTGTCGGCTACGGCCTTGACTATGACGAAAACTACAGAGGTCTTCCCTATGTGGGTATACTTAAAAGAGAAGTTTACGAAAAATAACCTTAAAATGATTTTATAAAATGGGTTAATTAAGGAGTGATTATATATTGGATAACAACAATAACAACGGCGCAAAGCCGAATGTACCCAACGGTGCAAGTAAGTGGGGCAATCTGCTTTATATTATTGTACCCGTATTGCTTATTGTGGCAATTGCATCATTTATGGGTACTCAGAACAAAGAGGATGCACCCAAATATTATCAGATAGTTGAGCAGTTCCGCAGCGGTGAAATCAGTGAATATTCACTTAACATTTCAAGCGGCGCCCTTGAATATGTTGTCAAAGGCGAAGAAAAGGTTACAAAGTACGTAGTGCCCAATGTGGATATTTTCTTGAATGACGTTCACGATTATATTACGGAATATAACCTGAGCAACCCTGACTCAAAGATTAAATATGACTATATCAGGGGTTCAAACAGTGCTGTGTGGGCAAGTGTGCTTCCGTCAATATTTATGACGCTTCTGCTGGTGGGTATGCTCTTCTACTTCTACCGTAAAATGGGTCAGAATATTCAGAACGAAAGCCATCATGCGCTTAACTTCGGCAAGGCGAGGATAAAGCTTGGTAAGGATGAAAAGCGCAAGACAACCTTCAAGGATGTTGCAGGCGCTGACGAAGAAAAGGCTGAGCTTGAGGAGATAGTTGACTTCCTTCGCTCACCTGAAAATTATCAGGCACTCGGTGCAAGAATACCCAAGGGTGTGCTTCTGGTTGGCCCCCCGGGTACGGGTAAGACCCTTCTTGCAAGAGCGGTTGCAGGTGAGGCAGGTGTGCCCTTCTTCTCAATTTCAGGTTCAGACTTTGTTGAGATGTATGTCGGTGTAGGTGCTCCACGAGTAAGAGACCTTTTTGACCAGGCTAAGAAAAACTCACCCTCGATTCTTTTCATAGATGAAATTGATGCCGTGGGCAGACACAGAGGCGCTGGTATGGGCGGCGGACATGACGAAAGAGAGCAGACTCTCAATCAGCTCCTTATCGAAATGGACGGTTTCGGTGCAAATGAAGGTGTTATCATTATTGCCGCAACCAACAGACCCGATATACTTGACCCTGCTCTTTTAAGACCGGGTAGATTTGACCGTCAGCTCACTGTGGGCAGACCTGACATCAAGGGCAGAGAAGAAATTCTTAAGGTGCACGCAAGAAACAAGCCTCTTGCTCCCGATGTAAATCTTAAGATAATTGCAAAGTCAACAGCAGGTTTCACAGGTGCCGACCTTGAAAACCTCCTCAATGAAGCCGCACTTCTTGCTGCAAGACGCAAAAAGAAGGCAATTACAATGACCGAAATCGAAGAAGCCACCACTAAGTGTATTGTGGGTACAGAAAAGAAATCACACAAGATAAGTGATAAGGAAAAGAAGCTGACAGCTTATCACGAAGCAGGTCATGCTCTGGCTTCATATTTCACAGAAGGTCAGGACCCTGTTCACGAGATTTCAATTATTCCCAGAGGCATGGCAGGCGGTTATACCATGTATCTGCCTGAAGAGGACAAGAATTATATGTCCAAGACCGATATGCTTGGCAGGATTGTAACCTTACTTGGCGGACGTGTTGCTGAGGCGGTTGCTCTGGGTGACATTGCAACAGGTGCTTCAAACGATATTGAAAGAGCAACTGAAATTGCAAGAGATATGGTTACACGCTACGGCATGAGCGAAAAGCTCGGACCTATTTCTTATACCTCAGGCGACAGAGAGGTTTTCCTCGGCAAAGATTACGGCAGTATGAAAAACTACTCTGAGACTATTGCTTCTGATATTGACAGTGAAATCAAGGGCATTATTACGAATGCTTACAATGAATGTGAAGCAATTATCAAAGCTCATCAGGATAAGCTTACGGAAGTTGCTGAATATCTTATTGAAAATGAAAAAGCAGACCGTGAGACCTTTGAGGCTATTATGAAGGGCGAATATGTAAAGCCGCAAGAAGAGTGTGAGACGCTCTCTGAGGAAGCTGAAACAGCAACAGAAACAACTGAAGAATAATTATCTCAATTCCCTCTTTTGTAAAATGCAGAAGAGGGAATATTTTTGTACTTACAATTTAAAATTTCTCTTGTTATAAATGAAACTTTATGATATAATTTACTGTGAATTGATATGCATTTCTCTTTGGGAGGTTTTTTATATGATAGAATATATCAAGATGATTGTTTTAGCTCTTGTCTGCGGCATAACAATGCCCCTGCCAACATCATCGGCGGCGCATTACAGTTTGCTCAGCTATGTTATGAATTTTATGTCAGATGAAACTGAGCTTGGGTTTTATTACAGCGTTTTCGGCATAACATTTTCAGTTGTAATCTTTATAATGCTTCGTAAAATTTACATAAAGAGCCTGAAGGCGCTTTTCATAAGGGATAAGGAAAAGCTTGCCGCAGAGAGACTCACGGCATATAAGCCAATTGTGAAGAATATTTTTATTTCACTTATACCAATGGCAGTGCTGTTTATCCCCACAGCTAAGGATACTCTTTTAATGGATTATTTTGATAAGTTCCTTACATCAAACTCACTTTATCTCGTTGGTGTTGCTTCAGTTATAAATGCTTTGATTCTCGTTGTTGCTATATGGTATACAAGACAGAAAGCAAACGAACTCAAACGAGTCAGCGACACAAAAAGCACTCTTCGAATGGCTGTGTATCAGGTTGTGTCATATGTTGTGCCCGGTTTTTCACACATAAGCTCAGGCAGTGTGAATATGCTTATAAGCGATGTTAACCCGAGGGTTATAATCCGTGAGGTTTATCTCTATCTGGCACCCCATATGTTTATCATCAGTGTTTTCAAGGTGGTTAGAGCAATTATCGGCGACGTTATTGTTGATATTGTACCCCTTGCAATTGCGGTTGTACTTTTCGCTGTTGCAGCATTTTTGTGTGTGCATCTTGTGGGTAAATTCAGCATAAGAAAGCTCTTCCCGTTATTCGCTGTCTATAGTGTGCTATTAGGCGTGCTTGCAGTGTGTGTGACATTTATAATATAAGAGGTTTAAAATATGGCTAATACAAAAACCAAAAATTCAAAAGGAAAAAGCGGCAGTACTAAAAAGAGTACGTCTAAAAAGGGTGGTACCAAGAAGTCAAACGCTAAAAAGGGCAAGACAGCCTATGTCAGCTCAAAAACAGGCAAACGCATACCTTTCAGCGAGCAGTACTACAATGCCATAATGCTCAGCTATCTTTTAGGCGGCGTGCTCATGTTCTTTTTAGCTCTTATAAAGGGTTCAAATATCTGGACAGGCATCAGAAGCACCTTCTTTGCCGCTTTCGGTACAGCCTTTTATATTCTTGTAATTCAGACCCTTGTTATCGGTGTAAGAATGGCTCTGCACAACCTTAAGAGAAGCCTTCTTGTTACAAACATATTCGGCTTTCTTTTAAACGGCGGTATTGCAGGTTTAATTCACCTTATTGTGAACTCTGCCGAAAACACAACCTTTGCTGAGCAATTCAAAGAAACTGCAGGCATTTCGTGGCAGATAGGTCAGGGTAGTTTTGAGTTTGCAGGCGGTATCCTCGGTGCCATCTTCGGTGGCGGACCGCTTTTTGCCTGCGGCAAGGGAGGAGCCTTCGTAATAGTTATTGCACTGTGCCTTGTGAGCCTTTTCTTCCATATAGGTGTGGAGACCAATTCTCTTGGTGACAGTGTATCAGATGCCATAAATGAAGGTAAAAACAAGCTGGACGAAAGTGCTGAAAATATGAAGGTAAAAAATGCCGAAAGACAGCGCATCCGTGCTGAAAAGCTTGAAGCCGCAAGACTCAGGCGAGAGGAAGAGGAAGCTAAAAAGCAGGCAGAATCCTTCGACTTTAACAGCACAGAAATCGAACTTGACCCTGAGAATATGACAGACAGAGAAACAGGAGTTCCTCTGCGTCAGATGAGAAGATATTATCCTGATGACAAGGTGTTTAATTTCAATGACAACACCGAACACGAGGATTCCGGCAGGGGAGCTAAGCTCAGCTCTTATGATTTCATATCCGACGGCAGTGGTGCTAATAAGCCTCATATGCCCACAAAGAGAACTCCCGTTGAGGATAAATTGGCTTCACTTATCAGCGACACCAACAAAGTTTCTGAGCAGGTAAACAAGTCTGCGCAGCCTCAGAAATCGGATGCTTCAGCTTTTGAGGAAGAGGACATAATCAAAAAAGCAGTTAAAGATGCTGATGAAAGCCTTAAGAAAAACAAAACAGAGGTTGAAAACTATAAGCAGGAAAAGAAGAAGCGTGACTATATTCTTCCGCCGATTGATTGCCTTAATCAGCCTGAGTTTTCATCAAGTGAAGGCTTTGCCAATGAAATGCAGACGACATCAAAGAAGCTCGTTGAAGTTCTTTCTTCTTTCGGTGTTGAAACTAAGCTTGTAGGTATAAGCAGAGGCCCGTCTGTTACAAGATATGAGCTTTCACCTGCTCCCGGCGTTAAAATTAGCAAGATAACAAACCTTGCAGACGATATTGCTCTGGGACTTGCTTCAAGCGGTGTGCGTATTGAGGCTCCCATTCCCAATAAATCCGCAGTAGGCATAGAGGTTCCCAATAAGAGCCGTTCCACCGTTACACTTCGTGAGATTATCTCTTCGGCAGAGTACAAAAAGCACGCAGGCAAGCTGTTGACTGTTGCTCTGGGTAAAGACATTACAGGTAATGTCAACTGTGCCGACCTTTCAAAGATGCCTCACCTTCTTATTGCAGGTACCACCGGCTCAGGTAAATCAGTTTGTCTTAACTGTATGATTACGAGTATTCTCTATAATGCAACTCCGTCACAGGTAAAACTGCTTATGATCGACCCGAAACAGGTTGAATTTACGGTTTATAACGGCATACCTCATCTGCTTGTTCCTGTTATTACAGATGCGAGAAAAGCTGCAGGCTCTCTTGCATGGGCTGTCAGTGAAATGGATAACCGCTATAAGGCATTCTCAAACTGCGGTGTAAGAGACATCGGCGGCTTTAATAAGTATGTGCAGTCTCACCCTGAAATTGAGCCTATGCCTCAGATAGTTATTTTCATAGACGAGCTTAATGACCTTATGATGGTGTCACCTAAAGAGGTTGAAGACTCTATCTGCCGACTCGCTCAGAAGGCAAGAGCCGCAGGTATGCACCTCGTTGTCGCAACTCAGAGACCCTCGGTTGACGTTATCACCGGTGTTATTAAAGCTAATATTCCCTCACGTCTTTCACTTTCAGTTTCATCTCAGGTTGACTCGAGAACTATCCTCGACTGCATCGGTGCTGAAAACCTCTTAGGTAACGGTGATATGCTCTTCAGTCCTGTTGGCATCACTAAGCCTGTGCGTATTCAGGGCGCATATCTCAGCGACGAAGAGATAGAAAGAATAGTTACCTTTATTAAGAGTCAGGAAAATGCAGAATACGATGATGACATTATGTCAGAAATTGAGCGTAATGCCGCCGCTGATAACTCCTCAAAGAAGAAAGGCTCTGCCGCTTCTGCTGCTGACGAGGGCGGAAACTACGATGCACTTATTGAGGATGCAATGGATCTTGTTACTCTCGGTGACATAGCTTCCACAACTGCAATTCAGCGAAAGTTGGGCGTTGGTTATGCAAGAGCAGGCAGAATTATGGATCAGCTTGAAGAACTTGGTTTTGTAGGTACCGCAGACGGCAATAAGCCGAGAAAGGTGCTTGTGTCACGCGCACAATATCTTGAAATGAAAGCATCGGGCAGCAGCAGTCAGGATGAAGCTGTGCCTGAGGAATATGATATTTTTTCAGACTAAGACAAAGGAATAGGGCAGGGATTTATCTCTGCCCTTGTAAAGATTTATTATGAATGATTTTCTTCCGATAAACAAACAGGATGCAATAAAACGCGGCTGGGATGAGGTTGACTTCGTCTATGTTATAGGTGACGCTTATGTTGACCACCCCTCATTCGGCCCTGCTATAATTTCAAGGGTGCTTGAATATAACGGCTTTACCGTTGGCATTATCTCACAGCCTGACTGGCACAGTGCGGAGTCTTTTAAAGAATACGGCAGACCGAGACTGGGATTTCTTGTGTCTTCTGGCAACATTGACTCAATGGTTGCTCACTACACCGCCGCAAAGAAAAAACGCAGTGAAGACGCATATACTCCCGGTGGTAAGGCAGGTGCAAGACCTGACAGAGCACTTATTGTCTACTGTAACCGTATTCGTGAGGCCTACGGCAGTGTACCCATAATTATAGGCGGTCTTGAGGCTTCTCTTCGCCGTTTTGCACACTATGACTATTGGGACGATAAAATAAGACGTAGTGTGTTGTTTGACTCTGGCGCAGATATTATTTCCTATGGAATGGGCGAAAAAAGCATAACTGAAATCGCCGAAAGACTGCGAATGGGTGAGGATATATCTTCACTGCGTGACATCAGAGGTACCTGCTATATTTGTGATGTGACTGAAACACCTCTCACGGGTGCAGAGTGTCCTTCTTATGAAAATGTGGTCAAAAGCAAAAAGGAATATGCCGTTTCCTGCCGTATTCAGCAGGACGAGCAGGACCATATAAGAGGCAAGCTGATTAAACAGCGCCACGGAAATAAAATGCTTGTGCAAAATCCGCCTATGTCTCCTCTTACAACCGAGGAACTCGACGAGATATACTCACTGCCTTATATGAGAACTTATCATCCCTCCTATGAAGAAAAAGGGGGAGTGCCCGGTATTGAAGAGGTTAAATTTTCCATAACACACAACAGAGGATGTTTTGGCGGCTGTAACTTCTGCTCAATTGCTTTTCATCAGGGCAGATATGTCACCTCAAGAAGCAAGCAGTCTGTGCTTAAAGAGGCAGAACTGCTGACAAAAATGCCCGATTTCAAAGGCTATATCCATGATGTGGGCGGCCCTACGGAAAACTTCCGTCAGCCCTCATGTGAAAAGCAGAAGACCCACGGGCTTTGCAAAGGCAAA
>JAZSPF010000036.1:0-6431 GCA_045537315.1 Acutalibacteraceae bacterium
CTTGAGTGTGTCGGCAGCTTTTGAAACAACAGGCAAATCACTGTCACTTCCCATAATAATTGCAACTTTTTTCATATATAATTCCTCCTGAAAAGGGTATAAAATGCGATAAAAATCGGCATTCAAATTATACCACAAAACCGCAGAAAATGTCAACAAAAAAAGGGGGTAAATTCTATTTTGTGCATAAGTTGGCGGTAGTTGAACACAACAAGTCTGAAAAGCTCGATTTATGCCGCCTTTGTTGATTTTTTCTCCTTGCAATACGCAAGTATAGCTTCGTCGAAGAAAATCCCAAATGCACCATAACTTGAGCATTTCAGATTCTCCGAAGTTTAACGGGAGGAGATTTTTATTGCAACAAGGCGAAAAACGCAGAAAGGCTCGTGCCTTTCAAGGCTTTTTAACACAGCTGCAGTGAAAATATACCCCGTTAAACCTTGTTGGGTTCAACTACCGCCAACTTAAGGTCAAAATTACCGAAAAAGGGCGGTTTTCTGTTGGTTATTTGTACCCTGCCGAGGGCGATGGAGCGCCGCTTTAATTTATTGACTTCAGGTCTTTTCATGCATAATTAAAAAACACATCCGTCGGAACTCTTCGCCGACGGATATTTTATATTTAGTTTGATGTGACTCGGCAGGCGGACAGAGACTTGCCTCTTTATCAAAGCTTTCCCGCAATTCTGCATTTCGAATTCTCAGAAATATCTCGTCAGAGCAACAACCTTGCCGAGGATAATCAGCTCGTCAACAATGATGGGATCAAAGCTGTCATTTTCAGGCTGAAGTCGGAAGTGACCGTTCTCTTTATAGAAGGTCTTGACTGTTGCTTCATCCTCAATAAGGGCAACAACTATGTCTCCGTTGCGTGCTACGGGAGTGCGCTCAACATAGAGAATGTCACCGTCATAGATGCCTGCGTTAATCATACTTTCACCGCGGACTCTCAGAGCAAACATCTCCTTGTCGCTTGAAATGTGAGGAGCATTAAAGGGCAGATAGCACTCAATCTGCTCTGTTGCAAGAATGGGCAGACCTGCTGTGACCACACCAAGCAAAGGTACGTGCATAACATTTTCTGCTCTGCCCGTGATTCTGATTGAACGCTTGTGCATAGGGTCACGCTCTATGTAGCCTTTCTCTTCAAGGGCAATAAGATTGGCCTGCACCGATGAGGTTGAACGAAGCCCCACTGCCTGACAGATTTCTCTGACGCTGGGTGGAACATCGCCTGAACGCTCCTTAAGATAATTGAGTATAAGGGTCTGGTTTTCGGTAAGGGGCTGTCGCATAAAAATATACCTCTTTCCTTAAATTTATTTTAGCATAGAGTTGTACAAATGTTCGATTGCAAGATCATTATAGCACACCTTTTTTCAAAATGCAAACATTTGTTCGTAAATTTTTGTAAATTTTTTATCTTTTTTTCTTCGGCAGTATATTTTTGCCTGCTTGTCTAATAATAAAAGTAACATTGACAGGAAACGGTGGAAGATATATGAAAAAGAAAAATATACTGGAAAAGCTCTCATCGGGTAAGGGATTTTATATCACAGCGGCGCTGAGCTTCACACTTATTATCGCCGCTATCGGCTTCGTCTACTCCTCAAGCATCAAGCTTATAGAGGACCTTGATGTGCCCACAACCGTAGTTGACGAAATCACTGCCGAGGTGCAGAAAAACAAAGATAATATCGCCGACCCGAGAGTTACCACTACTGTGGCGGATACGCGTGAAAGTGAAACGGCAACAACTACTACGCGTACCGCCGAGGAAACAACTGCCGAAATAACAACAACCGAAGCAGTGAGTGAGACCTTCAGTAATGCATCTTATGTTTATCCCTTTGGCAACGATATAGGCAAGGACTTCAGTCTGACGGCTGTCTATGACGAAACTATGGAAGACTGGCGACCTCACAGGGGTATTGATTTTCTCGGGGAAAAGGGTGCCGATGTTGTGGCAGTGGGCGACGGCAAGGTCACTAAGGTTATTGCCGACCCCACATGGGGCTATTGCATTGAGGTTGACCACGGTGAGTTTACGGCAAGATATTGCGGAATACAGCAGGGTACCTGCGTAGGCATTGACGACACCGTAAAAAAGGGCGACTTAATCGGCAAGCTTGGGGACACCCCTTGTGAGAGCGCTCAGGAAAGCCACCTGCATTTTGAGACAGTGAAAGACGGGGAGCATATTGATCCCATAAGGGCGATGAAAAAGTGAATGCAAAAAAATGCAGAATGCAGAATTTCGGTCACGGGGCTTAAAGAATGCAGAATGCAGAGTGCAGAATGCAGAATTGTGGTCGCGGGGAAATTTCTGCTGATAAACAATCTTCTCCCACAAAGGGAGTGGGGTTGAGGTGCCGACTCTGTAGATTATAAAAATTCAGCAGGTCACTACAAGCTTTGAGTAGTGACCTGCCGTTTGTTTTAAGATTGATGAAACTTACCGTTTCTGTGCTTTCATTCCGCGGAGAGGAACTTTTGATTGCGGTGGGCTATGTCGCGACCACCGTTCTGCACTCTGCGCTCTGCGTTCTGCACTTAAAAAGTCGCGACCACAATTTTGCATTTAGCATTTAGCATTCTGCATTTAATTTACTCCATCTCCGCCTTGCCGGTGTAAAGCTGGTAGTATTTGCCGCCTTGGTCGATAAGGGTCTGATGGTCGCCCTCTTCTATGATTTCGCCGCCTTCAAGAACAACGATGTTGTCTGAGTTTCTTACGGTTGAAAGTCTGTGAGCAATAACGAAAACAGTTCTGTCTTCCATGATTTTATCCATGCCTACTTCAATGAGTCTCTCAGTTCTTGTGTCAACGCTTGAGGTTGCCTCGTCAAGAATAAGCAAGGGAGAGCCTGCAATGGCGGCTCTTGCTATGTTGATAAGCTGAGCCTGTCCCATGCTGATATTGACAGCATCGGCTTTGATTTCTGTCTCATAGCCGTCGGGGAGTTTCTCAATAAAGGTGTGAGCATTGGCAATTTTTGCTGCTGCAATAACCTCTTCATCTGTTGCGTCGAGCTTGCCGTAACGGATGTTATCTGCAATTGTGCCTGAGAAAAGCTTTGTGTCCTGAAGCACCATTGCCATTGAGTGACGAAGGTCATCCTTCTTTATATCCTTGATGTCGATGCCGTCGTAGGTTATCTGACCTCTGTCAATCTCATAGAAACGGTTGATAAGGTTGGTGATTGTGGTTTTGCCTGCACCTGTTGAGCCGACAAAGGCAACCTTCTGAGAGCTTTTTGCACTGACGTTGATGTTTTTCAGCACGTCGGTACCCTCAACATAAGCGAAGGTGACATCCTTAACCTCAATGTTGCCCTTAAGGGGTACATATTCGAAGCCTTCCTCTGTGGGCACCTTCCAGTTAAATGTGCCGTCTGCTGAGGCTGTTTCCTCTTCTTCGCCTAAAGCGTTTCTGATAAGACGCACGAGAGTAACTCTGCCTTCGTCTGTTTCGCTGTCTGTGTCAAGCACCTCAAAGACACGCTCTGCACCTGCAAGCGCTGAAACAAGTGAACTGTAAGTGCTTGCGATTGAAACAATAGGTGAAGCGTAGCTCTTGGAGTAGCTCAGATAGTTAATGAGCTTTGCAACATCCATTTCACCTGCCATAACAAGCTTTGCACCGTAGAAAACACAAATAGCGTAATTCACTCGTGTTATCATTGACATAAGAGGTGACATGAAGCCGCCTATGATATTGGCTTTAACACCTATTTTACGGTAATTTTCGTTGAGGGTATTGAAGGCGTCTTTCGTTTTCTTTTCCTGAGAGAAAAGCTGAACAACCTTGATGCCCTTGATATATTCTTCCGTAAAGCCGTTGACCTCACCTATGGCTTTTTGCTGAGCCTTGAAAAGAGGTGAACACTTGCTTGTGATAAATGCAACAACAAAGAACATAAGCACAATTGCAACGGTTATTGTAAGAGTCAGCTTCCATGAGAAAACTATCATAATGGTGATAGTCATAACTGCCTGAATACTTGAAGAAATCAGTGAGGGGAAGCTGTTGCTGATAAGGTCACTGACACGGCTGACGTCATTGGTGAAACGGCTCATGATTTCGCCTGTTTTTCTCTTGTCAAAGTATTCAAGTGGAAGAGTCTGAATGTGATTGAATAAATCACGGCGCATATTCTTAAGAGTTCTCGAGGAAATATGAAGCATAATTCTCGAGTAAAGCAGATTGCAAAGAGCTGACAGAGCGTAGCCTATTGCCATAATAATGAGCCATTTGATAATGTTTGCCATAGCCTCATCGCCTGAGGTTATTTCGCCGGCGATAAGCTTTTCAAGGGTACTGTTTACCGGGTACATGGCAAGAGATGACAGCACACTGATAACAGTTGTGGCGATAACAAGAATTGCAACAAGGAAAAGAAGTCCCTTATACTGTGTGATGTAGCCGAGAAGTCGCTTTGTGGCTGTTTTAATGTCCTTAGGCTTCTTCTTTTTTTTCTCTTCTTCCTTTTTCTCACGCTCTTTTCTTTCCTCTTCAGTTTCATTTTCAGGAATTTTCTTAGCCTTAGAGGGGCGTGATTTTCTCACTCTTTTCTTTTTGTCCTTTTTTTCTTCGGCTGCTGCCTGAGTTTCCTCGGTGAGAACTTCTTTATTTTCTTCGTTTAAAGGAGCTTTGCTCATTGTGCCAACACTCCTTCCTGCTGAGAAACGAATATCTCGTGATAAATTTCATTGTTCTTTGTCAGCTCCTCGTGGGTACCCATGCCGACGATTTTACCGTCCTCAAGAACGATAATTCTGTCTGCATCCATAATAGAGGTAATACGCTGAGCGATAATGATTTTAGTCATATCCTTATACTTTTCAGAGCGAAGTGCTGCTCTTATCTTTGCGTCTGTTGCAGTGTCAACAGCACTTGTGGAGTCGTCAAGGATAAGTATTTTTGCCTTTTTAAGCAGGGCTCTTGCGATGCAAAGACGCTGTCTCTGACCGCCTGAAACAGTGTTGCCGCCCTGACCCAGCTCTGTGTCATAGCCTTTTTCAAACTCGGTGATGAAACCGTGAGCTTCAGCAGCCTTTGCAGCTTCAATTACTTCGTCCTCACTTGCTGAGAAATCGCCCCAACGGATGTTGTCGGAAATAGTGCCTGAGAAAAGCACATTCTGCTGAAGGACAACGGAAATTTCACGCCTGAGGTTTTCGAAGGTGTAGTCCTTGACATTTCTGCCGCCGACCATAACCTCACCTTCGCTTGCCTCATAGAGACGGGGAATAAGCTGAATGAGAGTTGATTTTGATGAGCCGGTACCGCCGATAATGCCTACGGTTTCGCCTGACTCTATTTTAAGGTTGATATCTTCAAGGATATTCTTGACAGCAGCTTCGTTATATTTGAAGGAAACGCCCTTGAACTCAATGCTTCCGTCAGCGGGTACAGCAAACTCGTCTGCATCCTTGTCGCTGATGGTGGGCTCCTGATTGAAAACTTCGCTGATTCTGCCTATGGATGCCTTTGCCATAATCATGCTGACAAAAACAAGCATAACCGTCATAACAGACGAAAGCACCTGAGAGATATATGAAACGAAGGTTGTCATGTCACCTACGGTCAGGTCACCTGCAGAGTGGATGATAATATCACTGCCTCGCCACATAGCGAAAATCATACAGCCGTAAATGACGAACATAATTGCAGGGCTTATGTAGAGGATGAGCTTCTGGGCTCTTACGTTCATTTCCATAACGGCAATGTTTGCCTCGTTGAACTTCTCTTTTTCGTGGTCTTCTCTTACAAAGGACTTGACAACTCTGATGCCGTTGATGTTGCCTCTGAGTACGCCGTTGAATTTATCTGTCTTTTTAAGCATCTTTTTGAAAAGAGGCACTGCAAGATAGCCCATAATCACAACGATTATAACTATTGCAGGCAATGCAAAAGCAAACACAACAGACAAATCACGGCTTATATTAAGAGCATAAACAAGGGCTGTAATAAGCATAAAGGGACCCTTGATGAAGGTGACGATAGTGTTTTTGTAAACATTCTGCACCATTGAAACGTCATTTGTCATTCTTGTGATAAGTGAAGAGATTTTAATCTTATCAATGTTGTCAAAGGATAAGTCCTGAATCTTATTGAAAAGCTCTCTTCTTAAATTTGCACCGAAGCCCATGCTTGCAATTGATGAGCAACGAGCTGCTATGTAACCCACAACAAGAGTGCAGGCACAAAGCAGAAGCATTCTCAGCACATTTGAAATAAGGTCAGACTGAATAGCTGCATAGTCTGCACCCTCGGCGCTGAGCATTAAAAGAATATCGACAACCCTGCCCATTGCCTTGGGAATTTCAATCTCGATAATAACATCGAGAAAAATCATAAACGGACAGATAATTGTCAGGAAACGGTATCCTTTTGTAAAGGATAAAAATCGTTTAGCCAAGCAGGCA
>JAZSPF010000048.1:0-17918 GCA_045537315.1 Acutalibacteraceae bacterium
CACAGTATGCCTTAATAGCTCAGTCGGTAGAGCACGCGGCTGTTAACCGCGGTGTCACAGGTTCGAGTCCTGTTTGAGGCGCCAAAAATTAAGACCGTCCAATTTGGGCGGTCTTAATTTTTTACATTTCGTATATGATTGGAGCTGTAATACAGTGTAACTAACAGTTGCACGCGGCTGTTAACTGGTTCGTCGTGCCCCGCGTCCGGTGGACGATGAAGGGGCACGACGAACAGCGTAGCGGTCAAAAGTTGCCCGCGCTCCAAGCGGATAGCAACTTTTGGGCACCGCAAGTCGGACTCGCTTGCCTTTTTTGAGCATTTAAGGCGACGCGTAGCGGTCAAAGTTTTGGTGTCGCTCCGAGGCACTACAAAACTTTTGGGCACCGCAAGTCGGACTCACTTGCTTTTTTTGAGCATTTAAGGCGACGCGTAGCGGTCAAAGTTTTGATGCCGCTCCAAGGCACAAAGAAACTTTTGGGTACCGCAAGTCGGACTCGCTTGTCTTTTTTGAGCATTTTGGACGAGATCATTAGATTACTATCTCAAAGAGAGAGACAAGCACTCCAAACGAGTGAGCGCCACATTACTAGCTAAGCGAGTAACAAGGTTCTGACTAAGTCAGGTCTTTATTGCGCTTTGCACAGTTTTATTCGCTTTGCGGGTTTGTTTATCACTTTTCCTTGATTGTTTCGATTTGCCTATATGAAAATTTAGGAATTATTGAATTTGGAAAAATCTTATGATAATATTTTAATTAGAAAGTTAGGTGGCAAAAGAATAAAAGCGTGGGGAGGATATATAATGAAAATTCTTGATAATAGTGACAAGCATTTATTGTCAATCTTACCGGGCATTATTTCTGAAAAACTTAATAAGAAAGTTGATAAATTCAAGTTTATCGGCGGAGGCAGTTACGGCAGAGTTTATAAGACGGTTCTTTCCGATGGCGAAATAATCGCTGTTAAAGGCTATAAACTTCAGGAAATGCAACATGAAGAATCGCAGCAACTCAAATTCTTGTCCGAGCACACCAATGTTAAAATGCCTGAAGTACTTTTTACATATGAAGATGATGATACCGCAATTTTGGCAATGAGCTTTGTTGATGGGCAGAATGTATTGAATCCTGCATTTTTATTAAAGAGCAAAAGTCAGAAGCAAAAATTTGCTGATGAAGTTATTTCTGGTATGCTTGAGTGGCACAGTGTTACAAACGGTAAATTCGGCTCTTTATCAAATCCTGCCTATGACAGTTGGCGTGAATATTATAAAAATGAAAAGCAGGAGCCTTGGCTGAGAGGTTTGAAAGAATTGAGCGATAACGGAAAGTTCAGCAAGAAAAAAATGAAGCTACTTTTTGAAGCGACAGAGCTTTGGGGTAAACTGCCGCAAGAAAAAACGAACCCTGTACTTATACATGCTGACCTTAACATAATGAATATAATGGCTGACCCGAAAACTTTTAAGCTTATTGCTTTCATTGACCCATGCGGCAGTATATGGGCAGACAGAGAATACGATTTATTTCAGCTTCGCAATATGTGGGGCGATGCATACGGACTGTATGAAACATACAAAAGAAGATGTGAACTATCTGAATTTTCTGATTTCAGAGTTGCTTATTACGGTGCTATGCTTGAAGCCTCGATGAGACTTAAAGGAGGTCATATTGTACCGCTTTGGGAAGACCTGAATTTTGCACGTCTGAAAAAAGAAATGAAAAAGTTAAAAGAAAAGATGTGATTTAATGAACATAGGTGAGCTTGTAACAGTTAAGACAATCGAGAATAAAAACTCTTTTGATGAAAAACATACTCCATATAGTGCTGAAATACGATTGCTTTCTTGTGTTCAGCAGGGTGATATTGAATCACTGATAACGCAGCTTAAAAATTTGGATTCTATCATTGTTATGGGACGAATGTCTGATGATGAACTTATGCAGAATAAGTATATGGCTGTCAGTACGATTACTCTTGCAACCCGATATGCTATTCAGGGTGGACTTAACGAAAACAAAGCCTATGAATTTTCGGACAGAGTGATTAAAACAATTGATAAGCTGACTGATAAAAATGAAATATTTATGTGTTTAGGGACTGAAATAGTAAAATTGGCGGAAGATGTCAGAAAGAACAAGAAACAGCCTGCATTCTCTCCTCACGTAAGAACCTGCATAAAATATATAAATGAAAATCTTTCTGAAAAAATCAGTGTTTCTGCCGTTGCAAAATGTTGCGGAATTTCCGCAGATTATTTATCGCAAATTTTTAAAAGAGAAATAGGAGAAAACCTCAGTTCTTATATTGTAAGACAAAAACTTGAAAAAGCAAAAAACTTGCTGCTGGGTGGAATGTCCTCAAAGGAGATATGTATTGAAGTCGGTTTTTCTTCACAAGCATATTTTGTTACTTTATTTAAACGCTATTATAATATGACACCATCCGATTATGTTAAATTAGTAAAAACGGAGCCATAAACAGAGATTCAAAAAAGTACGAATTCCATTATTGCGACTAAAGATAGACCGCCTCGGCGGTATACCCTTTCTGTCACTGCCACTTCAGCGCGTACAAAAACTAAGAAAAATTAAAAAACAGGCGTTTTTATTGCAAGAGCGTCTGTTTTTGTGCTAAACTCAATTTATAAAGGAGGAATTATAATGAAAAAATTTACAGCATTACTTTGTGCACTTTTTATCATGCTGACTTCACTGGGTCTTACAGCCTTTGCTGCAGAGCCTTATTCGGCAGGTCTTGAAGTGCTGAAAACACAGTTTACCGAAGGCAAAGGCCCCGAAACAGAAGGTTTTGCTATTGATTATCTGTATTTTTCGCCTGCAGGCGAAAATGACACAGCGAAATATCCTCTTGTTGTGTGGCTTCACGGCATGTGGGACGGCTCTTACAGCGGCAGACAGATAAAAAATAATGACATAGGATATTGGGTAAGTGCCGAATTCCAAAGCCGTTTTTCATCAGGCGGTGCATTCATTATGGCTCCCCGTTCACCTGAGGAAAAGATAAATTATTGGCAAGATAATACAGTTTATCCTCTGAGAGCTGCTATAGACAGCTTCATTGCCGACAACAAAGACAATATTGACGTTACCCGCATTTATATAGGCGGATACTCAATGGGAGGCAAGATGACCCTTAAAATGATTACGGCGTACCCGGATATGTTTGCGGCGGCTTTCCCGATTTGCCCGGCATGGTCACCTGATGCAGAAAGTATTGAGCTTATCAAAAATATTCCTATATGGCTCACAAGCAGTATGACTGATAATGTGGTGAATTATAACGGTGTTAAGAAGACATGGGAAAATATTGCTTCGGCAACCAATTTAAAAACACAGTGCCGTTTTTCATCCTTGAGTGAAACCGCATATCCTGACGGAAGTGTTATCAGTAACGCCCATGAATCATGGCATGCTGTATCTCACGATATGTTCTCGTATGAGTGGGGCGCATATCCCAATATGACAACTGTTGATGCAGCAGGTAATGAAGTGAATTTTGCATATCCCGACGGAATGATATCATGGCTTTCACAGTTCACTTCGGATTTTGACGGCTGTGCAGCAACTGACAGCGGAAACATTACTGTACAGGATGATGAAAGCGCCATAGCAGGCTTTTTCAAAAACATTTTCGGAAAAATTTTTGTAACTCTCGTTAAGATAATTGATAAGATTACAGACTTATTTTAATATTTATCCCTGTGCCTTTGGGTGCAGGGATTTTTTTGTTGACAAAAACGGGAATTTAATGATAAAATCAAAGTGAAGAAAACAAAGAGAAAGGATGTAGATATTATGGCAGGACCCGGCGGAGGAAGAAGCGGTGGCGGCTTCGGCGGTGGCTCCTTTGGCGGCGGCTCAAGAGGCGGCGGATTTTCAGGAGGAGGCGGCTTTGGCGGTGGCTCATTCGGTGGCGGACCAAGACCCGGTGGCTTTGGCGGCGGACCTCACAGACCACCTCATCACCATCATCACCACGGACCGCATTTTCATGGTCCCCGTTGGTATTTTGGCGGTGGCTACGGCGGCTTTGGCGGCGGCTGTGTTACGGCAGTTATTTTGCTGATATTCTTTGCTTTTGTTGCTTTTTATCTGCTTATGCCTGCGGGCAATGTGTCAGTCGGCTATGAGGACGGTATAGTTTACAGTGAAGCCGAAATGCAGGATTATGCCAATGTGAAATATACTAAATATTTTGGTTCATCGAGTGCGGTGGAGGACAACATACTTCTTGTTTTCCTCTCAAACGAAGAGGGTGACGGATACTACACCATTGCTTGGGTCGGTGACAATATCGATTACAGCATCAACTCAATGTTCGGTGAATATACCGAATACGGTGAAGCGATGAACAAGTATATCAATACCAATTATTTCGGCTACAGCCTTGACACGGATTATGCGGCTGTTATAAAGGAAATGACAGAAAATATCAAGGCTTTGGGTCTGCCCTCAAGCTTTGTAAGTGAAAGTGACAGAAGTAATTTAGCTGAGCCGAAATTTGTAAATTTAACAACCTTTGACCTTAGTGCCGAGGTTGTCAACACTTCACTCAATGAGTTCACCGAGCAGACGGGCATACCCTGTGTTTTGGTTATAGATTACGCTGAAAGAGTGTTTGGCTCCGTTGGCTCTCAGGCAGGCGAAACCGTGGTTATGACAGGCACGTTGAAAAGCGGTTTCGGCATTGGTATTGTAGCTATTATAGTAGTTGCGGTTGCTGTAGCGCTTATTGTGGTTGTTCTTAAGCAAAACAAAAAGCCGAAGACAAAGAAAAAGGAAGAAAAAGAAGACCTTCCCTGGGAAGGATAAAGAAAAATCCCTGTACTCATTACCGAGTACAGGGAAAACTTTTTATCTTTGATTTCTCGCTTCTTTGATGCCTTCCATAATATAAGTCTTGGCTTCAATTGCCTTTTCCTTGGATGTAGGCTCAATACCCTCAAGAGGATAGGTGAGTTCCAGCTCCTTATATTTATTCACACCTAAGGTGTGATAGGGGAGTACGTCAAGATAGCGGAGATTTTTCAGCTTGCCGATAAATCTGCCTAAATCTTTCAGGTCATCGGCATTATCGGTTATACCCTCGACAACCACATGTCTGACACAAAGGTCAACGTTTGTTTTCTCAAGGAATTTAGCGAAGGCAAGTATGTTGTCGTTGCCTGCGCCAGTAAGGTCTTTGTGCTTATCTGAGTCAATATGCTTAATGTCAAGCATAACAAGGTCTGTGACTGCGATGAGCTTTCTGAGCTTTTCCGTATATTCGCTGTCATTTTCGCGGTAGGAAATGCCTGAGGTGTCAAAGCAGGTGTGAATACTGTACCGTTTTGCCTTTGTGAAAAGCTCCGTTATGAAGTCTATCTGCAAAAGTGGCTCACCGCCTGTGACGGTTATGCCGCCTCTGGAGTAAAAGGCGCGGTTTTTCATATATCTGTCAATAAGCTCGTCGCTCGTCATCTCAGTACCCTGCCGCAGTTCCCACGTGTCCGGGTTGTGGCAGAATTTGCATCTCAGAGGGCAACCCTGCAAAAACACAACAAAGCGTATTCCGGGGCCGTCAACAGTGCCGAAGCTTTCTATAGAATGGATATAACCTGTCATTTAAACGTCACTTCTTTAAATATTATCGTGGAAGGTTCTTGAAATAACCTCGTCCTGCTGCTCTTTGGTCAGTTTGATGAAGTTAACGGCATAACCGCTGACTCTGACTGTGAGCTGAGGATACTTCTCAGGGTGTGCCTGAGCGTCGAGTAAAGTTTCTTTTGTGAAAACATTGATATTGAGATGATGCCCGCCCTTTTCAACATAACCGTCGAGCAAGGAAACAAGATTGTCTATCTGGTTTTCTGTTGCTGCCATAAATTATTCCTCCTTATTCGTTGTCGAGACCCTCAAAAAGTGTGGGAGTAGCGCAGGCTCCTGTGATGCAGTCTAAATCTATACTCAGATCGCCTGAGAAGATTCTGTCATCCTTGCCCAAAGCACCGGGGATAATTGAGAAAGTGTTTGATATACCGTCCTGTGCATCAAGGAAAGGAAGCTTTGCAACAGAAGAAAGGGATGCAATTGCACCGTGAGTGTCGCGTCTGTGCATTGGGTTAGCACCGGGAGCGAATGCCTCGCCGCGCTTTCTGCCGTCAGGCGTTGAGCCTGTAGCCTTGCCGTAAACCACATTTGAGGTGATTGTGAGAATTGATGTGGTGGGGATACTGTTTCTGTAGGTGTGATTTTTTCTCACGTGCTCCATAAAGATATGCACTATATCGTGGGCAATTGAGTCAACCCTGTCATCATCGTTGCCGTATTTTGGGAAGTCACCCTCAACCTGATAGTCAACTGCAAGACCGTCTTCGTCTCTTATGACTTTAACCTTGGCGTATTTGATTGCTGACAGTGAGTCTGCAACAACGCTCAGACCTGCAATGCCCGTTGCAAACCAGCGGGTTACATTCTTATCGTGAAGAGCCATCTGCAGTCTTTCATAGCAGTATTTATCGTGCATATAGTGAATGATATTAAGAGTGTTGACATAAACCTCTGCAAGCCAGCGCATCATAGCGTCATACTTTCTCATAACCTCGTCGTAGTCCAGATATTCAGAGGTGATGGGAGAAAACTCGGGACCCACCTGTTTTTTTGTTATTTCATCAACACCGCCGTTGATTGCATAAAGCAGACACTTTGCAAGGTTCGCTCTTGCACCGAAGAACTGCATTTCTTTGCCCAGTCTCATTGATGAAACACAGCAGGCAATTGCATAGTCATCACCGTGAGTAAATCTCATGAGGTCATCGTTTTCATACTGAATTGATGAGGTTTCAATTGACATTTTTGCACAGTAACGCTTGAAGTTGTCGGGAAGTCTCTTTGACCAGAGTACCGTAAGATTGGGTTCGGGAGCAGGGCCTAAATTTTTAAGTGTGTGCAGATAACGGAATGACATTTTTGTAACAAGGTGTCTGCCGTCAATAGCACAGCCGCCGATTGACTCGGTTACCCACTGAGGGTCGCCTGAGAAAAGTGCATTGTACTCAGGGGTACGTGCAAATTTTATAAGACGAAGCTTCATAATGAAATGGTCAACCATTTCCTGAATTTCTTTTTCGGTGAAGGTGCCGTTTTCAAGGTCGCGTCTTGCATATGCATCAAGGAAGGTTGAGGTTCTGCCAAGAGACATAGCCGCACCGTTCTGCTCTTTAACTGCACCGAGATATGCGAAATAAAGCCACTGAATAGCCTCTTTTGTGTTTTTTGCAGGCTGTGAAATGTCATAGCCGTAGCTCAGTGCCATTTTTTTGAGTTCTTCAAGGGCTCTCAGCTGTTCAGACAGCTCTTCTCTGGCACGGATAACGTGGGAGTACATAGCTGAACGGGTGGTGGCCTTTTGTGCAAGCTTATCTTCAATAAGTCTGTCAACACCGTAAAGGGCGACACGGCGATAGTCGCCGATGATTCTGCCTCTGCCGTAAGCGTCGGGCAGACCTGTGATGATATGGCTTGAACGGCAGGCTCTCATTTCAGGAGTGTAGACATCAAAAACACCTGCGTTATGAGTCTTTCTGTGTATTTTAAAGAATTCGCTGATTTCGGGGTCAACCTGATAGCCGTTATCGGCACAAGCCTTCTCTGCCATGCGGATGCCGCCATAGGGCTGAAGTGCACGCTTAAAGGGCTTGTCTGTTTGGAAACCGACGATTCTTTCTTTGTCTTTATCAAGATAGCCGGGACCGTGTGAGGTGATTGTTGAAATAATATGAGTATCCATATCAAGCACACCGCCTTTTTCACGCTCCTGGCGTGAAAGGTCAAGAACCTGATCCCACAGGTCAAGGGTGTCCTGTGTGGGGGATTCAAGGAAATTCTCATCACCGTCATAGGGTACATGGTTGTGCTTGATAAAGCTGCGTACATTTATTTCATTAGTCCATGTGCCGCCTTCAAAACCGACCCATCCTTCATAATTTCTTTTCATAATTCTACTCTCCTGATTCTTTTTGAACTATTTCTTCTTTATTATACACAAAAGATGAGAATTTTTAAACCTTTTAGAGAGATTTTTTTTATTTTTGTTGGCATATATAAAACTTTTCTTTTAAAGAACTATTTTGTTGACAAGTTAACGAGGTTTCGGGAAGGCTTTTGACAAAAATCCACATCTTTCAAGTAATATATTTCTTGTGCTTGGAAATAATATGAAAATTAAGCAGTGTGCTGCTCGTTTTTATAAGCAAAGAAGAAAAAGGAAGAAGTAAAAAAGTAGAGATTACATTGAATGCTATATGAAAAAGTGAGATCTTCATACTGTCGTTTTCTGTGAAAAAGAAGAGCTTTTCTATTGGCACGAATTCCATAAGTACGAGAAAAATCGCAGAGCCGATAAGATTGAACAGCAGATGAATAACGCCTACTTGCTTTGCAGTTTTGTTTGTGCCTACAGAGGAGATTATAACGGGAATGACAGCACCTATATTCTGACCGAGAATGATATAGAAGGCTGTGCCTGTAGGAATGAGGCCCTGCATGGCAAGAGCCTGAAGTATGCCTACGGTTGCTGAGGAGCTTTGCATAACAGCTGTCATAATAAAGCCTGTAAGCACACCCTGCAACTTGCCCCTTGAGGCGGCAACAAATGATAAAAAAGCCTCGCTGTCTTTTAGTGACTCAAAGGAGGTTGCCATAGTGTTAAGCCCCACAAACAAAATTCCGAAGCCGCTTAAAATAATGCCGAAGTTCTGAGCCTTCTCGCTTTTGCAAAGCAGTTTCATAAATGCACCTATGAATATGGTAAGGGGAGCTACAGAAGAAAAGTTAAAGGCTATTATGAGACTGGTTACCGTTGTGCCGATGTTTGCACCCATAACAATGCCTGCGGCACCGCTCAGAGAAAGCAGACCCGCATCGACAAATGACACAGCCGTCACTGTTGTGGCACAGGAGCTTTGTATGATTGACGTAACTCCCAGCCCCGTAAGTACGCCGCTTATTTTGTTTTTGGTAAGACGTGAGAGAATATCTTTCAGTTTATCACCGAAAGTCAGGGTAGTGTAGTCACTCATAAGGGTCATTCCGATAAGGAACATGCCTATTCCGCAAAGAAGATTTATAACATTGTACATTTTATCACCCGAAAAAAATTATTAAATAGTAATAAATATTCCGTTTGCAGTTGAATTATCTGAAAAAATAAAGTATAATTTAACCGATTAAGTGTGTAAACACGGTTTTGAGGTGAAAATATGTTTTTGAATGTAATTCCCAAGCCTAACAATGTTAAATTTACAGGCGGAGAAAGCTGGCTTGATTTAAACAAAATCAGCTATAGCGAAAACGAAAACTTTTCCGATGAGGCCTACTATCTGAAAATTGACGAAAACGGTATTCAGGTTGTCTCAAAGGGCGAAAAGGGCAAATTCTATGCAATGAAAACCCTTGAGCAGATTGCCGCAAGAGGCAAGGCTCCCCACTGCACAATTTATGATGCACCTGCATTTCCTTACAGAGGCTTTATGATTGACTCTGCAAGACATATGCAGACCGTTGATGAAATTAAAACCTACATAGAGGCTGCCGCAAGATATAAGTTCAACATTTTCCATTGGCATGTATGTGATGATCAGGGTTGGCGTCTTGAAAGTGAAAAGTACCCCCTTCTCAACGAAAAAGGCTCATGGCGTGACTGTCACGGCTTCGGCTCAACCAACATGGAAAAATACGGCGGTTACTATACAAAAGAGGAAGTTAAGGATATTATCGCTTTCTGTAAAGAAAGACACATTGAAGTGGTACCTGAAATTGATATGCCCGGTCACACTACAGCTATTGTTTCAACCTTCCCTGAGCTTTCCTGCAGAGGTGTGCAGATTCCCCTTGAAACAACGGGCGGCATCTTTAAGAACATCCTTTGCGCAGGTAAGGAAGAAGTTTTTGATTTCTGCTTCGGCATACTCGATGAGGTTATGGAGCTGTTCCCCTGCAAATACATCCACATCGGCGGCGACGAGGCTCCCAAGGCACGTTGGTGCAACTGCGACAAGTGTCAGCAGAGAATCAAAGATGAAAACCTCGGCAATGTCGAAGAGCTTCAGGGCTATTTTGCTAACCGTATAATTGCATATCTTGAGTCAAAGGGCAAGGAAGTGCTTGCATGGAATGAGAGCCTCAACTCAGGCATACTCAATAAAAACACCATTATCTGCGATTGGATGGATCCCAAAAGCAAGAGTGAAGAATATGCAAATGCCGGCGGCAGAATTATCATTGAGGACTTCTATCACTACTATCTTGACTATCCCTACGGTATGACACCGCTGTCAAAGACCTATAACTATGAGCCTTATCTTGAAAAGCTCAGCAGCACGGGCAGAAACGGTGTGTTGGGTGTTGAAACTCCCATATGGACAGAGTATGTTGAAGATTTTGACAGAATGAGCTATATGTGCTTCCCGAGAATGATTGCCGTAGCTGAAAGAGGCTGGACAAAGTCAATGAATGCCGACTATGAGTCCTTTAAGGTCAGAGTCAGAAATGAAATTCCCGTGCTTCGCGAAATGGGCATAAAGGCTGCTGATGAAAGTGAATGGGATCCTTCAAAGAAAATACGCTTCAAAGACACCTGGGGACACATTAAAAAGAGCCTTTCACCTGCATCAATAAGAGCAACCCTTTTCCCGAATAAGGAAGAAGACTGATTTAAAGTCGGGAATCAGAGGTTTATATACAAAAAATTCAGCAGACTGCTTTTTACGGTAGTCTGCTGCTTCTTTATTCTGCTTTCTTTTTGAGTAACTTCTGCCCCACGAACTCTTTAGCTTTGGTGAGGAAATTCATAAATTTAACCTTAGGCACAAAGGCGATGAAAAGACCTGTTGTGAGCATCAGAAAGAATACTACGGTGAGAAGCTCAAGGTGATATTCTTCTATAAAATATCTGTAGCTGTAGCCCTCGTTCCATGTGTACCAATAAGACTGTGTTTCGGAGTTATAATATCTGTAGGGAACATCAACCTTAACAAAGCGGGAGAGCACATAAATTATAAAGCTGCCCGCAAAGCCGAAGGCGGCTGCACAAAGTGCGAATATCTTTTTTGGCAATGTGCCTGCAACAGAATTTACGGTTTTGCCTTTAGCGGGTGCAGGTGCTTCACCCTTATAATCGTCATTGAGCAGATAGTCTGCAGATACCCCGAAGAGCTTGCTGAGTTGCAATATATTAGATGCGTCGGGGAGAGCAGAGCCCACTTCCCAGCGTGATACTGCCTGACGGGATACACCTAATTTATCTGCTAATTCCTCCTGAGACATGTTGCGTGCTTTTCTTAAGCTTAATATTTTTTCTGACAGCTTCATTATAAAAAACCTCCTTTGCTGCGGTAGGATAATTGTAGCATCAAATATTAAAAAACACCACCGCAACCACTTTACAAAAGAGCAACAAGAGTTTACATTTGTAAAAACAACCGCCACACTGCTGTGACGGCTGAATTTTGCCAGGCAATTTTACCTTGTGAGAATTTCTCCCGTTTTTGCGTTGATAATGTTATTGAAAACGCAGATGTGAGTGGTGGAAATAAACTTATCCATATGCAGTGAACCGAAGTACCAATGCTTGAACTGACAAATTCTGCTTACGTCTTCAAGATAGGTGTTTATGGCGGTGATGCTGGCATCTGCGCCTGTCTGCAGCATAAGGAAGTCCTTGATTTTTGCAGGCGGCTCGTGGGTGATGACAATATCAACCTTTCCGCCGTACTGCTGCAGATTTTCAACGCCCTCAACAAGCTCTTCTCTTGTGGGAATTTCCATGTCCGACCAGGTATCCATTTCAAAGCGTATATCAATATCGGGGCTTTCTCCGCCACCCATGGTGAAAATCTTGGTGCCTTCTATCTCAAAAACCTGACCTCTCATAAGGTGGAAAATATTGGAGGCTATGTGGTGTACCTTGCCACCGTTCCACTTTTTAACTTTAATTGCAGAGAGCATATCAAAGTTTTCATGAGTGCCGTCAACGAAGCAGATGTTGTATTTTTTCTTGCTGAGCTTTTTAAGCACGTTGATCTCCTCTTTAGAGCCGTTCCATAAAAAGCCGAAATCGCCGCAGACAATGAGAGTGTCGCCCTGCTTGAGCTTTTTCAGTCGGGGATCATTAAAGCGTGAGGCTATTCCGTGGGTGTCGCCTGTAACATATATCATAATTTCACACCGTTCCTCTTATATTTAACAAAAAGTTATTTTAAAGGTCTATACTTTTCACAAAGCAATTGGTATAATAAGCTAATAAGACATTAACTTCCCGTTTATAATATCATAAAATTTTATTTTTTGCAAATATATAGGGGAAATTTCATAAATTTTACACATGAGGTGGTTATAATGAAGAAGACGGTTTCATTGATCCTTGCTCTGATGCTCGGTTTATCAGTTTTTGCATCTGTTTTTTGCAGCGGTGCAATTTTCGCTTCAGAGGATGTGACGGACAAGCTTAATTCACAGGTATATTATCTTGAAAGCCTTGATGAAGGAACGGTGTTTTTTGATAAGAACGCCGATAAAAAGGTTCCCGTAGCAGGCTTTATAAAGCTTATTTCCGCAGTTGTGGCAATTGAAAAGTGGGGAAATCTCGATGAAACGGTCAAAGTCACCGACAAAAACCGCTCACTTGTGAAATACGATTACGGTGTAAGAACGGCAGGGTACAAAGTGGACGAAAAGGTAAGCAAAAAAGATCTTATCGACTGCCTTGTTATTTACAGTGCCAATGACGCGGCGAGTATTATAGCCTATGAGGTGTCAGGCTCACTTGAGGGCTTTATAGGTGAAATGCAGGCTCTTATGGCGAAAATCGGATGTAACAATACGGTGATTAAAAACATACACGGCTTCGATGAAGAAGGTCAGTATACAACTGCTAAGGATATGGCTGTTTTTCTCAAGTACGCGCTGAGCTATCCCGTGTTTTCAGATGCGTTTTCCGCCAAAAGCCTTGTCATAAAGGCTTATGATGACAGAGAAGAAAAAACTGTTACCTCAAACAATAAAATGATGAACGCATCAATTGCCGACTACTATCACAAGTCTGTAACAGGCGGCAAATACACAATGACAGACGAGGCGGGGGAGTGCGTTGCCGCAGTGTCAAATATGGACGGCTACTCATATCTGACTATAGTTATGGGCGGTAAGCTGATGAATATTGACTCGGACTCATCAAAGGAAAACACCTGCTTTAACGATGCACAGACCATGCTGGGTTGGGTTTATGACAATATCAGATACCGTGTTGTTGTTTCACCTGAGCAGAGCATAGCTTTTGTTGATGTCAAGGCAGGCAAGGATACCGATAAATTAAGACTCATTCCCGAAAAAGAGACTTCGGCGCTTGTGCCGTCAAAGGTTACAACAGCGGCTGTTTCCTTTGAGGTGGTTGAAGGCAGCGTTCCTTCCGAGGTAACTGCGCCTGTCAAGGCGGGTACGGTAATGGGTCAGGCTAAGTTTTATTATGCAGGCGAAGAAATTACAACAGTCAACCTTATTGCTTCTCAGGATATTGAAAGAAGCACATCGGGCTATATTATGGGTGTAATTTCAGGCATAGTAGGCTCAAAGTTTTTCCTTGTGCTGTCAATACTTCTTTTCCTGGCATGTGCAGGTTATCTTGCTTATATACTTTGCAAGTTCTTCGGTATAATTGACGAAAAAAGTCTGCAAGCTTTTATGCAGAAAAATAAAAAGAACGCTCCTGTGGCAAAGAAAGCTGCCAGACCTGCCGCAAAGTCCCAAAGTGCAAAAAGAACTGTGCAGAAAAAGCCACAGAACACAAAAAGACCTCCTTCACAAAAGTGAAAGCAGTAAAACAACGCCAAATATTATCAAAGAGAAAGGAAACAACATTATGAAGAGAATTATCAGAACGCTTCTCGTTTTTGCAGTTGTTGCAGTTTGTGCACTGGCAATATGTGTATCGTCGCCTCAGGCATCTGCGGCTTCACAGGATAATGATAACTGGGTTTGCGCTTGGGGTACTGCTCCGACACAGGTTCAGATAGAAGGACTCGGTGAAATGGGTTCAATTATAGAAAGTATTATAGGTGATGACACACTTACCGAGGTTACGATCAGGTCAGTTATTACTCCCACTGCAAGCGGCTCAAAGCTCAGAATCAAGGTTTCAAATCTTTATAACACAAAACCTGTTCAGATAAACGGTGTGTCAATTGCAAAAAGCGTTAAGGAGAGCAAAATAGATCTCAAGACTCTCAAATATATCACCTTCAGAAACGGTTATCCGAGCGTTACTCTCGCTCCGGGAGAAGAGCTTTATTCGGACCCCATACCCTTTGATGTTGTGGCACACGAAAAAATTGCCGTAACAACCTATGTAGACGCTTTCCTCGACGTCAACACCATGGGTCTTTCGGGGGCAGATACATTTATTGCCACGGGCGATGCGATAAAAGAAGAAGATTTCGATATGATTAAAAACGTTATCGATGACCAGGATGCACTCGACTTTCTTGCTAATCTGCTTGAAAGCCTTGGTATGGGCAGCAGCATCAACTTAAAACTCACCTACAACTTTATCAAGATGGTGCCATGTCTGACGGGTGTTGATGTGCTTGCGGACGATGCAGGCTACAGTGTTGCTGTGGTGGGCGACTCAACGGTTGCAAATGATTTTCCGCTTTATCTTGCTCAGGCGCTTTATGAGGACGAAAACATTACAAATGTGGGTGTAACCGGACAGGGAGTAGTAGGCAACTGTATGCTCTATCCGGGCCTTGGTCTTGGCTCATATATTTACGCGGACTCATTGACAGCAAGATTTAAACGTGACGTTCTGTCACAGTCGGGGTTAAAATATGTTGTGGTCAAAATAGGTGTCAACGATATTATACATCCTGTCTGCACAGACAGCGCACAGCAATATCCCGGCATTGCTCAGCCTTCTCTCAATGAACTTATTGAGGGGTACCGTAATATATTCAAAATGTGCCACGATGCAGGTGTAAAAGTTATCGCTGTAGGAATAACTCAGTGGAAGGGTACCACAAGAGACTACTTTGGTGATGGCGGTACATATGTAAGAACACCCTGGGAATTTGAAGCTGACTGGCAGCTTGCAAAGGATGTAAATGACTGGCTTTCCAAAACAAGTGAGCATGATGGTTATGTGGATTTCTGCGATATTTCCGCAAATCCCCTTGACCCTGATGCGCTTCTTCCCGAATATAGTGAAGATTGTATACAGCCCTCAAATGCTCTGCAGAGAGTGTGGGCGAATTACTTCCCGCTGTCACTTTTAGGTGTAGGCTCCATGCCCGGTGGTGTAGTTATGGACAGGCAGGAGTATGACGTTTATGTTGGTGAAGCAAAACAGCTTAGTGCTACGGTTTATCCCGAAACTGCCGAGAACAAAGCTCTTGAGTGGTACAGTGAAAACCCTGAAATTGCCGATGTGGACGAATACGGTGCAGTCAGAGGCATTTCCAACGGTACTGCTGTAATTGTCTGCCGCACTGTTGTGGGCGGTTATAAGGCAAGCTGCAAGGTGACGGTCAAAACCAAAGCTGAAAATGTGCTTCTCAACTATGGCACAAACACAATATATACAACAGAAACCTTTAAGCTTAAAGCAACAGTTTTCCCTGAAGATGCTACGGATAAGAGCGTAACCTTCTCAAGTGACAACAGCAGAGTTGCCACTGTCAGTGCGGACGGTACCGTTAAGGGCATAGGTGCAGGTACGGCAATAATTACCTGTGTGAGTGCTGACGGCAGGGTTAAAGCAATATGTACCGTTACGGTAAAAAAGAAGGTGCATGTTGAGAATATAGAGCTGAGCTTTGAGGACGAGGAGAATTTCACAAGCAAAACGCTTTATAAGGGTCAGTCCTTTAATCTTACACCTACTGTTTTGCCTTCTGATGCCACTTTCAAAAAAGTAAAGTGGTCAAGCTCCGATGAAAAGGTAGCGACAGTGGACACTGAAGGAAGAGTAACTGCCGTAGGTGGCGGCAAAGCGGTAATCAAGTGTGTGTCTCAGGATAACCCTATGGTGGGAGCAACCTGCACTGTTACTGTCAAGGTCAAGGCAACGGGAATCAGTCTGAGCAACACCTCTGTCAAGCTTTATGAGGGCAAGACCAAGACCCTTTCGGCAACAATTTCACCTGCCGATGCAACAAATCTTAAGGTAACATGGAAATCTCAAAACAGTAAAATTGCAAAGGTCAGCTCAAAGGGCAAGATAACCGCTCTTAAACCCGGCACCACTTATATAACTGGTACCACTGCCAACGGCAAATATACGGCAAAATGTAAGGTTATTGTTTTAGAGGTAATCGACACCAAAAAGGTGACACTTAACAAGACCAGCCTTTCAATCAAACACGGCAGCAGCACTACACTTAAAGCGACAGTATCTCCCTCAAATGCAACAAATAAGACTCTTGTCTGGTCATCCTCTGACACCAAAATTGTCAAGGTTACCGCAGAGGGCAAGATTACCGGCGTAAAGCCCGGCACAGCTTATGTTACCTGCAAAACCCTCGATACAGGAAAAACTGCAAAGTGCAAAGTTACCGTAAAGGCTGTTGTACCGACTTCGGTTAAGTTTTCAAAGACAACTGTTTCGGTGCCTTACGGTGAGATTGTTAAGATTAAAAATCTTGTTACGATTTCTCCCTCAAACGCAACAGATAAGACGCTCACATGGTCCTCAAGCTCACCCTCAACCGTTAAGGTTTCTCAGGCGGGCAACGTTAAGGGACTCAAGGCAGGCAAGAGTGCTGTTATTACAGTTACGACCAATTCAGGTAAAAAGACAGCAGAAATCACCGTTAAGGTTACTCATGTCAAGCCCACCGGTATCAAGCTCAATAAAACCTCACTGACATTGAGCAAGGGCGGCACCGCAACACTTACTCCGAGCTTCTCGCCTTCCAATACAAGCGTAAAAACCGTTACATGGTCCTCAAGCGATAAGAGTGTTGTTAAGGTCAGCTCAAGCGGTGTTGTAACAGCAGTTGCCAACGGTACTGCGGTTATTACCTGCAAAACCTCAAACGGAAAGACAGCAACCTGCAAGGTTACTGTTAAGAAGATAGCCGCAACAGGTGTGTCAATAAAAGAGTCAGGCGGTCTTATAATGAATGTGGGTTACGCATATACTCTTACGGCAACGGTAAACCCCACAAACGCAACAAATAAAAAGGTTACATGGAAATCGAATAACACTGCTGTTGCAACTGTTTCCTCAAGCGGTAAGGTAACGGCAAAGAGCAAGGGTAGCTGTGAAATTACAGTCACAACTGCTGACGGTGGCTACAGCGCATCTTGCATAATAATTGTCAATTAGATTCCATAATCCACTCTCTGAAAACAGAGGGTGGATTTTTCTTTTGGTATATGTTAAAATGAGTGAAAAGCAGGTGATTATATGAAATGCAGTACATGTCCGAGGCAGTGTGATGCTGACAGAGAAAACCAAAAAGGCTACTGCCAAATGCCGTGGGACTTCAAAATTGCAAGGGCGGCAAAGCACTTCTGGGAAGAGCCTCCCGTAAGCGGCACAAATGGAAGCGGTACGGTTTTCTTTTCGGGGTGTAATTTAGGCTGTGCCTACTGTCAGAATTACTCTATCAGCCATGGCGGCGAGGGCAAAATTACAAGCGAAGACAGACTGAAGGAAATCTTCACTGAGCTTGTTTCGGCAGGGGTACATAACATAAACCTTGTTAACCCCACACACTATGCATTGCCGCTTAAAAAAGTTCTCAGTGAATATAAAAGCAGTGTGCCCGTTGTTTATAACAGCTCAGGCTATGAGAGAGTGGAGACAATCAAAAGCCTTGAGGGGCTTATTGATATTTATCTGCCTGACCTGAAATATA
>JAZSPF010000039.1:0-4784 GCA_045537315.1 Acutalibacteraceae bacterium
GTAAAGCAAAGGGGGCGAAGCACAAAAGCTCAGGTACATCATAGCTGAAAGCAATTGTGCCTATTGAAAATCCGCCTTCTGCAAGAAGATAAACGCCCACAACACTTATGCAGTGCAGCAATATCATAAGGACGAAGGTAAGTATAGTTTGTGATTTTGATAAATGTTTCTTATTCATATTTATTCTCCTTCCGTTATTACTATAGTTTTATTATATCAGGATGAAAGGGGAGTAGCAATAGCTTAGTACGATACTTAAGGAATTTGTAAGGAATAGACTGAAAAGGCAGAGTGCTAATTTACACTCTGCTCATTATTTTATTACGCAGGGCTTTGCCCTGCAACCCACAAGCTTTTGAAAAAGCTTGACCAAAACTTTGCTTGCTTTTTATATAATCTCTTTGAAAGTTTCTACAAGCTCTTTCGCCACTTCAATTGTACACTCATTCTTGCGTGCCGTGCCTTTATATGAATGTGTAAAGCTGAACTCAAAATCACGGAGCTTCTGCTGGAAGTCTGTGGTCTCATAGTCGTTTCTTTCGTTGTGGTGGAAAGGTGTGTCGGAAATGTGCCTGATATCCTCACCGAAAGAAGCTCTGAGTTCATTAAAGAACATATGCCAGCGGGGGAGGTAGTAGTCTTTAGTGAGTCCTGCCCATTCTTTCCATGCATAGTCGAAAAGCTCATTGTTTTCATAGGGCCCCCAAATGGTGATGAGGGTGACTTCGTTCTGTCTGAAAAGGTCTTTATGCTCCTCACAACAGGCGTTTGCCATAGCCGATTTGATATGGGTGTCAAAACTCAGCTCGTCTCTTGTGGCGAGGATTCTGTCAACTCCCAGAAGTATCTTCTCAAAGAGAGAGCAATTGTCTTCAAAAGCTTCTTTATTGTGATAACGGAAGCTTTCCATTATGGCAAAGTACACCTCTTTTGCTTTGTTTGAAAGGACCTGCCTTAAAATATCGCAGACATCAAAACGGTAGCCGTCGGTTGTTGCTTTTTCTGATTTAAGAAGCTCTGTGAGAGCGGAGAAAAGCACCTTGTTGTCATAACGAAGCTCAACGTGGTCGTTGGGAGCTGTGTGATAGTGAGTGGTGGAGGGTCTTGCGGCGATAATGGAGCTTGTCTCTCTGCCGATACATTTTGGATTATAACAGCTATCGTGAAGGAGCTTCACCGCATTTTTAAGGCACTGCTCATCACTGCCGTAGCGTCTGAGCGCATAGTCCTTGAGCCACTCAGGGAGATTAACTGCCTTATCCTGTACCATTGTGTGGAAAGCAAGGTCGTAATAAAGGGGATTCTGGAAAAAGCCTTCCATAAATAAACCTGTACCCACAATTGAGGGGTACTTTTCTTTTTTTACTGCATACTGATTTTCTGCCAGCAGGTCAATTGAGCCGTGGAGAGAGTTTCTGTCACCGAAGTTGTGAAGAGTACCGCAAAGGAAGCTGTAACCCCAGAAGCCTTTGTGTTTTTCGCTCTTGCTGCCGTCGAGGTCGAGGATAAGGAGTCTGTCCTTGTCAACAGCTTTAACTATTTCCTCTCTAAGTGACCAGCCCTGCATAACCCATACGGCATCCTTGTCGAAGTCTGTGTACATCTTGGAGATAGTCTTGCCAACATTGTGGAGATACACATCGCCGTCTGTGGGAGGTTCATTTTCGTGGAAGGGGTCGCATGCATAATAGTGATATGCACCGAAAAGCTCTTTTTGCTTTTCAAGAAGTGCTCTGCCGAATACGGCAAAGTTTTTATCTAACGGGTCAAATTGACAGGTACCCGGGAAGCCGCACCAGGTGGGCAGGTGCTGAAGTGATGAGTCAGGGAAAACCTCTTTCATAAACTCGGGGATATGACCTGCAAAGCCCTGCTGAATGGGCGTCATGCCAAGCTCCACCTGACGGGAGATGATTTTTTTGCCAAGCTCAAGACGGTTTTCTATATATTTCACGTGGGGGATGTGCATAAATGAGTCAAGGTTAGTCATCATCTGCCATGCATAATATGAGGGGCCTGCCACAAAAGAGAGTGCTTTTTCTTCACTGATGCCGAAATCAAGAAGTGTATAGAAAACAGTGGCCTCGTTGCCTATAACACTCAGGGGCATATTTATACCGTTCATAGCCATAAAGTCAATCTCTTTTTCCCACTCTTTCCAACCCCACGAGCGCATAGAGTAGGAAAGTGTGCAGTAATTGAGATAAGCTCTTTTTTCCTGGTCAATAATATGCAAAGTAGTCTCAATGGGCAGGGGAGCCTTTGTGACATTAAGCTCAGTGTTGCCGCAGTGAGCGAAATTGACTTTGCAGTATTTCTTAAGATAGGCATAGTATCCCATAGCCTGACTTATTTTACAGTCGCCTTTTATATGTACTCTGCCGTCTTTTTCGCTTATTTCATAATAGTTTTTGCCGCCGATTCTGCCGGTAGTTTCAAGTGAGAAGCAGTCAGCAATTTCAGGTGTGTTTCTTTTAATAAGATTTAACATAGAATTACCTCCGTTGGTATGTGTTAAAATCGCATTCATTATAACAAATCAGATTTCTCAAGTAAAGAGGAATCATATTTTTATTGCTGTGTTTGAGCAATTATTTGCCTCTTGATTTAGGAATGTAAGATATGATAAAATAAACTATGGCAAGATAACACCAAAAAGGAGAAAAATTATGAGACATATTATCAGTCTAAACAGAAAATGGGCATTCACCAAAATGGCTGACGCAGTGCCTGAAACAATGCCTTTAAATTGGGATTTTGTAAACCTTCCTCACACATGGAACGCTATTGACGGTCAGGACGGTGACAACGACTATTACAGAGGTACTTGCTATTATGTAAAGACTCTCAACAAGTCAGAGCTTCCCGAAGCTGACAGATATTATATTGAATTTCAGGGTGCAAACTCAATTGCAGAGGTTTTTGTCGGCGGCAAAAAGCTTGCTCGCCATGAGGGTGGCTACAGCACCTGGAGAGTAGATATAACAGAGCATCTGGGTGAAAACACTCTCGTTGCAGTGAGCGTTGACAACAGCGACGGCGTACCCGTATATCCCCAGATGGCAGACTTCACCTTCTACGGCGGTCTTTACAGAGATGTGAATCTTATTGCAGTTGCCGAAAGCCATTTTGATCTTGACTATTACGGTGCTCCCGGCATCAAGGTAACACCAAAGGTGCAGGGCAGTGATGCTGAAATTGAAATTGAAACCTATCTGACAAACGCCAAAGAGGGTCAGAAGGTGCAGTACCTCATAAAAGATGCAAAGGGTAATGTAGTTGCAGAAACCACCGCAGACGAAAAAGCTACTTTCACTTTAAAAAATGCACACCTGTGGCAGGGCAGAAAAGACCCCTATCTTTACACCGCTGAGGCAAAGCTTGTTGAGGGTGAAAAGGTACTGGACAACATCAGTGCACGTTTCGGTGTGAGAAGTTTCCAAATTGACCCTGATAAGGGCTTCATCCTCAACGGTGAAAAATATCCTCTTCGCGGAGTGTCACGCCATCAGGACAGATGGGGTTTCGGTAACGCACTTCTCAGAGAGCATCATGAAGAAGATGTTGACCTTATTATGGAAGTCGGTGCAACAACAATCCGTCTTGCTCACTATCAGCACGATCAGTATTTCTATGACCTGTGTGATGAAAAGGGTCTTGTTATCTGGGCAGAAATTCCCTATATCTCAAAGCATATGCCCCAGGCGAGAGAAAACACAGTCTCACAGATGAAAGAACTTATTGCACAGAACTACAACCATCCCTCTATTGTTGTGTGGGGACTTTCAAATGAGATAACAATGAACGGTTCAGATGCGGACCTTATTGAAAATCACAACATTCTCAACGATCTTTGCCACGAATGGGATAAGACAAGACTCACCACAATGGCTTGTGTTTCAATGTGCGATATAAATGACCCTTATGTGCAGATTCCCGATACAGTTTCATATAACCACTATTTTGGCTGGTACGGCGGAGAAACATCAATGAACGGCCCGTGGCTTGACAATTTCCATGCTAAGTTCCCGAATATTCCCATCGGTATGAGCGAATACGGCTGTGAAGCACTTGACTGGCATACATCGAATCCTGCGCAGGGCGATTACACCGAGGAATATCAGGCTTACTATCACGAGGAGCTTATCAAGCAGCTCTTCACCAGAGAGTACCTTTGGGCAACACATGTATGGAATATGTTTGACTTCGGTGCCGATGCACGAAATGAGGGCGGCGAAAACGGACAGAACCACAAGGGTCTTGTTACCTTTGACAGAAAGTATAAGAAAGACTCCTTCTATGCATATAAGGCATGGCTGAGTGACGAGCCTTTCGTACACATCTGCGGCAAGCGCTATGTGGACCGAGTGGAGGATGTAACAAAGGTTACTGTTTACTCAAATCTTCCCGAGGTTGAGCTTTTTGCAAACGGTGAAAGTCTCGGCAAGCAGCAGAGTGCAGAGCATTTCTTCTATTTTGATGTGCCTAACAAGGGCGAAACAGTGCTCACTGCAAAGGCAGGGGATTGCACAGACGAAAGCTTACTTCGCAAGGTAGAGACATTCAACGAGGCTTACAGGCTCAAGGAAAAGGGCGCAGTTCTCAACTGGTTTGACATCACAGAGGTGCCCGGTTATTTCTCGCTCAACGACAAGATGAGCGACGTGCTCAGAAGTGAAGGCGGCAGACAGCTCTTTATGGGCATTATGGCTCAGGCAGGCATAGGCGAGGGCGCAAAGGCAGCCGGCTTCGAGATGAACGAGGGCATGATGCAGATGATGGGC
>JAZSPF010000005.1:0-3080 GCA_045537315.1 Acutalibacteraceae bacterium
CATGTTTCTGTTCAAAGAAGAACCAGGAAGAATCCTTGTAGTATGCGCCTGAAATATCGATTGACTTGTCGGGAGAGAGAATTCTGTTTGCAGTATCTGTAAACTTTGTGCCTGCCTTAACAAACTTTGTGCCGGGAACAGTTGAAGAGATATCAATGATTTCGTCACTGTTTGTTGTTGCAGCGTGGTTCATAAAGCCGAAGGCATTGTAGTCAGAGGTTTCGGTGCCGTAGGAAAGGCCGTAGCCTGCGATGAATGAGAAGCCGATATAGTCATCAAGCTCTGCGAGAGTTTCTTTAAGGTTGGACTGAGCTGCATAGTAGTAGTCAGTCTGGTCGATAACACGTGCGCTTGTGAGATATTCGTTTCTTACTTCTTCATAGTTTTCTGTGGGAACTAAAGCTACGAGTGAGGGAGCGCCGAGGAAGATTACTTCAACGAACTCAGCGAGAGCCATATCTATGAAGTCACGGAGTGCTGCCTTTGAGAAGAAGCGGAGAACGAAGTTTACAAGATAACCCCAGGGTTCACCTATCATATCTGCAAGAAGACCGTTGTAAAGAAGGTCAGCAGAGTTATCAACATAGTTGAGTGTTACAAGGTCATAAACAACGTCACTGCCCTGCCAGCAACCAACAATACTTACAACTCTCTTAACATCCTGCTTTGCTTCTTCCTTGTTGTGATAAAGATATGCACTGACAACGGAAGCACCCATGCTCATGGGAACAAGAATAACGGAATCTGCACCGACTTTGTTTTCTGCAAGAATTGTGTCAATGAATGTGTCAAGATCGTTTACATTGTTCTTGGTGTAGGAGAATGCGTTGTAGTTGAAGCAGTAGAGATAATCTTCGTAGTTTTCACCGAGAGCAGCCTCAGCTACCTCTGCACAGGGGATAGAGCCGTAGAAACGGTCCTTTGCTTCGCTTTCGCCCTGGGCATTTGTGGGATACTCTGAAACGGGCATTGTGTATCTGGGAGTAATAACTCTGTTGTTGGGCTTGCCGTTCTGGTCAATAAGGTTGTTGCTGAAAAGCTTTGAAATAAGTGTGTGTGCGCTTTCTTCCTTAACCATATTTGTTCTGAAGAAGAGAGTGCCGAGAACACCGCCGACAACGCTTAAAAGAGCTTTGACTGTTTCGCCGTCTTTGAGAGCTTCTGCGAAATCAACAGCAAAAAGGTTCCATCTGTTGGAATGCTTGCCGTCTGCGATAAGCTGAGCATAGTTTTCATAGTCCTGAAGAGTGCCGTTTTCAAAAGCACCTTCCTGAGTATAGCTTTCGTCAAAGAGATATGAGAAAGACTGACCGATACCTGTTACGAAAACGATAAGGCTGTTGCCGTCAACAAAAGCACTGTCAAGAGAAGAGCTTGTTGTTACGGGCACTTTAGCTTTTGTCTCACTTGCTGCAAAGGCAGGCATAGCGAGGGTGAAAAGCATAATGATTGCAAGGATAACTGAAATAATTTTCTTCATTTCTTTTCCCTCCGGATAATTTTTCTATTCTATATTAACATAATAATATCGGCATTGCAAGAATTAATTGTTAAAAATGAAAGTAAAAACTGACAAAAAGTGTGATAATTATACTCTGAACGATAAAATTTCCCACAACCAGCCCCGTACCGTTGTAAAAGCTGAGTATACCCATATTCTTTTCTTTTCTCTCCTTGCGCTTTTGACTTGTGAAGAAATAGAGCACGCAGGGGAGAGTGTACACAAGAGTGTAAAGAATGATAAGCTCGGTAGGAGTGATTTTTCCGCCGCCGGAAAAGAAGCAGAAAACGAAGTAAAGGAGGCTTAAAATCAGAAGTACGGCACTTGAAATACGGACAAGCCTTTCGATTTTTCTGCCCCTGAACCATTCGAGAGCGCATTTTTCGCACAGGGCATAAAGAAGGGTAATGAAAGCCGCCGCTGCTGCTGCCGTTTCACTTCCCATAAAAACAAGGATAAGCGGAAAAGCAGACCACAGAGGTCTTTCGAGCATTTCGTATGTACGGTCATTGAATTTTTTGCCCTTTTTTTCGAGTATAAATCTTATAGGATAAATTAAGGCGGACAAAAACAGCGTAGCTATTACAGCGACACCTGCAATAAAATCCTTATCTCCCGAAAGAGGCAAAGAAGAGAGGTCTGTTTTTGAAAGCAGCTGACCTATTTTATCGGAACACAAGCCGAAATAGAGCATCACACCGCCGCCTGCAACGGCACCGAAGACGTGCTCCATAAGCTTCCAGCCCTCTATCATATGCTTTTGGTTGAGCTTTTTGAAGAATTGGCGGTTTTTTGTACCCTTAGTGCACAGCTTATATAAAATAAGACCTATTGTAAAGCCTGCACCGCCGAACAAGAAACCTGTTGCGACAGCGCCAAGTGTCAGAATGTCCTTATTTACAGCCGACAAAATCACAATCCCGAGGATGATAAGAACATTGCCGCCCCATTCCTCGAATCTGTCGAGAGAAAAATATATTTTAGGAAAGCGTTTGTTTGCCTTGTCGTAGGGAGAATTGAAAATTTTGGGACCTGCCAGCGTACAAAGGGGGATGAGAAGAAAGAGTACAGAGTATTCAAGCGGAGAATAGTATTCGCCCGACAATGCACCTATGAGCATTGAAAGCATACCTGCAGAGAGCGAGAACCACAGACCGCCTTTAAGGAAAACACCGAGAATACCTATATGGAATTTGTTTTTGTAGCCGTCTCTTTCGGGGTGGAGAACGAAGCCCAAGGTCTGTCCGTAGGTTTCCGTTCCGCCGTAAAACATTGACAGCGCGCCGACAGCGGCAAAGAACAGATACAAATAAGAAAATTCACCGTCACAGACAAAAAAAGCAAGGCAAAGTCCCAGAAGTGCCCCCGGTAACAATGCGCCTTTTTCGCCGCCGATAATACAACCTCGCATACCCCAGCCGTATGAAACGGCAAAGGCAGTAAAAATTACTGCAAGGAAAAGCATAATAATCTCTCCTTAGGGTGACGGTAATAATCCGAACCGTGTTTTTTATCGGATGATTTCCGCCACTTCTTTGTTAAAATCCTCGTCAATCCGAAAGGATTGACTTAGGTTTCC
>JAZSPF010000105.1:0-8277 GCA_045537315.1 Acutalibacteraceae bacterium
TGTGCTCGTAAAGCCTCTTAAAGGCTCAAAGGTTGCCGTTTGCGTGCTTAATAAGAGTGGCAAGCAGAATGGTACAACAATAGACCTGAAGAAAATTGCAAATTTAGGCTATGTTAATCTTCTTAAAAAGGAAGGCTACAAGGTCTATGACGTCTGGGAGGAGAAATACAGCGAAGGTGCAACGGAAATTCTGGCAGCACCCGAAAAGCACGGAGTTAAGGTTTATATTGTAGAATAATCAGATAATAAATGCAGGTCACTACCTAATAAGGTAATGACCTGCGCTGTTTTTTCATACAGATTTCACATTGGTGTGATAATATTCCAGAAGGGACTCTTTTGTGTTTTCCGCTTTGCCTTCCATTACGGCATCAAGAAGCACTTTCAGGGCGTTACCTATCTCTCTGCCTTTCAGACCTGCGTCACTCAGGTCATCGCCTTTTACAGCTAAATCTTTAAGAGAAAAGCACTGCTGACTTTCAATAATTTCATGGGCAATATTCTCAATTTGTGTGTAGATTTCCTGTCTGTAGTGAAAGTTGGGGGCTTGCCCCATATTGTCGGCTCTTTGCAGTTTTATAAGGTCAAAGAAAAGCTCCTCGCCGTATTTGTTAAGTTTCTTTTTTATCACATTTGCCTGTGGTTCAATGGGCGTATCGTGAAGCTTTATAAGCTGAGTGACTCTGGTTCTGGTGAAATTATCGCTTTTGAGCCTTGTCAGAGCTTTTTCTGCTTTGTCTGTACTTATGCGGGCGTGTTTGTTAAAGTGGCCTACGCCGTTGCTGTCAAGAGTGAAGCACTCCGGCTTGCCGCAATCGTGAAACAGTGCTGCAAAGCGAAGATGCGGGACAGGCTCAATGCTTTCAACCACTGCTGCAGTGTGGGCAAGTACGTCATAAATATGGTGGAAGTTCTTTTGGTCAAAGTCTTTCATGCCTCCCAATTCGGGCAGAATTTCCTCGAAAATCTCCGTATAAGTGAGAAGTACACGCCTTATATCTTTTCCGCAGAGCATTTTTGAAAGCTCAATATATATTCTTTCGGCACTGATGTTTTTAAGTAGCTTCCTACAGCTTGCGGCGGAGTTTGCTGTGTCTGCCTCTAAGGTGAAACCCAGTGTGGAAGAAAAGCGAAGTCCCCTGAGTATGCGAAGTGAATCCTCATTGAAGCGCTTTTCGGCATCGCCTACACAGCGAAGCACCATGTTTTTTATATCATCCCTACCGCCGAAAGGGTCGACAATTCCTGCTTTCGGGTTATAGGCAATAGCATTTACGGTGAAATCACGTCTTGCAAGGTCTTCTGTGAGATTCCTTGTGAAAGAAACCTCGTCAGGATGCCTGCCGTCGGAGTAGCCTTTGTCAATTCTGTATGTGGTGACTTCAATGGGGTTGCCGTCTGCAAGAACGGTTACGGTACCGTGTTTTATGCCTGTGTCAATTATTTTTCTTGAGGAAAAGACTTTCTTAGTCTCTTCGGGCATAGCATTTGTCGTTATGTCAATATCGTTGATTTCTTTGCCCATAAGCATATCTCTGACACAGCCGCCCACAACATAGGCCTCAAAGCCTGCACCTTCAAGAGAGCTTATAACTTCAAGTGCATATCCGGGTAATTCAAGCATTTTTATCACCTCACTGATTACAAATTATACACATTATGACCTAATTTTTCAATACAGTTGCAATTATCTGTTTTTTTTGATAAAATTATAATGGTTAATTTTGAGATTGTAATTTAAAGGAATGTGAGAAATATGGAAAATACAGGAAATTTCAGAAAAGCACTTTTCGGCTTTAACAGGGAAGATGTTATGGAGTATATTGCCATGCTTCATAATGAATACTATGCCTACAGACAGCAGAGCGAAAAAGAAATATATGACCTTATGAGAAAAATCGACGAGCTTGAGGAAAAAGCATATGCAAAGCAGGAGGAAGCTGTTTTCAGTGCCGAGGATGAGGAAATCTTAGCCGAACTGCGCTCTTCAGGTGCTGATAAAATAACTCAGGCTTCAGACAGACTCGAAAGCATCTTAGGTGAAATAGAGGAGCTTTTAAATAAAAAGGGCGACATAAGTGAGCCTGAAATAAAGGAATAGGACTATGAACATCATGAAAAACAAAAAGTTTATATTGACAGCGGCGCTGACTCTCATTCTGAGTACGGCTCTGTGTTTCTGCGCTCTGAGTGCAGATGACGGCTTTGAAAGCAGCATAGCGGCTTTCCCTGAAAGCTATAAACCGTATCTCAGAGAATTGCACGAAAAATATCCCGATTGGGTCTTTACGCCCTTTGAAACGGGTCTTGACTGGAAGACGGTAATTGATAACGAAACAGGTGCCAAGTCTCTTATAGATCATTCTGCTTCAAGTGAAAATTTAAAAAGCAGGGAGCCGGGGGACTACGATGCCGCAAAGGATAAATATATCTATAAGGACGGCGGTTTTGTTACTGCTAACCGTCTTGCTGTTGAATATTTCATTGACCCGAGAAACTTTCTGAATGAAGAAGGCATTTTTCAGTTTGAAAAGCTGTCTTTCAGCGATAACTTTTCTGTCTCTGATGTAGAAGCCGTACTCAAAGGCTCTTATATGGCTGACAGTTATATTACATATTACGACAGTGAGGGAGCCACCGTTGAAACAAAGGAAAAATACGCTCAGGTGATATTTGAGGCAGGCAAAGCCTATGATATCAACCCCTGTTATCTTGCATCTAAAATAAGAAATGAAGTAGGTGCAGACGGCAGTGCAAGTGTTTCGGGTACCCATGTGGCTTACCCCGGAATATACAATTTCTACAACATAGGTGCCAGCGACGGTGAAGGAGCAATAAAACGCGGACTTGAGTGGGCTAACGGCGGTGCCGAGGGCACATCAACAACCTACGGAAGACCCTGGAATACACCGCAAAAATCCATCAGGGGCGGCGCTGAATACCTTGCAAAATCTTATATTGCCGTAGGGCAGTTTACAGGTTATCTGCAAAAATTCAATGTTAATCCCGACGGTGACAAGGCTCTTTATACTCACCAGTATATGACAAATGTTTCAGGCGCCTGCTCACAGGGATATACCAATTATATAGCTTATGCAAAAACCGGAAAGCTATATCAGAAAAATGTTTTTTCAATTCCCGTTTTTAAAAATATGCCTTCTGAGGATATCAGTACCCAGTTTGCTTCAAACGCCGATTCAATAGCTCAGACAGCAAAGGTTTCCACCACGGCAAACTGCAATGTTCGTACGGGTCCGTCAACGAATAATGCAAAGCTGACGGATGCCTCGGGTAAAGCCCTTCAGCTTTCTCCAGGTCAGGAACTGACACTGCTTTCAAAGACCTTTACAGACAGCGATTACTATGTAAACATACTTCAATATCCCCACTGGGTTAAAGTCAGCTTCACAAAAGACGGCAAAACCTATGAGGGCTATGTTCCCGAGGATTTTGTCAGTTACACAAGCAGCACAAGTGTCCCCACAGGCAGATATACCATCAGCTACCACAAGGGTGAAAACACAGCCATGTCCCTTATTTCATCGGACACTGCCGTTGCAAAGGTCATATCGGACAATGAGGTCGAGTTCCTCAAAAAAGGCACAGTTCACCTCATGTCTTATGACTCTGTAGGCAGAATTGATATTGTTAAATACACCGTGTCCGATGCGGCGCCTTCTTTGGGTACTGTTCAGGTGAGTGCCTATACGGAAACTCTCAAGGTTACGGTAAGTGCTGACCAAAAGGCAGATAAGTATATTTATGCATACAGTGACTCAAAAGGAAATCTGACTGTAGCTGAAAGTGCAAAGACCTCTCACAGCTTCAAGAACGTTCCCAATGCTGAAAAGTTCACCGTAACCGTCAGGTCAGTTACGGGTGCCTCTCACTCGGCAAATGCGGGTATTATAACGGCAACAAAGCCATATGCAATCGAGTCTGCTTCCATGACCTATTCGGGCGGCGGTGCAGAAATATCATGGGCAAAGGTGGCAAAATGTGAAGGTTATCTTGTTTACGGCTATGATGAGGATAGCAATAAATACACTAAGCTTGCCAAGGTCAGCAGTGAAGAAAGCAAATATGAAATAAGCTTTGACGAGCTTATATATGATTCATACTGTGTCAGAGCTTATATCAAAAACGGCAGCAAGTCTGTTTACGGTGCATATTCCGATAAGGTTACCCCTTCATCACGCCTTTCAATACCTAAGAACGTAAGTGTGTCAAGCATAAAAACAAACGGTTACACCCTCTCGTGGGACAGTGTAAAAGGTGCCGAGGAATATAATGTTGCTCTTTACAAAGACGGCAAATGGCAGAAGATAGCCACTGTCAAGGGTACAAGTTATATTGTATCTTCCCTTTCGGCAGGTGAGGAAAATGCATATAAGGTTGCTGCTGTGTGCGGTGCAGATGTTTCCGATTACTCCAAGGAAATTTATGCTATGACTTCACCTGAAACCGTGAAGCTTCTTAGGGTTGAGAATGTCACAAGCAGTCAGGCTAAGCTCAGTTGGCAAAAGGCTGAGGGTGCCGACAAATATAATCTTTATTTCTATGAAGACGGTGAATACAGACTCTACGGTGAATACGGCAGTCTTTCCTGCTCTTTCTCAGCATTGAGTCAGTTTACGCAGTATAAATTCAAGGTTGCCGCAGTGGCAAAGAGTGATAACAACACAATTGTAGGTGCGCTGAGTGACGAGCTGAGCTTTGTCACATTGCCCGAAAAACCTGAGGACTTGAGAGGTACTGAAATCAAAGATGATGAAGTCACTCTAAAGTGGGCTGAAAACGAAAAAGCATCAGGCTACATAGTTTATATTTATGACAGCGAAAAGAAAGACTATATAAAAGCGGCAGAGTCCAATAAGAATGAAGCAACTGTGAAAAAGCTTAAGATGGCTACGCAATACAAGTTTACGGTTGCCTGCTTCGGAGAAATTGACGGCACTGTTTACACCTCTGAGATGTCTGATGCAGTCAATGTGACAACTGCCTATTCGGCGCCTGAGGACTTTACTCTCAGCAGTGTAACGGCATCATCTTATAAGCTTATCTGGGAAAGCATTGATGAAGCCGACAGCTATAATGTTTACCGTAAAAACGGCAGTAAGTATGTAAAGATAGCTTCGGGCAAAAATAACTATTACAGTGTCAGCGGTCTTTCATACGGTGCTGTTGACTATTACAAAGTCAGTGCAGTCTATAAGGTAAGCAAAAAGACGGTTGAAAGTGAGCTTTCTGAAGAAATCGGCGCAACAACACTGCCCGATAAGGTGAAAAACTTTACTGCTTCTCCTTCCACCACTTCGGTAACACTTAAGTGGGATAAGGTGAAAAATGCAGACTGCTATAATGTTTATATTTACGAAGACGGTAAATACAATCTGCAAAAGACAGTTACAGACACTACCTATAAGCTGACAGGCCTTCGTCAGGGCGCAACATATAAATTGACTGTCAGAGCTTATATCAGACTTAACACAGGCACAAGAAAGGGCGGTATGACATCTGTCACTGCAACACTTAAGCCCTCTAAGGTCAGCAAGATAACTCTGTCAAGCGTAACGGATAAAACCCAGAAAATCTCATGGCCTGCCGCCGTGGGAGCAAACTATTACTATGTCTACCGTTACAATTCTTCGTCTAAGAAGTATGAGCAGGTGGCAAAGACTTCTTCAAGAAGCTACACCTTCAGCGGTCTCACTGCAGGTAAAACCTATTCTTATAAGGTGATGAGTGCCGTTGTCAAAGACGGAAAGGCTCTCTCAAAGGGCAGCTACTCGTCAGTTTATAAATTCAGCACTGATCCTGCAAAGGTCACGGGTCTTAAGAGTACCTCTGCAACAACGTCAAAGATTGCTCTTTCATGGAACAAGGTCAGTGGAGCCACATACTATGAGATTTCATATTATTCAAAAGAAAACGGCTCATATGTTTTAGCAGGTACATCTGAGAAAAACAGCTTCACAATGACGGGCCTTAGCAAAAAAACTCAGTATAAATTCAAGGTCAGAGCCATAAGAACGGTAGGCGAGAAGGATTATACGGGCTACAATTCTTCGGTAATAAGCGTTAAAACCAAGTAATAAGCGAAAAAGAAAAAATTTTGAAGTTATTTTATGGTTTTTTATTGACAAATCGAAGTGATATCTATATAATGTTATTCGTTAATATGAGGTGAGTTATGTTTATTGAACTTGAAAATCTGTTTAACGGCGGTATAACCGCAATACCTCTCGACTTTGAATTCGACTTTTCCTCTGAGGAAATTGACGGTGTGTTTCCATTCACGACACCTGTTAAGCTTCAGGGAAAAATAGAGAATGTTGCCGAGATAGTAACGGTTAAAGCCGTAGCCACCTTCAGTATGGATGTTGATTGCAGCAGATGTGCTGAGGAGCTTGAACTTGATATGGAAGTTCCCGTGGAGCATATTCTCGTAACAGAGCTTCAGAATGACGAAACTGATGAATATATCATAGTTGAGGATATGAAGCTTGATATTGAGAGACTCACTTTAGAAGACATTTACTTTGCTCTGCCGAGTAAAATCCTCTGTGACGATGATTGCAGGGGCCTTTGCCCGAAGTGCGGTGCAAACTTAAATGAAGGTCCGTGCTCATGCAAAAAAGACATAGACCCCCGTTTCGAGGTTCTGTTAGGTCTTTTGGACGAATAAGTAAGTTTAAGACGAATATTATAAAAGGAGGTGCTGGAAGATGGCAGTACCAAAGAGAAGAGTATCAAAGGCAAGAAGAGACAAGAGACGTTCAAATGTATGGAAGCTTGACGCTCCCACACTTGTAAGATGCAAGCAGTGTGGTGCATACACTGTACCCCACAAGGTTTGCGGTGAATGCGGCTATTACAAAGGTAAGCAGGTTGTTGTTAAGGACGAAGACTAAGCCTTTGGAACTTGAGAGGTGGAGAAGCGGTTTAGCTTTCTTCACCTTTTTTACTTGTAATTTAAGTTGGCGGAAGTCGAACCCAACAAGGCTTAATGGGGTATATTTTCACCGCAGCTGTGTTAAAAAGCCTTGAAAGGCGCGAGCCTTTCTGCGTTTTTCGCCTTGCTGCAATAAAAATCTCCTCCCGTTAAACTTCGGAGAATCTGAAGTGCTCAAGTTGGTGCATTTGGGATTTTCTTCGACGAAGCCATACTTGCGTATTGCAAGGAGAAAAAATCAACAAAGGCGGCATAAATCGAGCATTTCAGACTTGTTGTGTTCGACTTCCGCCAACTTATGAAAGGAGTTATTTTATGTCAGTTTTAATTAAAGATGTTATAAAGCTTTCACCTGCCGACAAAAAAGGCATAAAAGCAGGGGACAGACTGATTAAAATAGCAGGGCAGGAAATAACCGACTTTCTTGATTATCAGTTTTACACAAAAAACAGCCGAATCAATGTTGTATATGAAAGAGACGGAAAAACACGGGCAACGTGGATAAACAAAGGCGAGGATGAAGATTTAGGTCTCGAGTTTGAAACTTATCTTATGGATAAGGAAAGACACTGCAAAAATAAGTGTATTTTCTGCTTTATTGACCAGAATCCCAAAGGGCTTCGTGAGTCGATTTATTTTAAGGATGACGATTCACGTCTGTCCTTTCTTTTCGGTAACTATATCACACTGACTAATCTCAGTGAGCGTGACATTGAAAAGATAATTGAAATGCATATAAGCCCCGTCAATGTCAGTGTCCACACTATGAATAAAGAGCTTCGTGTGAGGATGATGAAGAATAAAAATGCAGGTGAGAGTCTTGATGTGCTTCACCGCCTTGCACAAAACGGCATTGCCATAAACACTCAGCTTGTGCTTTGTCCCGGCGTGAACGACGGCGAGGAGCTTCGTTATTCCCTTGAGAAATTAGGAGAACTCTGTCCGTCACTTCAGAGCATAGCCTGTGTACCCGTAGGTGTGACAAAATACCGTGAGGGTCTTTATGATATGCCGCAGTACGATAAAAAAACTGCCGGCGAGGTAATTGACATAATTGACGAATACGGCAAAAAATTCAAAGAGCAATACGGCACAAGGCTTGTGTACGCTGCCGATGAGTTTTATCTCAAGGCTCAAAGGGAAATGCCCGAGGGCGAATACTACGAGACCTACTGTCAGATTGAAAACGGCGTAGGCATGTGGACTTCACTTAAAGAAGAATTCCTTTATGAAATCGAAAACTGCAAGGAAAGTGACCCTGAAAGTCGCCTGAGTGTTGCAACTGGTGTTGCCGCATATCCTCTTATAAAAGAGCTTGCAGA
>JAZSPF010000082.1:0-4396 GCA_045537315.1 Acutalibacteraceae bacterium
TAGAAAAGGTCTGCTGAGTTATCGCAGTACTGCTGAGTGAGAAGGTCAGCCACAACATCACTGCCGTCCCATGCGCCAACGATGCTGACAACGCGTCTGATGTGGTTTTCAGCTCTTGTGGGATATGCATCCATATATGCAGTAACAACAGATGCACCCATGCTCATAGGTACGAGAACGATATCCTTTGCTCCCACTTTGTTTTCTCTGAGGATAGTTTCAACAAAGTCGTGAAGACCTGAAACATTTTTTGAAGTGTAGGAGAAAGCGTTATAATTGAAAACATAGAGATAGTCTTCAAAGTTTGCACCGAATTTTTCTCTTGCAATATCCTTGCAGGGGATTGAAGAATAGAAACGCTCTCTTGCTTCATTGCCGGGGAATTCTGAAACAGGAATTGTGTATCTGGGGGTTACTACTCTGGGGTCTCCGTTGCCGTCTTCACCAACGAGGTTGAAGTGGAAAAGGTCTCTTATAAGGGACTGAACAGCTTCTTCGTCAATAACGGTTTTTCTTATGAAGGATGATAAGAGAAGCTGGAGAACAAGCTTGACAATAGTTTTGATTGTTGCATCGCTTGAGAAAACCTCATCAAAGCTGTTGAAAAGATTCCATCTTGTCATATACTTGCCTTCAGCAATAAGGGGAGCATAGTTTTCATAGTCCTGCAGAGTGCCCTTTTCAAAGGCGCCTTCTTCAGTGTAGCTCTTGTCAAAAAGATAAGAATAGCTCTGACCGATGCCTGTTACAAAAACAACAAGGCTGTTTTCGCCCTCTGCAAAAGCACTGTCGAGGCTTTCGGCAATCTTTACTGCAGGCTCAGCCTCTGCTGCGGTTGCTGTGGCAGGTACCAGAGCAAAAGGTAAAATCATAAGCACTGAAAGGAGTAAAGCGATAAGTTTTTTCATTTTAAGATTCCTCCGTCACATTTTTTCCATTATATAGTAACACTTATTACATTGTATTTCAAACACTTTTTTTATTTTTGACTTTTTTTACAAAAGCAACAGTGAGTTTTTTTGCATAATGCCGATAGATTACTCAACTCAATTTTACAATTGAAAAGCTATGTGATAATTCGTTTAAATTCTGATATGTTTTGTGCACTTGAAAAATTTTACAGCAAATGTTATAATATACATTAGATTTTTTATACAGGGAGAATGATTATGGGTATTAAGCTGTTTTTTATGAAGTATGCAAAACAAATTCAGGCCATGTCACCTAAATATGATGTTATTTATGAGGTTAAAAAGGATGACCCTATAGTTTTTGAAGACAGCGACAAGGTTAAGCTCTCTATGGCTATTATTGCAGACACGCATCTGCCAAACAGAGAAAGTGCAGAAGTTAACCTGAGAAATACATTTATTGATATCGAAAACTCAAAAGAAAAGTTTGATGCTTTTCTTATTGCAGGCGATATTGCCGATTACGGCACCAACAATGAGTATGAAAGATTTTTCCGTGTGCTTGATAATCAGAAGGTTATTCCAAATATGTTTGTTACAATGGGCAACCATGATGCACGTCTTTTCTATAAGAAAAATAAAAAGATAATGGTTAAAAAGACGGCAGAGTACCTGAAAGACAAAACGGGAAAAATCTATTATTCCTACGACATAAACGGTTACACATTTATTGTTTTGTGTACCGAGAAGCGAGTGCTGGAAAAGGCATATATCTCAAAAGAGCAGATTGACTTCCTTGACAGAGAGCTTGCAAGGGGTACTAAAGACGGCAAGCCTGTTTTTGTGATGTGCCATCAGCCCTTTGCTGAAACTCACGGTCTGCCCGAGGTGTGGAAAACAGGCGATATGGGCGAGCAGAATGACGATGTGCGCGTCGTAATGGAAAAATACAGCAACGTGTTCTTTATCAACGGCCATCTTCACGGCGGTATTTATGAAAAGGTTGCTGAAACTCTCAGTGAAGAAAAAGGCGTTCACTCCATAAGCATCCCCGGCTACAGAAAGCCCAACAACTTCGGCATTCAGGACTGCGGTACAGGCTACTACTGTGAGGTTTATGATGACAGAGTTGTTTTCACTGCCCGTAAGTTTATTTCAGGCGAGTATATCAAGGGCGACTATACAAAATTGGAATATAAGATAAAATAAGCTAAAGGGGCTGTAAAAAACAGCCTCTTATTTTTATGCCGACGGGTTGCAAGGAAGCAAACAGCAAAAAGTAAGTTTCTATACGCTCATGCCGCTATGGCACTTCCTTTGTCCGGAGCGACAAAGGAAGCAAAGCGCTCTTTTTTGTTGACGGCAGTTCATCTCTTTTCAGAAAGCCGCAGTCCGCCTTCAACTGCAGACTCCGAAGCGGGCAAGCGTGTAATTTTTTATCAGCCATTCAGATATTCCTTAATTTATCACTTTTCAAAAAGCCTCTACCCGCCTGCGTCTGCAGTTTCCGCAGCGGGTTAGTTTTTTTGCCTGATAAACAAAAACCATTGCATAGCCTGTTCAGCTTTTACAATGGTTTTGTGAGTCGGCTGTTTTTTCAGCCTCTTATTATATATGTTCAGTTTTTACCACCCAAAGGATTTTTCTAAAACGGTCTGACCGTGGTTGTCAATGCTCACAAGGTCAATACCTTCATCTGAAAGAGTCATTTTTGTGGCGATATAATCTTCGCCTGTTTTGCCGCCGTCAAGGTAGCCTGCTATATGGGGATACTTTGAAAAGATTTCTTTCTCTCTGTCACTGCCTTCGCCAAGAACTCTGCATTGATGCTCGTGACCTGAAATCATAAGACGTGCACCTATTCTGTCAAGCTCCTGCCAGCCTTTATCGGAAAGCTCCTGCTCAACATCACTTATGCGCCATGAATGGCAAAGGGCGATAACCTTATCGTTGTCAAACTCAACATCGCTGAGCCACTCTATCATATCGGCTCTGTAGGTGTTGTAATCAGTTGTGCTGCCGTATTCGGGGTGTGAGTCGTCTTTATCTTCGCCACTGTCGAGGATGAGGAAGGAGTAGGGGCCAATGTCTGCCGTGTAGTAGAATTTTTGCAGACCGAGAGCATCGCCAAGCTCGCTTGCATAGTCGCCTCTCGTTTCGTGGTTACCTCTTATGTAAAGCACAGGCTTTGTGCCTTCTGTCACTTCACCGCCGAATTGCACAATATTTCTTACTACCTGCTGTTCAAAGTCCACACCGGGAGTTGCATCGCCGAGAAGGACAACACCGTCATATTCACCCAGATAATCTATTGCATCATGGGCAGTGTCAAGCATTGTGTGCCAGTCTGAAATCACAAGCCAGGTCTGGTCTTCGCTGTCAACATAATTCAGGGTGTACTGCTCTGAAACTACTTCCTTGCCGAGCCTGCTGCCGTAGCTGTAGGCTTCAATGACTCGCACTGAGCCGACTTTATATGAGTTGTTTCTCAGATGCTCATAGGGTACTTCCACGCTGTGAATTGTGCTGTCTGTGCTCAGCTTGCCGCCCTTGGCATCATAAACCTTATAATCTTCACCCTCATAGGTGTATTCTATATAGCCTGTACCTGCATCGTTTGTTGAAAAAACAATGCTGTAGCCTTCGCCGTTATCGATTACCATAGGATGTGAGGTTATTTTATAAGGAGTAAAGGGTACGAGCTGAGAAAGAGTTATAAGCAAAGTGACAATGATTACGATAGCAGAGATGGCTCTTTTTGCTTTGCAGGGGAGCTTATGGAAAAACACAGCCATAAAAGGTACCGTAACAAGGAAGAAGGCAGAAATGAGAGATTCCCCCAGATAGAGAAGGTAGGCGTGTCTCATTTCGTCAAACATCACTATAATGGCATTCACAAGTGCATAAATGAAGGTTGCGATGCCTATAAAGACTCCGATGCCGAGAAGGACTTTAAACAGCTTTTTTTCTGAAAATTTCTTTGAATAAAGGCTCACAGCTGAAAGGGCAGTGAGGGCGAGAGCGTTGACAATCATCACCCATAAAAGCATAAAGGTGAAATGCTCAATGCCAAGTGTTATATTGACGAAAACCCAGGATTCTCTGCCGGCGTAATAAAGTATTGCCGCAAGCACCTGAAAGGCGAGCAAAGTGCAGGGGAGTGCCTTTGTTTTAAACAGATTCTTTTTTTCTTTCATAAAAAATCTCCTTTTTTTTCTCTTTTTTTCAGTATATAAAATATAAACTGTATTGTCAATGCTATAATCATATGGTAAAATATAAAAAACGGAAAGGAATCAAAAAATGAAAACGGAAAAAAATCTCTCTAAACCTATTTGTATCACATTTCTCTTTTTAGCTTTTGTCTATGGACTTGCGCTTCCCTTTTTCTGGGGCAACAACCCTCTGTCAGAAATGGGCACACTTTCACTTCTCTGTGAAGACAGAAAGGGCTGGTTCTGGCTCTGGGGCATTCTCACCTCAGG
>JAZSPF010000090.1:0-8232 GCA_045537315.1 Acutalibacteraceae bacterium
CCCTTCGTCTATGATTTCTTTTGCCAGAAAGTAAACTGTGAAAAAAGAGATAAAGGGAATGATAAAATCAAAGATATCCGCCTTAAGAGTGGCTTTAAGTGAATTTGTTTTTATGTTGTTGTCATCCATTTTTGTCACCTCATTCTTCGTCGGTAAATTCAAGTATATCCCCCGGCTGACAGTCTAAAACCTTGCAGATGCTCTCGAGAGTCGAAAAGCGTATAGCCTTTGCCTTGCCGGTTTTGAGTATGGAAAGATTTGCCTGTGTTATGCCGATTTTTGCGGCAAGCTCACCTGAGGAAATTTTGCGCTTTGCCATCATAACATCTAAGTTAACAATAATTGACATTGAGGCACCTCCTTAAATTGTGAGCTCGTTTTCGCTTTTAATCTCGGTTGCCTTTGCCATTACATTTTTGAGCACTCTTAAAATGAGCATCATAAAGGCGGCTCCGAAAGCAAAAATGAAAAGAGGCATATAAAACAGTCCGCAGACAGCGCAGGCGATTGCAACAAAGGCGCAGCACCATGAAAGATAGCGAAGGCAGGCTACAGTTTTTGCAGTGAAAACTGTTTCGGCAAGGATGTTTTTAAGTATTTTCATAATGAAAATCAGAGCGAGCCAACCTGCAGGACAGCACACATAAAATGCCGTGAGCATAATGCGTACGGTGCTGTCACGCACAATGTCGCCGAAAAACCATCTCGCACCGGGTACGGCGACAACCATTAAAACCGCAAGCAGTGCCATAAAAGCGTATGTAATGTAAAGGGTGAGCTTTGTGCTTTTTTCGCTTGTGTACATAATTCTTACCTCCAAAACTTATGTTTGCAAGGCCAATATAGCATAGTTTTTATCGTTTGTCAATAAAAAACACACGAAAAACATAAAATATTTATTATTTTTCATTTTTTTGCGCGTATGAGCCGATAAAAAAATAAATTTGTTTTTTTAGAGAAAACTATTGCAGAAACTATACACAATTTGATATTATAAAAATGATATCGATTTATGTTGATTTAATAAATATTCAAAACCAGAGATCAGAGAGGTAAGTATGGATATTTTTGATGTTTTATCCCTTATAGGCGGTCTTGCACTTTTCCTTTTCGGAATGCAGACCATGGGCAATGCTCTTGAAAAGAAAGCCGGAGGTAAGCTGAAAACCATTCTGGAAAAAATGACAAGCAATCCGATAAACGGATTTTTATTGGGCATGGTTGTTACGGCTGTAATTCAGTCATCCTCGGCAACAACGGTTATGGTGGTCGGTTTTGTTAACTCGGGCATTATGACGCTTCATCAGGCAATCAGCATTATTATGGGCGCCAACATCGGTACTACCGTTACGGCGTGGATTTTGTCTCTTGCAGGCATCAGCAGCTCAAACCCTGTTGTTCAGCTTTTCAAGCCGGATTCATTTGTGCCCGTGCTTGCCCTTGTGGGTATTGCATTTCTTATGTTTACAAAGAGCAACAAAAAGAAAGACACGGCAACTATCCTTTTAGGCTTTGCTGTGCTTATGACAGGTATGAGCACAATGTCCGATGCAGTGTCGGGGCTTAAGAATGTGCCTGAATTTACCAATATACTTACCCTTTTCACTAACCCCATTTTAGGTGTACTGGCAGGTGCGGTGCTTACGGCGATTATTCAATCATCATCGGCATCTGTGGGTATCTTGCAGGCACTTTCCTCAACGGGGGCAATTACCTTTGGTGCAGCTATCCCCATTATTATGGGTCAGAATATCGGTACCACGGTAACGGCTATGATTTCATCTTTAGGCGCAAACAAAAATGCAAAGAGAACGGCTTTTGTGCATCTTTATTTCAATCTTATCGGTACTGCCGTGCTTCTTGCCGCTTTCTACGGTATCAATGCAGTTGTAGATTTTTCCTTTACAGAAAACATCATTGACGAGATGGGTATAGCTGTTGTTCATACAGTCTTTAACCTTCTTTGCACACTCGTGTGGGCGCCCTTTACCAAGCTTCTTGAAAAGCTTGCAATGATAACCGTCAGAGATACAGAAGAAAAAGAAAAATATGAAATTCTTGACGAAAGACTTTTTGCCACACCTGCAATTGCAGTTGACCGCTGCAGAGACGTAACGGAAAAAATGGCTGAAATATCAATCAGCGCAATAGATTCTGCACTGTCAATGCTTGATAATTTCAGTGAAAAAAAGGCAGAGGAAATACTTGCCGCAGAGAAAAAAGCCGACAAGTACGAAGATAAACTCGGCTCATATCTCGTTAAGGTGTCTGCTCTTGAGCTTTCAGACGAGGACAGCACCGAAGCGACAAAGCTGCTTCATATTATAAGTGACTTCGAAAGAATATCCGACCACGCTGTCAATGTTATGGGTTCTGCAGAGGAGATAAACGAGAAAAACCTCGCTTTCTCAGATAAGGCAAAGAATGAAATTATGACTCTTGCGGCGGCTGTCAGCGAAATCACAGATCTTGCCTACAGAAGCTTCAAGGATAATGACCTGCATTCAGCTATGATGGTTGAGCCTCTTGAGCAGGTTGTTGACGACCTGAGAGATAAAATCAAGAGTAAGCACATTAAACGTCTTCAGGAAGGCAGATGTACCATTGAGCTTGGCTTTATCCTGGGTGATTTGCTGACAAACCTTGAGAGAGTTTCAGACCACTGCTCAAATATTGCGGGCCTTGTGCTTGAAATGGAGCATAAGGGAATGGATATTCATAAGTATCTGCGTCAGATGAAAAAGTCTCCCGAAAGTGACTATAACAAACTATATGATGAATACAGCGAAAAGTATCATATAGGATGAATAGTCAGAAAAAGAATATTTATTGAATAATTGTTAAAGTTTTTCATATTTTTGATTTTTTGTTGACATTTAATTTGGTATTTGATATTATAACTTTACAAATTATTCAAGGAGGTGCGCCAAGTGAACGTAGTAGCAGATGTATTTGCAAAGATCGAAGAAATCTTCGCTATCGTAATCGACTTCATCAAGGGTCTCTTCGAAACACTTAAGCCCGAAGGCGAAGAAGCATAATTGAATTATGACTGTGAAACAGAAGCCGTAAGGCTTCTGTTTTTTTGCTTGCTTATTTTCTTTGTTTGTGCTACAATGATTTCACTAGATGTAAGGAGAATGAATATGAATCCTATATTAGAAATATTAGCAATTGTTATGGCTTTTCTTATGACTGTTACAAGCAGTGTCAACTCATTTTTCAACGGTGATATCTACCCTTATGAAAGCAACACCAGAACAGTGGGTCTTGAAACTCTCACAAGAAGTCAGGGTGTTACCACCGACGGCGAAAGCTGGATATTCTCAGGCAACGGTCAGCTGACAAAAGTGAGCCTGGACGGTGAAACAACAATTAAAGCCAACAAAAAGGCTTTGGCAGCGTTTGAGCAGTACGGCAGTGACCACATTGGCGGCATAAGCTATTATGAGGGCAAAATTTATGCTTCCGTAGAAGACGGTGATAATTTCTCCTACCCCATAGTTGCCGTGTATGACGGTGAAACCCTTGAATTTACGGGGAAGTATAAGATTATTTCCACAGATATACTTTTCAGAGGCTGCCCTTGGGTTTGCTGTGACGCAGACAGAGGAGTTTTCTATGTGGGCAACAGCAGAGATGCCGTGGAAATATATGCCTTCGATCTTGAAACTATGGAATATGTAAAGACTATACCTCTGAGCAGTGAGATTGCTAAAATTCAGGGCGCGGAGATGTATGAGGGCTATATGCTTGCGGCAACAAACGATGCCACAAGAGCTGTATATAAAGTAAATATGGAAACAGGCGAATATACAAAAATGTTTGACAGAATAATGTATGTGCCCAAGCTTATTGATAATTTCGGCGGAGAGGGTGAAGGCATAACGGTGCTTCCTATGGAGGACGGAACTCTTTTCCATGCCCTTGACCTCGGCGCGTTTTTTATAGATTCAAATCTGCGCCACTATAAACCTATTGAAGAGAAATAAGGAGAAAAGCTATGAACATTATCGTTGCAGGTTGCGGAAAAATAGGCAAAGCTATTGTTGCAACTCTATGCTCTGAGGGTCATGACGTGACAGTGATGGATAAAAACCCTGAGATTATAAGCGAAATAACAAATATATATGATGTAATAGGTGTTTGCGGCAACTCTGCCGACTGTGAAACTCTCGAAGAGGCATCTGTTGAAAGTGCAGAGCTTTTTATATGTGTAACAGGCTCAGACGAGATGAATATGCTTTCCTGCTTTCTTGCAAAGAAAATGGGCGCAAGCCATACTGTTGCAAGAATAAGAAACCCTGAATATAACGACAGGTCTCTTAGCTTTATGCGTCAGCAGCTGGACCTTTCCATGTCAATAAACCCCGAGCTTCTTGCGGCTCAGGAGCTTTACAATATTCTCAAGCTGCCTTCTGCTTTTAAGGTGGAATATTTCTCAAGACGAAACCTTGAAATGATAGAGGTTAAGCTGAAAGGCGATTCGCCGCTTTGCGGAAAAAAGCTTTCAAAGCTTCGTGAAAAACAGAATGTGGAGTTTCTTATCGGCGCCGTTATGCGCGGCGGCAAGGTTATTATCCCTGACGGTAGCTTTGAACTTCAGGCAGGGGATGAAATATCAATAGCTGCAGCTCCCGCCGATATGCAAAAGCTTCTTAAAGGTCTCGGCATACTTAAAAAGCAGGCGAGAAGCGTAATGATACTCGGCGGAAGTAAGACTGCGTATTATCTGGCTAAAATGCTCCTTGCTTCAGGTAATGAAGTCAAAATAATCGAAAAGGATATTGCACGCTGTGAACAGCTCTCCGAAGTATTGCCCAAGGCGGTGTTTATTAACGGCGATGGCTCACAGCAGGAACTTCTTTTAGAGGAAGGTCTGCGCTCTCTTGATGCTTTTGTTGCGTTGACGGGCATGGACGAAGAAAATATCCTCATTTCAATTTTCGCTTCAAACCAGAATGTACCCAAGGTAATTTCAAAGGTTAACCGTGATGAAATGATGAAGATGGCTGAAAATTTAGGCCTTGACTGTCTTGTGTCAACTAAATCAATAACGTCAGATATTATTCTCAGATATACCCGTGCCCTCAACAACTCCCTTGGAAGCAGTATAGAAACTCTTTATAAGATTATGGACGGTAAGGTTGAGGCACTTGAATTCAAGGTACATCCCGATTCAAAGCTTCTGAGCATTCCTATCAAAGACCTGAAAATCAAACCGGGCATTCTTATTGCAGGCATTATCCGTGCCGGCAAAAAGACCATAATCCCTAAAGGTGATGATATGGTTATGCAGGGCGACAGAGTTATAATTCTTTCGGCAGAGTACCGCATATCAAGGCTCTCTGATATTCTGAGGTAAAACTATGAACAGAAGAATGGTTTTGTATATGGTGGGTACCGTTATAAAGCTGGAGGCGGCTTTGATGGTACTTCCACTGATAGTTTCGCTTATATATAAAGAAAGCTGCAGCGTGGATTTCCTGATATCCATAGCTGTGGCGCTTGTTACGGGCTTTGCCCTGACGCTGATATTCAAGCCTGGCAGCAAGGTGATTTATGCCAAAGAGGGCTTTGTTATTGTTGCTCTTGCCTGGCTTGCTCTGTCTGCCGTGGGTGCTTTGCCTTTTTATATCAGCCGTGAAATACCCTCCTATGTAAACGCTTTTTTTGAAACCGTAAGCGGTTTCACCACAACGGGTGCTTCAATTTTAGCTGACGTTGAGGCAATGAGCAAGGGACTTCTTTTCTGGAGAAGCTTCACTCACTGGGTCGGTGGTATGGGTGTGCTTGTGTTTGTTATGGCGGTTATTCCAAAGGTCTCCGACAGAAGCATACACATCCTGAGAGCAGAGGCTCCCGGTCCTATTGTGGGTAAGTTGGTGCCGAAAATGGCGCAGACTGCAAGAATACTCTATGTTATCTATGTTGTTATGACGGTGGTTGAAATTGCTTTTCTGCTTGTGGGCGGGATGCCTGTCTTTGACAGCCTTATCCATGCCTTCGGTACGGCAGGTACGGGTGGCTTCGGTGTAAAGGGCGACAGTATAGCTTCTTATTCGCCTTATCTGCAGTGGGTTATAACAATATTTATGCTCATGTTCGGCGTTAACTTTAATCTTTACTATCTGCTTCTTATAAGGAAGTTTAAAGCAGTGATTAAAAGTGAAGAACTCTGGGCTTATCTGATAATCTTCTTTGTTTCAGCCACAGTAATAACAATAAATATTATGCCTATGTATGACAGCCTGTCAGAGGGTATAAGATATGCGGCTTTTCAGGTTTCGTCCATTGTCACCACAACAGGCTACGCTACGGCAGACTTTAATCAGTGGCCTACTCTTTCAAAGACAATAATTTTGCTTCTGATGTTCATTGGCAGCTGTGCAGGCTCAACTGCAGGCGGCTTTAAGGTGTCTAGAGTGGTGCTTCTCATGAAAAAGATAAAAAGAGAACTTCAGAAGCTCCTTCACCCGAGATCCGTTTCGGTTATACGCTTTGAGGGAAAGAGAGTTGACGAAAACACAATGAGTTCTCTCGGCTCGTACCTTGCCATATATGTCCTTTTCTTCTGCTTGTTTGTTTTCATACTGGGTTTTGAAAGCTTTGACCTTGAAACAAATATATCGGCAGTGGCGGCTTGCTATAATAATATTGGTCCTGCCTTAGGTGCTGCCGGACCGGCATCAAATTATGCACTCTATTCGCCTTTCTCAAAGATTGTGCTGTCTTTTGCAATGCTTCTTGGCAGACTTGAAATATTCCCGCTTATACTAACATTCTCACCGTCTACGTGGGCGAAGAAGTAAAAAAACGGCTCTTATGAGCCGTTTTTTTAGTTGTGTTTCGGTTGTAACCGAAGTTAAGTTTTGCCTACGGCAAGTCGATACATGCGTAAAGCAAACATATCGACTTTGCTGAGATTTTAAGTCTGCTGTTTACTTATGAAATTGGAAGTCAGTTCAGTTAAGGTTCCTCTTTTACGAGGCTATAAGTTTCTACTCCGCTCAAGCTGCATCGTCGCTGAAGCGCCGCCGGTGGCGGATGAAGCGAGGCGAGGATGGCGCAGCGGTCAAAATTGCTCGGTGCTCCAAGCCGATAAGCAATTTTGGGAACCGCAAGAGGAAGGGCTCATACTTTTGTCCTGAGCGACAAAAGTATGCAAAAGCGCTCTCGTTCTGTTTCGTAGCTTGTACTTTTTCAATACGGCTGTAATCCGCCTTCAACTGCCAGACTACGAAGCGAAAAAGTTGGTGCTTTTTTGTAAGCTTATATAATTTACATAATACGATGCTTTTTGAAAGCCTCATCCCGCCTTCGTCTGTATGCAGTTTCCGAAGCGGGTTAGTTTGTTACTGACGGAATTTTTAGCTTGTGCAGGGGGTGCGGCGGCTCCACTGCCGAATTTCATTCGGCAAGCGACGAAGTCGCGCGAAGCACTGTGTGCTTCTGTGGAGCCGCCTGCCTCTTTATCAGACTGACGGAAATCGTCAGGAGACCCTCAGTGAGCATCAAAACTAACGCGAAAAATAATATCTCACCAACCCGAATCACTAAGAAAAACATCTCATAGCGTCTCCGGGAGCGAGCAGAGAGTAAACTGAAGCAGAATCTGTTATATTCAAGGTAGAGAGCGTATAAAAAGTATAAAGTAGCGGTATCCTTTGAGAAAAGCTGTTTTAAACAGAGCAGTTCGGAAAAGACCCGTTTATAAAGCAGGGAGTAGAAATCGCAAAAATTACCGATAAGCACAGACTTGATATTTTATCAACAGTAATCAGAAAGTGTGGAAAATGAAAATATCCACCTAACCAAAGCGGTAATTTTGCGTTCTTTCGGCTTACAGGCACCAAAAGCGTGCTTTTGCATACTTTTGTCACGCTGGACAAAAGTATACCCTCTTGCGGTTCCCAAAATCGCTTATCGGCTTGGAGCGGTGTAGAGGCTTACTATTATTATGAAGGCGAACCATAACAGAACAGAAGTGCCACATTCGTCAGTGTGAGCAGACTTGCAGTCAACCCAGTCGATATGTTGCCCAAGGGCAACCCGATATATTTGCCGTGGGCAAATTCGATATGTTTGCTGACGCAAACTCGATATGATAAAATCTGCGATTTTATCGAGAAGTTGCAGAAACACTAACCGCACAAAAATATTATTCTTGACAATTCTTTCCTCAAGGAATAAAATATACTTAACAATTTATTTTCGGAGGAAAAAATATGA
>JAZSPF010000040.1:0-9052 GCA_045537315.1 Acutalibacteraceae bacterium
ACAAGGCTGCAATAGCAGACGAAGCCGAAGCAGTACGCAAAGCAGGCGGTCTTTATATCATCGGCACAGAGCGCCACGAGTCACGCCGTATTGATAATCAGCTCAGAGGCCGTTCAGGCAGACAGGGTGACCCGGGTGAAAGCTGCTTCTATCTCTCAATGCAGGACGACCTTCTTCGACTTTTCGGCGGCGAGAGAATGGAAAGTATCATGAATACTCTGCCCGTTGATGCGGATATGCCTATTCAGGTGGGCATTGTTGCAAAGAGCGTTGAATCGGCTCAGAGAAAGGTTGAAGGCAACCACTTTGCATCAAGAAAGCACGTTCTTGCGTTTGACGATGTTATGAACCGTCAAAGAGAGATAATTTACACACAGCGTGATCAGGTGCTCAAGGGCGAGGATATGAAGCCTGTTATCACAAAGATGATAGACGAATCAATCGGTGACGATGTAGAGTTCTCCTGCCCTGCAGGAATGCCCAAGGACGAGTGGCATCTCGCATCACTGAGAGAAAAATATCTCGGCTGGCTCACAACTGAAAACGACTTCAAGGATGACAGCAAGCTGCGCTCAGAAGAAGTTTATGATATGCTCACAACACGCGCTCACCAGCTTCACGACTCAAGAGAAGAGCTTTACGGCATTGAAACCATGCGTGAAATTGAAAGAGCCATCCTCCTCAAGAATGTTGACCTTAAGTGGATGGACTATATTGATGCTATGGATGAGCTCAAGCAGAGCGTCGGTCTTTTAGCTTACGGTCAGAAGGATCCGGTTGTTGCCTTCCGTCAGATGAGCTATGATATGTTTGACGAGATGACAAGCGCAATCCGTGAGGACACTGTGAAGATTATCCTTTCGGCTCACTTCAAGAGCGAAGAAGAAATCAAGCGTGAGCAGGTTGCAAAGGTCACATCAGCCACAGCAGGCGGCGGTGACGGCAGTGAAAAGGGCAGAACAGTGCGCAACGACAAGAAAAAGGTCGGCGTAAACGATCCCTGTCCTTGCGGCAGCGGCAAGAAGTATAAGAAGTGCTGCGGCAGACCCGGCGCAGATAAAGCGTAAAAATCTGCGATTTTTACTAAAAGAATAAAGAATATTGAATAAAGAACAAATAACAAAGAGCAGTTCGGGTGAGCTGCTCTTTGTTAATTTAAACATCAATTCTTCTGTCTTTGTAATAAAACTCTTTGTCGTGCTCGCCGATTTCACGAAGGACTCTGCAGGGGTTGCCCACAGCAACTACATTTGCGGGGATGTCCTTTGTGACAACACTACCGGCACCGATAACACTGTTATCACCTATTGTCACACCCGGGAGTATAACCGCATTTGCGCCTATCCACACATTTTCACCGATGTTCACAGGGATGTTATACTGCATTGCCTGATAGCGCAAGGGCGGGTCTATGGGGTGGCCTGCCGTGGCAACCGTCACATTGGGCCCGAACATAACCTTGTCGCCAACATAGATGTCCGTGTCGTCAACGAGAGTCAGATTGAAGTTTGCATAAACATTGTTGCCGAAATGCACATGCTTGCCTGCCCAGTTTGCGTGAAATGGCGGCTCAATATAACAGCCCTCACCTATGTCGGCAAACATCTCTTTGAGAAGAGCTTCTCTTTTTTCCTGCTCGAGAGGTCTTGTGGCATTATAGTCATAGAGCTTTTCAAGGCAGAGAAGCTGCTGAGCCATTATCTCTTCATCTTCAGGGAGATAGAGTCTGCCCTCCTGCATTCTCTTTTTTGATTCTTCTGTTGTCATTGTTACCATAGTCTCACCACAGCTTTTCGGGATAAACACCTTGCTCAAGCTTTTCTCTCAGAGCCTTTACAACAATTTCCTTGTCAGCCTTATATGTTACGCCGTACCATTTTTCTGTTGTGCTGAGCACCTTAACGGTAGCCTTATCCTCTTTGAGAAGGTCATCCACAACAAAGGGCAGGAAGTATTCGCACTTAAGCATATTATCCTTATTTTTTTTGAGGAAGCCTTCAAATCTTGCTGCAAGCTCTGTCATCATTTCCTTTGTGAAGCCCCAACAGTTCATTGATACAGTGCTGCCCTCGGGAATTTCTGTCCAGTTTTCGTCGTCTTCCGTGAACATAATTTTGCCCTCACGCTTGGCTATTTTTGTTCTCTCAACTATATCTGTCAGGTACCCTGCCGAATCGGTCTGACACACACCTCTTGCAACATGGCCGTTTTCTGTCAGTGTGTTTTCAACCTTGAAGCCAACCATACAGAAATTATACTTGTCGCCTGCAGGCTTTTCTTTTACTATTTCGTCATAAATAAGCTTAAAGGTTTCTTTGCCGTAGTAGTCATCTGCATTGATAACGGCAAAGGGGCCGTCTATCATATCCTTGCAGGAAAGCACGGCGTGACCGGTACCCCAGGGCTTTACTCTTCCCTCAGGCACACTGTAGCCCTCAGGCAGATTGTTTATATCCTGATAGGCATATTCTACTTTGATTTTGTCTTCAAACTTGCCTTTCATTATATCCTTGAAATCTTCTTCAATTTCGTGCTTGATAACAAAGATAACTCTGTCAAAGCCTGCTTCAATTGCATCAAAAACAGAATAGTCGAGAATAATCTCGCCGTTTTTGCCAACGGGGTCAATCTGCTTAAGTCCGCCGTAACGGCTTCCCATACCTGCTGCCATAATTACTAATGTTGCTTTACTCATTTTATTCTCTCTCCTTAAGGTAGAATTTTATTTGTTGTGATATATTCAGCGCCGAAAAGAACCATAATATCGGCAAAAATTGTGTTATCAACTGTCCATGCCGCAATGGTCACACCTTTTTCTTTTGCATAACGGATTGCGTCAAGGCATTTATAGAGGTTTCCGTGATTGAAGTTGATTCCGAATTCATTTTCAATACACCAATCTATATCCTCCACTGAGGGGTCATTTGCAAGATAAAGTATATCTATATCACTGTCAAGCTTGCGGTACTGCTCAAGATATCCTTTATCAAAAGATATAATCTTTGCTTCATCATCAAGAGCATATTCATCCAGCATCTCAACTAAGTCAGGCAGATATTGCACATCGCACTTTTTAATCTCAACCACAGGCAGAATCCCTGTTTCTTTGCAGACATCAAGACTTTCGCTCAGCGTGGGTACAAGCAGGTTTTCGTGGTTTTCTATACCGTTGCCGCCGTCGATTGAGAGCTTTCTGATTTCTTCAAGTGTGAAGGACTCAACCTCGCCCTCGCCGTTTGTCATTGCATCAACAGTGTCATCGTGGATAACAACCCATTCACCGTCTTTTGTTGTATGTACATCCAGCTCATAATACTCAAATCCGTACTGCGCCGCGCCCTCAAAGGCAGGAATTGTGTTTTGCGGATAAATTGATGAAAGACCTCTGTGAGCCACAAGCGTGGGAGCTGACTCAAGATGAGATGATATCATCAGTCCACTCGGCAGGGTACTGAAAAGCTCATGGGCAAAAATAATGCCCACTACTGTAAGCACCAACACAACCAAAACAGCAATAGCCTTTAAAAGTTTTTTATTCTTCATATGAAGTCTCCTTTTTTGTTCTTTCTTTGATTATACAACATTACGCCAATAATATCAAGACATCTTTTTCCTTTAAAGACTTGAAGAATTATGTGAAATGTGCTAAACTTATGTTACATTCTCTCTGAAAGGAAAAAACATTATGTTACAGCAAGTTGAAAGCAAACTTCAAGAGCTCAACAAAAAGAAAGCCGAGCAGTATTATAAAAAGAAGGAATCTGACCTTGAAATTTGGGGACTTACAGCAAAAAAAGGCGAGCCGCCCATCATTGTCAGCGATGAAGAATATGACGCGCTCGTGAAAGCCAGTAACGGTCTGTCAAGCAGAAACGGTGTTGCGGTACTGCTGAATATTGTTGCTATCACCACACTTATTTTCAGTCTTATAGGTGCGTTTCTGATTTATATTCTTGCAGATTCGAGCGGTCTTTTCTATGCAGTATCTGTAATTATATGCGGTATCATTTTTGCCACAATCTTAGGCGGTCTTTCTGAGGCAGTCAAGCTCTTGCAGCAGCTCATTGATGACAAGCCTATTGATGTGCCTAATGAATTCAAGCACAAGCAGCAGCCCCCACAGTCTGCAACCTATCAGCAGCCTGTTATGTATCAGCAGCCTGTATATCAGACACCGGTTTATCAGCCGCCTGTCTATACTCAGCCTCCTGTTTATCAGCAGCAGTATCAGGCACCTCAGCAGCCTTTGACTCCTCAACAGCCTCAGCAACCGGCACAGACAATCCCCCGCATGGATCTTGACGATATTTACGAGTCGGATACATTTGGTATGTAAACAAAACCTAAAATTCAAGCGACTCCGTGTGGGGTCGCTTTTTGATATACAAAAAAGGACTGCCGCTCGGGCAGTCCCAATTTTATTAAGTTTAACTTATGCAAGCTCTGCGAAGTACTTGATTGTACGAACCATCTGGCTTGTGTATGAGTTTTCGTTGTCGTACCAAGCAACAACCTGTACCTGATAGAGACCGTCTTCGATCTTTGTAACCATTGTCTGAGTTGCATCGAAGAGTGAACCGTATCTGATACCAACGATATCTGATGAAACGAGTTCTTCTTCTGTGTAACCGAAGGATTCTGAAGCAGCAGCCTTCATAGCAGCGTTGATGCCTTCCTTAGTTACGTCGTCACCCTTAACAACTGCAACAAGAATTGTTGTTGAGCCTGTGGGAGTGGGAACTCTCTGAGCTGAACCGATGAGCTTGCCGTTGAGCTCGGGGATAACAAGGCCGATAGCCTTAGCAGCACCTGTTGAGTTGGGAACGATGTTTGCAGCAGCTGCACGAGCTCTTCTGAGGTCACCCTTTCTGTGAGGACCGTCAAGAACCATCTGATCACCTGTGTAAGCGTGAACAGTTGTCATGATACCGCTCTGGATAGCAGCATAATCGTTGAGAGCCTTAGCCATGGGAGCAAGGCAGTTTGTTGTGCATGATGCAGCAGAGATGATTGTATCTTCAGCTGTAAGAGTGCCTTCGTTTACTGAGAAAACGATAGTCTTGAGGTCGTTACCTGCGGGAGCTGAAATAACAACCTTCTTAGCACCTGCATTGATGTGAGCCATTGACTTATCCTTTGAGCAGTAGAAACCTGTGCATTCAAGAACAACGTCAACACCGAGTTCACCCCAGGGGCAATCGTTTGCATCTTTGCAAGCATAGATCTTGATTTCCTTGCCGTCTACTGTGATTGAATCTTCACCGGCAAAAACTTCGTGACCGTCATATCTGCCCTGAGCTGTGTCGTACTTGAGAAGGTGAGCAAGCATCTTGGGGCTTGTGAGGTCGTTGATAGCAACAACTTCATAACCTTCTGCACCGAACATCTGACGGAAAGCAAGACGACCGATACGACCGAAACCGTTAATAGCAACTTTTACTGACATAATTTTTTCCTCCAATATTTCATTGAATTTTTAAAAAATCTACTCTAATATAATATCCCATTTGAAAAAAATTTTCAACCTTTTTATAAAGATTTTTTTACCTCGGGATAACTTTTGTCATTCTAAACAAAATAGCCAAAAAACGCCGCAGAAACTATGCAATACTCACTAAAACTAAGCCTCACTTTGCTCGTCGAGACTAAGATAAAAGCTGGGTATAAACTCTTCAAGAAAGACCTTCACTTCAGGCATATCCATTTTTTCAATTGCCTTTTTAGTGCTCTCAAGTGCCTTACCGAATTCATTGTTGCCCGCATTCTTCTCTTCTATGCACTTTATCAGCGCAGAAATTTTGTCTGCCGCCTTGACAATTTTCCAAAGATATTGGTCTTCAGTCTTATGGAAAAATGCACTTTCATAGTGTTCTCTCATATCCTCAGGCAGCATATTAAGAAGCTTCTGGCCTGCCTTATCCTCAACCTGTCTGAAAGCCTCACGCATATCCTCACTGTGATATTTCACAGGTGTAGGCATATCTCCCGTTATTATCTCTGTCATGTCGTGATAAAGGCCTAAAAATGCAGCTCTCTCTGCATTGAGCTTGCCGCCGAAACGGATATTTTTTATCACTGCAAGAGCGTGGGCAATAACTGCCACATCATTGCTGTGCTCACTTATGTTTTCTTCGCTTACATTCCTCATAAGCGCCCAGCGATTTATATATTTCATTCTCGAGTGCATCGCAAAAAAATGACCCATATTTTTTACTCCCATTACAATATTTAATATAATACCTTATCCTCGGCTCCCCTGAAAGGGGAGCTGGCAAGAGTGCATTTATGCGCTCTTGACTGAGGGGTTAATAAACCATCCTCTTCAGTCCCGCTTCCTGAAAGTGAAACCGGCAAGAGTGCATTTATGCGCTCTTGACTGAGGGGTTAATCCTTTGATTTTTCAGTTGTTTGCTTTGTTGTCACTATCTTCTTCGATATAACATAATCGTCGCTCACCCCTGCCGCAATAGTGAAGGGGTCAGGTGCAGTGCCGTCCCACACATAAAGGTATGCAACGCCTGTCTGCTTGCCGTACCATGTTTTATAGGGGTGAATTATATAAAACAGACCTTTGTCAACATACTCCATACCCTTGGCACCGTTTGAGACAAACCAGCCGTATATTCCTGTGTTTTCGTGGCGCAGACCGTCTTGATAAAGAGTAAGAACTTTCTGCACATCTTCACCCTGCTGACCTTTGAGTGGCTGCTTTTTCGGCTTGATATCACCGTCGACTATAAACAGGTTATAGTCAGGAAATTTATCCTCTTTAAGAGTGGTGTAAACATTGAGCATCCATAAATTCAGCTCCGGGAAATATGTCATAGTCTGCACACCGTAATTTGTGTTACCCGTATATACAAAGTATTTGCCGCTGTGCTTTTCGGGGCCTTTATGATGTACCTTACTTTCGTTGAGCGGCTGTGCGTATTTATCCCACCAACCGCTGACATCATATTGCAGAAGTATCTGATAGTCGTTATCGGTTCTTTCGGTCTGAGGTGTTGTGCCGCAGGAAATTGTGAGATAATGACCTTTTCCCGATGAAAACGAGGGGCCGAAGCACATAGCATCGGTACCCGAAACACCGTAGCGTCTTGAATAAGTTTTGCCTTGGTTTTTCACCTTGGCGGAAAAATCTTTCCACACCTCAGGCAGGTGAACCGTACGGACAAGACCGCTTTTTTCACAGTCGAGTCCCATTTTATTAAGCTTTGCAACATCTAATACGGCAACATACAGAGCCTTTTTGCCCACAGGGTTAAGTGAAGCATAGACCTTGCCGTCTTTTTCGTTATAGCAAACATCGCCCAGATGCCCTTCAAAACCCGTAAGTGAGCCCACTGCGTTACCCTCCAGGTCGCACTTGACAAAGGTGTTGGTGTAGGAATAGTAGGCATATCCGCCCTGCTTATCTATAGCCATGCCCTGGCAGTGCTTGATATCCCACGAGCCGCCGCTGGCGAGTGACAAAGGATAGTAGTCTATAACCGAAAACCCTTCAAACTCAATGGCAGGTGCCGCCGTAGTCGTTGCCTCAGTTGTGGTCGGCTCGGTTGTTGTGGGTTTTGTTGTTGTCACATTCTCTGTGGTACGCGGCTGAGTGGTGGAGGTGGTTTTCTCGGTTGTTGCCGCCACAAAAGGCGAGAGCACTCCCCCGTCACCGAAAAGGCTCAGGCTTATATAGCAAAATGACACCAGAGCCAATACACATATGAAGCCGAGAGCAATATTCTGAAGTATTTTTTTCATTGACAAAAACTCCAAATTTATAATTTAAAACGGTCGCAGACAGGCAAAACCTGCACCGCGACCGCGCCTTATCATATCTTAGTCGATAATGTCGCCTTCCATGCCGGGTACACATGAAGCAGCGTTGCTTTCGTCTGTATCGATATGCATAGCAAGAGCATATGAGGGGCTTACTCTTACAACAACATCGCCGAAAATAAGGCTTCTGCCGTCAGTTTCAACCTTAACGGAAACGATCTGCTTGTCTTCAAGATTATACTTTTCAGCATCAGCAGGTGTCATGTGGATGTGGCGCTTTGCAATGATAACGCCGTCTTCAAGCTCAACCTCACCCTTGGGTCCAACAAGCTTGCAGCCGTTGCTGCCCTTAAGATCGCCTGACTCACGGATGGGAGCCTTAACGCCGATTGAACGTGCATCGCCTGCGCTGAGCTCAACCTGAGTTTCGGGGCGTACGGGGCCGAGAATTGAAACTGCGGGGAAGCTGCCCTTGGGGCCGATTACCTGCACTCTTTCCTCACAAGCGTACTGACCGGGCTGAGAGAGATCCTTTTTTCTTGTAAGCTCATAGCCTTCACCGAAAAGGATGTCAAGCACTCTGCGGCTTACATGGATATGTCTTGCTGATGTTTCAACTAAAACAGGTCTGTTCATATTATTGTCCTCCAAAAAAATAATATAATAAATTTACAAGGGATATTTTACAACATATTTTAATTAAATTCAACATAGAAATTGAAATTTTCTGTATTTGTGTTAAAATATATAAAAAGGCTCGGGAAAGGAGAGAATAAAATGGTACAAAAAGAAATTGAAGAACTGAAAAATGAATGTCTCACTTGTAATAAATGTGAGCTTCACGTCGGCAGACACAATGTGGTTTTCGGCGTAGGTAACCCCAATGCAAAAATAATGTTTGTGGGCGAAGGCCCCGGCGAGCAGGAGGATTTGCAGGGTGAGCCTTTCGTGGGCAAAAGCGGCCAGCTTCTCGACAAATATCTTTCCCTCATTGACCTGTCAAGGGACGCGAATATATATATCGCCACCTTTGTAAAGTGTCGCCCGCCAATGAACAGAGACCCGAAACCTGAGGAGCAGGACACCTGCAGAGATTATCTCCGTCAGCAGGTCAGACTCATTAAGCCGAGAATTATTGTGTGTCTTGGCAGAATAGCGGCACAGAAGCTCATTTCACCCGATTTTCGTGTGACGGTGCAGCACGGACAGTTCACCGAAAAAGGCGGCATACTTTTTATGGGTACTTTTCACCCGTCGGCACTGCTGAGAAATGAGAGCAATA
>JAZSPF010000138.1:0-22867 GCA_045537315.1 Acutalibacteraceae bacterium
CGAGAAGCAAGGCTAATGTACAGCGTACCATGATGATGCTTGTTATGCTTCCCATGTGGATGAATCTTCTCATAAGAACTTATTCCATGATGATTCTTATGCAGGACACAGGCGTAATCAATTCTGTGCTGAGCTTTTTGAATCTGCCTAATGTGCATATGATAAACACTCAGGGTGCTGTTGTTTTTGGTATGGTGTATAACTATATTCCTTATATGATATTGCCCCTTTATAACATAATGGCAAAGATGGACCACAGTCTTATTGAAGCCGCAGAAGATCTTGGTGCAAATAAGCTAACGGTTGTTAAGAATATTATATTCCCTCTTAGCCTTCCCGGTGTTGCTTCAGGCTTTACAATGGTGTTTGTGCCCAGCGTTTCAACTTTCTATATCTCAAAGAAGCTGGGCGGCAACACATTCTCGCTTATCGGCGATGTTATAGAAATGCAGTTCAAATCTGCCAACAATTACAACTTAGGTGCCGCACTGTCAATGGTGCTTATGGTGCTTATTATTATCTGTATGATGGTTATGAACCGTTTTACAGGCGAAGATGACGACGGAGGTGTGCTTATATGAAAACTAAAATGTCACCTCTTTCTAAGCTCTATGTTGCCTTTATAATGCTGCTTCTTTATTCTCCCATTGTGCTGATGATTGTTTTCTCATTCAACTCATCGGCAAGTACCAGCGTCATTACAGGCTTTTCTCTTCGTTGGTATGAATCACTTTTGCATGACAGTGCAACAATGAATGCCCTGAAGAACACTCTTATCCTTGCAGTTTCTTCGTCACTTTTAGCTACAGTTATGGGTACTGCTGCCGCTGTAGGTATAAATGCATTCAGAAATAAGTTTGTCAAAAAGACCATAATGGGCGTTACTAATATCCCTATGATGAACCCTGAAATAGTAACAGGTATCTCAATGATGCTTCTGTTTATCTTCTGTGCTAAGCTCATAGGAGTGACAGACGCTTTAGGTTTTACAACAATGCTTATTGCCCATGTTACATTCAACCTGCCTTATGTTATTTTGTCGGTACTGCCCAAGCTCAGACAGCTTGACAAGTATCTTCCTGAGGCAGCTATGGATTTAGGCTGCACACCCATTCAGGCTTTCTTTAAAGTTATATTGCCGTCAATTTCAACAGGTATTGTGTCAGGACTTATGATGTCTTTTACGCTTTCACTTGATGACTTTGTTATAAGCTACTTTACTCAGGGCCCCTCTTTTGAAACGCTGCCTATCAGGATTTTCTCTATGACGAAGAAAAGAGTTACACCTGATATGTACGCCCTATCAACACTTATTTTTGTTGCTATTCTGCTTCTTCTCGTTCTTCTCAATGTTTCACAGGTCAGAGGCGAAAAGAAAATGAATAACAAGCTTAATAAGGGGGGCAAGCGATGAAAAAGATATTTGCTTTTGCTCTCGTATTTACAGCATTGTTTGCCGTTTGTGTTTTCGGCGTTTCTGCTTATGAAAATGAGGACTACTATAAAAACACGGGACTTGAAGGTACCGAGATAAATGTTTTTAACTGGGGCGAATATATCAGTGACAGCTATGACGATGGCTGCATTGATGTTAACCGTGAGTTTGAAAAGCTCACAGGCATCAAGGTTAACTATGTTACCTATGAGAGTAACGAGGATATGTACCCTAAAATCAAAAACGGCGGTGCAAGCTATGATATAGTTATTCCGTCGGACTATATGATTGAGCGAATGATTTCAGAGGATATGCTCTTGGAGATTGACACTTCTTCACTGCCTAATTATAAGTATGTTGCTCAGGAGTACAAAAATATGTACTTTGATCCGGACAACCGCTTTTCAGTGCCTTATAATGTTGGTATGGTTGGTCTTATTTACAACACCACTATGGTTGAAGAAGCACCCACAAGCTGGACCGCACTCTGGGATGAAAGATACGCAGGCAAAATCCTGATGATAGATAATCCCCGTGATGCCTTTGCAATTCCTCAGAAAATTTTGGGTTACTCTCTTAATTCCACTGATGAAAAAGAGCTTTCCGACGTTGCTCAGATGCTCATAGAGCAGAAGCCCCTTTTGCAAGGCTATGTTATGGACGAAATCTATAACAAAATGGAAAGCGGAGAAGCCGCAATGGTGCCTTATTATGTTGGCGACTTTGTGCTTATGCAGGATGTAAACCCCGACCTTGATTTTGTTTATCCGAAAGAGGGTGTTAACATCTTTGTTGATTCAATTTGTATTCCCAAATGCACACAGAATTATGATGCGGCTATGCTTTATATCAACTTTTTGCTTGACCCGGAGGTTGCTCTCAGCAATGCCTTCTATATTGGTTATGCCACACCTAACACAGGTGTTATGGAGCACCCGGACTATGCCGAAATGCGTGAAAACAAATATCTCTATCCCGATGAAGAAAATATGCCGGACACGGAATATTTCAGAAATCTGCCGCAGGAAACTCTTGACAGATTTTCAGAGCTTTGGAATGAGATAAGAATTCACGGTACAGATAACACTCATATTTATATCGGCTTTGCTCTTGTGGGTGCGGCAGCGCTGTTCTTTATTGTCAGAAAGAGCATAATAAAAAAACGCAGAGAATATTGGTATAATTCACTTTGAAAATAAGGCGGTCACAGCACTGCCTTATTTTTAATTTTATCTTGACAAATGAGTGCAATAATAGTAAAATAACTCTGTTAAGAATAATAGTGAAAAACTATGACGAAAGAAACATTCCGCTGTTTCATCACAGAGAGAGGGGGAGGGTGTAAGCCCCTTATGAAAGACGGAAATGTGCTGCTTTCACCAGTTGCACCCGAAAGGGTATGCCGTGAGTCCGCGTTAAGGATATTGAGTGGTGCTTTATGCGCAATTCGGGTGGTACCGTGGACTTGTTTCACCCCGAGGTGTGTATGATGCGCTTATTTTTTTGCAATTTATGTTGAAAGGAATGTTTTTTTATGAAATGGATGGGACTTAACGAGATAAGAGAAAAATATCTCGCATTTTTTGAGAGCAAAGAGCATCTCAGACTCCCCAGTTTCTCACTTGTACCTCAGGGAGATAAGAGTATTCTTCTTATCAATGCAGGTATGACACCAATGAAAAAGTACTTCACAGGTGAGGTTACACCTCCCAGCAAGAGAGTAACAACATGTCAGAAGTGTATCCGTACACCCGATATTGAGAATGTTGGTAAAACAGCACGTCACGGCACATATTTTGAGATGCTCGGTAACTTCTCATTCGGTGATTACTTCAAGAGAGAAGCTACGGCATGGGCATGGGAATTTTTTACAAAGGTAATGGAAATTCCTGAAGAGCTTCTTTATGTAAGCGTTTATCTTGAAGATGATGAGGCATATGATATCTGAAGTCGGATCGTAGCCATGTCGTTCTGTGAGCCAAGGAGTTGGTGCCCATTGTTGTCTTCCTAAGACCGCTTGGCCTCCGACTTGGAATTTTTTACAAAGGTAATGGAAATTCCCGAAGAGCTTCTTTATGTAAGCGTTTATCTTGAAGATGATGAGGCATATGATATCTGGACTAAAGAAGTTGGAGTTGACCCCTCACACATGGTGCGCTTCGGCAAAGAAGATAACTTCTGGGAGCACGGTGCAGGTCCTTGCGGTCCTTGCTCAGAAATTTATTTTGACAGAGGCCCCTCAAAGGGTTGCGGCAGTCCCGACTGTAAGGTAGGCTGTGAGTGTGACAGATTTATTGAAGTGTGGAACCTTGTTTTCACTCAGTTTGAAAATGACGGCAACAACAACTATACACGCCTTGCTAATCCTAACATTGACACAGGTATGGGTCTTGAAAGACTTGCTTGTGTTATGCAGGATGTTGACAATCTCTTTGAGGTTGACACTGTGCAGAACATCATGAAGCATATCATTAAGATTGCCGGTATCAACTATCACGATGATGCAAACAAAGATATTTCGCTTCGTGTTATCACTGACCACATCAGAAGCACAACCTTCATGGTTGGTGACGGTGTAATTCCCTCTAACAGTGGCAGGGGCTATGTTTTAAGAAGACTTCTTCGCAGAGCAGCAAGACACGGCAGACTTATCGGCATTGACAGACCTTTCCTTGCAGAGGTTTGTGACACTGTTATTGCTGAAAATGCTAACGCATATCCCAACCTTGTTGAAAAGCAGGACTATATCAAAAAAGTTATCGCTATGGAAGAAGACAGCTTCTATAAGACAATAGACTCAGGTCTCGGACTTTTGAATGAGATGATGGCTAAGAGTGAGGGCGGTGTGCTTTCAGGAGAGGATGCTTTCAAGCTTCAGGACACTTACGGCTTCCCCATTGACCTGACAAAGGAAATTGCCGCTGAAAACAATCTGACCGTTGACGAAGAAAAGTTCAGAGCACTTGTTGAAGAGGCAAGACTCAAGGCAAAGAACGCTAAGCGTGATGCTGCCGACTCAGACTGGAGAAACTCAGGCGTTTCTCTTAAGGATATAGTTGCAACAGAATTCACCGGCTACACAGAAAACGGCACCTCAGCAGCTGTGCTTGCAATTGTTGCCGGCGGTGAGAGAAAAGACATGATTGAAGACGGTGACGACGCTGTACTGATACTCGATAAAACATCCTTCTACGCTGAAAGCGGCGGACAGGTAGGTGACTGCGGTGTTATCACTATAGGCGACAGCACATTTGAGGTTGACAAGACTACAAAGGATGCTGACGGCGTTATTCTTCATCACGGTACTCTTTCAGGTGACAGCATCAAGGTGGGTGACATCTGCACTGCAACCTATGATGTGGCTATGAGAAAAGCTACAATGAGAAACCACACCTCAGCACATCTTCTTCAGGCTGCCCTTCGTGAAATTCTCGGCTCACACGTTGAGCAGGCAGGTCAGCTTGTTGATAGTGATATGTGCCGTTTTGACTTTGTTCATTTCTCAGCTATGACTAAGGATGAAATCAAAAAGGTTGAAGACAGAGTAAACGAAATTATTCTTGAAGGCATCGACCTTCTTATAAAGGAAATGCCTATTGAAGAAGCTAAGGCTATGGGTGCTATGGCACTCTTCTCGGAGAAATACGGTGACACAGTCCGTGTTGTTAATGCTGGAGATTTCTCAACAGAGCTTTGCGGCGGTACTCATGTAGACAACACAGGAAAAATAGGTCTGTTTAAGATTGTTGGTGAATCTTCAGTTGCGGCAGGTGTGAGAAGAATTGAAGCTGTAACAGGTGCCAATGTTATGAAGTTTATTGAGGGTAAGCTGAGTCTTATTGCCGACACTGCCGTTGCGCTCAAAGCTGCTAATGCAAATGATATTGCCTCAAAGGCTCAGAGTATTATGGCTGACCTTAAGGCAAAGGAAAAGGAAATTGAAAAGCTTTCGGGCGTTCTTGCCAATATCAAGACAGAGGCTATGCTTTCCGGTGCAAAACAGGTTGGCAGTGTTATGCTCGTTACTGCTTTTCTTGATGACACAACTCCCGACGAGCTTCGAAACATGTGTGACCTTGTTAAGAGCAAGGGCGATAATTATGTCGGTGTTATTGCAGGCGTGCAGAAAGCTAAAGGTACCGGTAATATCTGCGTTTGCTGCGGCAAGGAAGCTGTTAGTGCAGGCGCTCACTCAGGCAACCTTGCAAGAGAAGTTGCGAAGCTTGCAGGCGGCTCAGGCGGCGGTAAACCTGACAGTGCGATGGCAGGTGCAAAAGATGTGTCAGCACTTCCCGAAGCAGTTAAAAAAGCTGAGGAGATTCTCAGCGGTATGCTGAAATGAGTGCTGAGTGCAGAGTGCAGAACGCAGAATGGCGGAAAAGCTTTATCGAAGGATGAAATAATATACCGCCAAAACAGTAAAGTTTTATTTGAGAGTGAAACTGATTTGTTCCCTCAAAAGAAAATATAAAAGGAGTAGTAAGTATATGGATTGTATTTTTTGTAAAATAGTCAAAGGCGAAATTCCCTCAAACAAAGTTTTTGAGGATGAAACTGTTCTCGCTTTTCATGATATCGCACCTCAGATGCCTGTGCACGTTATAGTTATTCCGAAACAGCATATCGAGTGCGCCGCAGAAATAGACGAAAGTAATAGTGCAGTTGTTGCCCACATTTTTGAAGTGATTGCCAAAATCGGCAAAGAGCTTGGTCTCACTAACGGCTACCGCATTATAAACAATTGCGGCGAAGACGGTGGTCAGACTGTTAAGCATCTTCATTTCCACCTTCTCGGCGGTGAAAAATTAGGCGAGAAGCTCGTTAAATAATAGGGGAGGATTAAAATCTATGGCAACGTACAAAATGACAATTGCAGGTCTTGAAAGAGAGCTGCCTATATGTAAAGTTAACAAACATCTTGATATTGCAGGCTTTGTTATCTTCGGCGATGCTGAAATAACAGTAGCTGCAGCTGCTGAGCTTCTCAAGAAGTGCCCTGAATTTGACTTTATTGTTGCTCCTGAAGCAAAGGCAATTCCTCTTGCACATGAGATGTCAAGACAGAGCGGCAAGAAGTATTTTATCTGCCGCAAGGGTGCTAAGCTTTATATGCAAGACCCCGTTTGTGTCAATGTTCGCTCAATAACAACTGATAAAGAGCAGACTTTGTATATTGATTCTCTTGAGGGTGAACAGCTCAGAGGTAAAAAGGTGCTTATCCTCGACGATGTTATCAGTACTGGTGAGTCGCTTGCTGCAGTTAATAAGCTTGTAGCTACATTCGATGCCGAAGTAGTGGCTCAGGCTGCAATTCTTGCTGAAGGTGATGCGGCAAAGAGGGATGACATCATTTTCCTTGAAGAACTTCCTTTGTTCTTCCACTGATAAGCAAAAATTTAAAGAAAATATAAAAATTTTCATTTTAAAGACTCTTTTATCACACAGATTTCACTTTTGTGTGAATAATATAAAATTATGCTGTATATTTCTTTTTCTTAATTGACATAAAAGGAATAAAGTGGTATTATACAGTAGATAATATTCATTTTAAATATGGATGGTGAAATTATGAAAAATATTCTCAAGAAATTATTGATCCCTGCAATCATGGTGTTTGCACTTATTTGTGCAGCCCCCGTTGCAAGTGCGGCAGACTATCCCTTCACCTATGAAGTAAGAGACGGCGGTGTTGTCATAGTTGCTTGCCAGACAGATTATGAAGGAGAAGTTGTAATTCCCGATAAAATTGGCGGTGTACCTGTTACAATTATTTCCGATGCTGCTTTCTATGAGGCAGAGGGTATAACAGCTGTCACACTTCCCTCTTCTCTTAAGACAATCGGCGCATCAGCCTTTGAAGGTTGCTTTTCAATTGAACAGATTGTAATTCCCGACAGTGTCAAGACAATTGGCGACAATGCTTTTGCTTCATGTGCTTCACTCGAAACAGTAAGCATCGGTAAAGGTATTGATAAAATCAGTAAGGGTATGTTTGAAGGCTGTACTGCATTAAACGGTGTTGTTCTTCCCGATAACATCAAGACTATTGATGAATATGCATTCAGCTGCTGTGACAGCCTTGAAACTATTGCAATTTATCCCCATGTGACTTCAATTGGCAACTACGCTTTCTATGACTGCGATTCACTTCAGAAAATTGCTATCCCCGAAACAGTAACAGTTATCGGTGAGGGTACTTTTGCAGAGTGTGAGAAGCTTGCATCTGTTTCATTTCAGAACACACTGACAGAAATTGAAGCACTTGCTTTTGACGGTTGTGATAAGTTTACAGTTTACTACACAGGTTCAATGGCAGCATGGGCTCATATCGCTATTGAGGAAGAGGGCAACGAGGCTCTTACATCATCAACAATTTCAGTTGGTCACGCACATGACAATAAACAGGAAATTCTCTTAAATCCCACCTGTACAGATAAGGGTATAGGAAATTTCTTATGTGAGTGTGGTTATGCATACAAGGGCGAGATCTCTGCTCTCGGTCACAAGAAGGTAAACATTCCTGAAGTTCCCGCTACCTGCACTACCGCAGGCACAACAGCAGGTGAGAAATGCTCAAGATGTGACGTTATTCTCACTCAGCCTCAGACAATTCCCGCACCCGGACATGCAGAGATAGTTGACCCTGCAGTTGAAGCTACATGTACAGAAGAAGGCAAGACAAAGGGTAGTCACTGTGATGCTTGCGGTGAAATCTTCGTTAAGCAGGAAGTTATCAAGAAGAAGCCCCATAACGATGCCCATGAAGTTACTAAGGCAACAACAAGCAAAAACGGTAAGAAAGTTTCAACTTGTAAGGATTGCGGTGATGTTAGAACAACAATTCTTTACAATGTTTCACAGTTCATTCTTGCTGACACATCATATGCATATACAGGCAAGGTTATCACTCCCGCTGTAACTGTTAAGGACAGTGACGGCAACACTCTTAAAGAGGATGTTGATTACACAGTTACATATCCCGACGGCAGAAAGTCAATCGGCAAATATACTGTTAAAGTAACTCTCAAGGGTGACTATTCAGGCAGTAAGAAGGTTTCCTTCACAATTACTCCTGCCAAGACTGCTAAGATCACCAGCAAGACAACAAGCAAGTCAGTTGCTCTTACATGGGATGCAGTAAGCGGCGCTACAGGTTACAGAGTTTATGTTTACAAGTCAGTTGACTCAAAGACAAGAATTAAGCTCGCTTCCGTAACAGGCAAGACAACCTACACAGCACTTAAGGATTATAACGGCAAGGCTCTTAAGGCAGGCGAGACTTATAAGTTCGCAATCCAGGCTTATAAGAAGTATAGCGACGGCACTGTTATCTTCGCTAAGAACGGCGTTGCATATACAGTTACAATTCCGCCTACAACTCCCACAACTCTTAAGGTTACATCAACCGCAAAGGGCAAGGTAAACCTTTCATGGACAAATGTTTCAGGCGAAGACGGCTACACCGTATTCTACTCAACATCAAAGAACGGCACTTACAAAAAGCTTGATGGCACAAAAGCTGATGTTGCAAAGCTCACAGCAAGTCTCACAAGCGGCAAGACCTACTACTTCAAGATCAGAGCATACTGCGCAGGTCCTGACGGCAATGTAAGAAGCGGATATTCACCCGTTAAGAGTGTCAAAGTTAAATAATTAAAGCTGATCAAAAAGCCCCGAAGTCAATCTTCGGGGCTTTGTTTATGTGTAACTTTATTAAATAATAACCTTCTGATGACTTTTGATTTTATCGAGCGCACCCTTTTCAAGGCGAGATACCTGTGCTTGCGATATTCCTATTTCCTTCGCGACCTCCGTCTGTGTCAGTCCATTCATAAAGCGAAGTGAAAGTATGGTTTTTTCTCTTTCGCCCAAGTTGTTGATTGCTTTTTTCAGCAGGATTTCATCTATCCAGTTTACATCCGTGTTGCTGTCGCCAATCTGATCCATAACATAAATTGTGTCGCCCGCATCAAAGTAAACAGGCTCATAAAGTGAAACAGGCTCAACTATAGCTTCAAGGGCAATAACAACATTTTCTTTTTTTACGCCCATTTCCTTTGCTATTTCTTCAACTGTCGGCTCCTTTTGTGTGTCATTTATAATTCGCTCTTTGATTTTCATTGCCTGATATGCTGTATCGCGAAGGGAGCGGCTGACTCGGATAGGTGCATAATCCCTGAGATAGCGTCTCACTTCACCTATAATCATCGGTACAGCATAGGTGCTGAATTTAAGTCCAAGATTGATATCAAAATTGTCGATTGCTTTTATGAGTCCAATGCAGCCCACCTGAAATAAATCGTCAAGGTTTTCACCTCTTGAAGTGAAACGCTGAATTACACTCAGCACAAGTCTCAGATTTCCGTTTATAAGCTCTTCCCTTGCATTTTTGTCGCCCAGCTTTGTCTTTTTTAAAAGTTCTGTCTTTTCTTTTTCAACCAGCACCTTTAATTTTGATGTATCTATACCGCAAATTTCAACTTTGTTAAAATGCAAAATAATTACCTCCGAAGGTCTTAATAGCAAATTTAAATTGTCTTTATAATTATTGCCACAGAGGTTTTAATTTAACAATTGAAATATTTGACAATATATGTTATAATGCTTTCATCAAAGCTCAGGAGGATAATTATGAAATACCAGATTAAAAAGCTTTTGATTAACGATTTCGATGTTTATAAAAAGAATAAACTCGATTACAGAAGTTATTTCATACCGTACAAAGACAAGAATTTGCTTGCTGGAAAAACAGCTCTCACCGAAAGATACGAGAGCGATACTGTCAATGTTTTATCGGGCGAGTGGGAGTTTAAATTCTACGAGAAGATCTCCCGTTTGCCGAGCATTATTGACACAGACAACTTAGCCTGCGATAAAATTACGGTGCCCAGCGTGTGGCAGAGAACGGGTTATGCAAAACCTGCCTATATCAACACAAGATATGAATTCAAGATGAATCTGCCCGGTGTACCTGAAGAAATGATGGCAGGCGTTTATGTCAAGAAATTTAATATCAGTGAAAATGCAGTTAACCCCATAATCACATTCCTCGGCGTTTGCTCATGCCTCACCCTTTATATCAACGGTGAATTCGTCGGCTACAGCGAAGGAAGCCACAACCCTGCTGAGTTTGATATTTCAAAATTTGTCAAAACAGGTGAAAATGAGCTTCTTGCCATTGTCACCCAGTGGTGTAACGGTACATATCTTGAGTGTCAGGATATGTTCAGAGACAAGGGCATTTTCCGTGATGTTTATATTACTGAGAACCCTGCCGAATATATCTACGATTATGCTGTTAAAACCTTAAAGGACGATGATTTATATCAGCTTTCTGTGGATGTTAAAGTTCGCGGTAATGATACGAAGGGTAAGAGTATTCTTGCTGAACTGTATTATAAAGATGAAAAAATTGCCGAAAAAGCTACCGATGCAGGTAAAGACAGCTTTATCAACTTCGGTAAGCTGAGTGTCAAAGAATGGAATGCTGAAAAACCGGAGCTTTACACGCTTTATCTCTCACTTGTTGAGGACGATAATGTTATTCAGTGTGTGCGCAGTAAGATAGGCTTCAAGACTGTTAAAATCAACGGTGAACTCTTCACCTTCAACGGTATGCCCATTAAGTTTAAGGGTGTCAATCACCACGATACCCACGAAAAGACGGGCTATGTTATGACGGCTGATGACCTGCTTAAGGATATACTTCTTATGAAGCAGTTCAATGTCAATGCAGTTCGCACCTCGCACTATCCTCCTGATCCCATCTTCCTTGATCTTTGTGATGAATACGGTCTTTATGTTATTGATGAGGCTGATATAGAAACTCACGGTACACAGTTTGACCTTAATTTGAAATTCACCTTCAAGTCAAACATCATCAGTAATGACCCCAAATGGCTCCCGAGAATGTCTGACAGAGTTATGAGCATGTATCAGCGTGATAAAAATCACGTTTCAATCACTATGTGGAGCCTTGGTAATGAATCAGGCGGTTGGAAAAATCAGGATAAATGCTGTGAAATGCTCAAGAAAGTGACGGATATCCCTGTGCACTATGAGGGTGTTATCAGAACAAAGAGAGGCTCCTATGATGTTATTTCCGAAATGTATCAGGTTCCGCCCGTGCTCAAGAAAATAGGCGAACACAAAATGACATCCCGCTATAAGGGCAAGCCATATTATCTTTGCGAATACTGTCATGCAATGGGCGTCGGTCCCGGCTCACTTGAGGACTATTGGGATATTATCTATAAATACGACCAGATGACAGGCGGTTGCATATGGGAGTGGGCAGACCACAGTGTATGTGATGAAAAGGCCAAGTATAAATACACCTATGGCGGTGACCACGGCGAAGCATGGCATGACGGCAACTTCTGCGTTGACGGTCTTTTCTATCCCGACAGAACACCTCACACAGGTGCATATGAAATGAAGCAGGTTTATCGACCCATAAGAGCTCAGAAAGCAGGGGAGTGCACCTATAAATTCACCAACACAAACCGCTTCACAAATGCCGACGAATACACAGTGAAATATGAATTACTTGAAGATGGTGTTGTTACAGAAAAGGGTGACATCAGTCTTATAATTGATCCTTGCCATTTTGACACGGTCAAGCTTGCTCATAAGAAAGCTGACAAGGATAAAGATGTTTTCATCAACTTTATCTACTTTGACAAAGACGGCAACGAAATTGCAAAAGAACAGCTCACACTTAACGAAACAGTAAAAGAGCCTGAGTACATCGAAAAGAAAAAGGCTCAGTTTACACGCAAAAAAGACAGACTTCTTGTTGATTTTGAGGGCGGTACTGCTGAATTCTCACTTGCAACAGGAACTCTTATGAGTTACTGTGTTGGCGGCAAAGAAATGCTCGCAGATAAGAGCGGCTTTACTCATAATCTTTTCAGAGCTTTCCTTGACAACGACAGAAACATTGTCAAGGGTTGGGAAAAAACAGGTCTTGATAAGCTCCACTTTAACGGCAAAATGTCTTCTTACAAGCTTCTTGAAAGCGAAGGCAGAGTTAAAATCAAGAGTGAGGGTAGTCTCTGCGTTGCAGGCAAGCCTTTACTTCAGTGCGAAATCAGATACACTATTTTCCCAAGTGGCATAATGAGTGTCAAGGCTGAGATTAAGCGTAAGAAGTTCAGTCTTAACAAGTTTGATGTGCCCAGATACGGTCTTAACATTAATCTCAACGAGAGTTTGCAGAATGTTGAATATTACGGTCTCGGCGAGCTTGAAAATCTCAATGACTTCAAGGCTCAGTCAACTGTCGGCATTTACTCGGGCAAGGTTTCAGACCTTAATGTTGACTATATCAGACCTCAGGAAAACGGAACTCACGGTGAAACCCGCTGGCTCAGACTCACTGACGACGAGGGTAGGGGAGTTATGATTTATAACAGAAAGCACTATTTCACTTTCAATGTTCATAACTACTCAAATGAGACCCTTCGTAAAGCAAAGCATATTGAAGACATAAAGAATGATAAGCTTGTTTCTCTTAATATTGACGGCTTTGTCAGAGGTACTGGTACAAACAGCTGCGGTCCCAATGCACTTCCCGAATACAGAGTCAATTTCAAAGATGAACTGAAATTCGGTTTCTATCTCATTCCTGTCACAGTTGAGTGATAAGTCGAATGTAAAAAATTAACAATAAATCCCCTCAATATTCGTTATAATCAACAACTGATTTTTTCTTGAATATTGAGGGGGCTTGTGCTATAATGACAGTAATTGGGTGCAATTCTCGTGCCCACATTTTAAAACGACGGAGGCTCATAAAATGAAGCAATTAAACATCGGTATCATCGGTGCAGGACGCATCGGCAAGGTACATATGCAGTCAATCACTTACAACGTGCCTACAGCAAAGGTTCTTGGCATCACAGACGTTTTTAAAGACGGATTACAGGAACTCGCTGACAAGTACGGCATTGAAAAAGTGTATGAGGATTATAAAGAGATGCTCGCAGACAAGGATATCGACGCTGTTCTTGTTTGCTCATCAACAGACACACACGCTGATATTTCAATTGAAGCTGCAAAAGCAGGCAAGCACGTTTTCTGTGAAAAGCCCGTAGACCTTACACCCGAAAAGGTTCAGGCAGTTATTGACGCTGTTGCTGAGGCGGGCGTTAAGCTTCAGGTAGGCTTTAACAGACGCTTTGACCACAACTTTGCTCATGTAAGAAATCTCATAAACGATGGCAAGGTAGGTAATCTTGAGCTTATCAAAATCACTTCACGCGACCCCGAGCCCCCACCGGCAGAGTATGCTGCAGTTTCAGGCGGTATGTTCCTTGACATGACAATTCATGATTTTGATATGGCTCGTTTCCTTGCAGGCTCAGATGTAACTGAAGTTTATGCAAGCGCTACTTGCCTTGTTGACCCCGCAATCGGTGAAGCAGGCGATGTTGACACAGCTATCATTAACCTTAAGTTTGCAAACGGTGCTCTCGGTGTAATTGATAATAGCCGCCGTGCAGCTTACGGCTATGACCAGAGAATTGAAGTGTTTGGCCCACTGGGTGCTGCTATGGCTTCAAATGACACACCCACAAATGTTACTGTTATGAACTCAGACGGTGTTACTACAGATAAGCCTCTCTATTTCTTCCTTGAGAGATACATGCAGTCATTCCGTGATGAAATGGTTCAGTTTGTTGACGCAGTGCTGAATGACAAGCCCACGCCCACAACAGGTAATGACGGTCTTAATTCAATCCTCGTTGCTCTTGCAGCTAAGAAGAGTGTTCAGGAAGGCAGACCTGTTAAGATTTCAGAAATTATGTAATTAAACTTTAGGAGTATCTCAAAAAGGGATACTCCTGTAAGTATTTATATTGAAAGGATTTGATTTAATGAAACTCACGATGGCTCAGGCTCTCGTCAAATTCCTCGATAATCAGTATATCAGCTACGACGGAAAAGAAAGCAAGTTTGTTGACGGAATTTTCGGCATTTTCGGTCACGGATGTGTTGTCGGTATCGGTCAGGCTCTTGAACAGGGCGGTCACAGCCTTCGCTATTATCAGGGTCACAATGAGCAGGGTATGGCTCACGCCGCTATTGCCTATGCAAAGCAGATGAAGAGACGCAAAATTATTGCCTGCACTTCATCGATCGGCCCCGGCGCCCTTAATATGGTAACTGCCTGCGGCACTGCAACAGCAAACCGCATTCCGCTTCTTGTGCTTCCCGGTGACACATTTGCCTGCCGTCAGCCCGACCCGGTGCTTCAGCAGATAGAGCAGTATGACTCATGCGCAATCACCGCTAATGACGCTTTCAAGGCGGTTTGTAAGTATTGGGACAGAATTAACCGTCCCGAACAGCTTATGACAGCTTGCATAAATGCTATGCGTGTTCTCACGGACCCTGCCGATACAGGTGCTGTTTGCATTGCAATGCCTCAGGATGTTGAAGCTGAAGCTTTTGATTATCCCGACTATTTTCTGCAGAAGAGAGTATGGTATATGGACAGACGTGTACCCTCAGAGCGCGAAATCGAAGCTGCTGCTGAAATGATTAAAAATGCCAAGAAGCCTATGATTATCGTAGGCGGCGGTGTTACATATTCCGACAGTGAAAAGGCAGTTTTAGCTCTCGCTGAAAAGTGCAATATTCCTATTGGCGAAACTCAGGCAGGTAAAGGTCAGATTGCTTTCGCACATCCTCTTAATATGGGCGGTTGCGGTGTAACAGGCGGTCCTGCCGCTAATGCAATTGCTAAGCAGACAGACCTTGTTATTGCTGTCGGCACAAGACTTACAGACTTCACAACCTGCTCAAAGTGGGGCTTCCATAACCCTGATGTGAAGATGCTTTCAATCAATGTCTGCTCATTTGATGCATTCAAGATGGATTCAACAGCAGTCATCGCTGATGCAAAAGAGGCTTGTGAGGCTATCAGCGCCAAGCTTGACGGTTATAAATCACAGTGGACTGATGAAATTGAAGCTGCTAAAAAGGCTTATATCGCTGAAATCGACCGCTGTTATGCAGATGACTCACATGATATGCTCTCACAGATGAAAGCTCTCGGCATTATCAATGACGTTGTTGCTGATGACAGTGTTGTTATCGGCTCATCAGGCTCCCTTCCCGGTTGCCTGCAGAGAATTTGGAAGAGTAAAGCACCCGACACATATCATGTGGAATACGGCTTCTCTTGTATGGGTTATGAAATCTGCGGTGCTCTCGGTGCTAAGCTTGCCGTCGGCGACAGAGAGGTTTATTCAATGGTGGGTGACGGCTCATTCCTTATGCTTCACAGTGAGCTTTATACTGCTATTCAGGAAGATAAGAAAATCAATGTAATGCTCTTTGATAACAGCGGATGGGGATGCATTGAAAATCTGCAGAATAATCAGGGTACTGATACCTTCGGCACACGCTTTACAAGAAGAAATGAAACGTCAGGTCTTCTTGACGGTGCAATTATCACAACTGATTACGCTAAAATTGCTGAAGGCTACGGCTGTAAGGCTTATACCGTAACAACAGCCGAGGAGCTTTATGCTGCACTCGAGGATGCTAAGAAGCAGACTGTTTCAACTCTCTTTGATATCAAGGTCGCTCACAAGTCAATGACAGACGGCTACGATTCATGGTGGAGAGTAGGTGTTGCTGAGGTCAGCACAAGCGAAACAGTTAAGGCATGCTATGAAGACATGGCAGCAAACATCAAGAAAGCACGCTTATATTAAATTAAAAGGAGTAATTAAAAATGCTTAACAAAGATAAAGTACAACTTGCCTGTGCGCCTATCGCATGGACAAATGACGACCTTCCCGATTTAGGTGCTGAAAACACCTTTGAGCAGTGTGTAAGTGAAATGGCGCTTGCAGGCTTTACCGGCAGTGAAATCGGCAACAAGTACCCCAAGGATGTTGAAACACTCAAGCATAAGCTTGATGTCAGAGGTATGAGAATCTGTAACGCATGGTTCTCCTCACTTCTTCTTTCAGAAGGCTATGAAGCTACAATCGAAGCATTCATCAAGCATAGAGATTTCCTTCATGCACTCGGTGCTAAGGTTATCGGTGCTTCAGAGCAGGGCAACAGCATTCAGGGCAAGGATGTAAGCATTTTCGGTGAAAAGCCCGTCTACACTGACGAGCAGTGGGAGCTCATTGCTAAGGGCTTCAACGAAATGGGCAGACTTGCCAGGGAAAAAGGCATGTACTTCACAGTTCATCACCACATGGGCACAGGTGTTCAGACCGAAGCTGAAATTGACAAGCTTATGGAAATCACAGACCCTGACCTTGTTTATCTTCTTTTCGATACAGGTCACCTTTCATTCAGCGGTGAAGATGTCATCGGTGTACTCAAGAAGTATGTCGGCAGAACGAAGCATGTTCACCTTAAGTCAATCCGTAAGGATGTTATTGCTGAAGCTAAAGAAAAAGGCTACAGCTTCCTTGACAGCGTGCGAGCAGGCTCATTCACAGTTCCCGGTGACGGTGATTTTGATTTCACTCCCGTTTTTGATGTACTCGACGAAGCAGGATATGAAGGCTGGGTAGTTGTTGAAGCTGAGCAGGATCCCGCAAAGGCTAATCCCTATGAATATGCTGTTCTCGCAAGAAACTACATAAGAGAAAAGACAGGCCTTTAATATAAATTAAAGGAGAAAATTATGAAACCACTTAAGTTTTACCACCTGACAGACCTTCACTATTATGCGAATGAGGTTATTGGCTCATACGGTAAGTATTATGAGCTGAAGGATATGCTTGATCAGAAGTGTATGGATAAAAGCGGTGCAATAATCGACGCGGCATTCAAGGCTGTTGCAGAGGATAAGGAGACCGATATTGTTCTTCTTTCAGGCGATCTGACCTTTGACGGTGAGGTGCAGAGTCACGATGCACTAATTGAAAAGTTATATGCACTCAAAGCAAAGGGTAAGAGAGTTTTCATAACCTTTGCCACACATGATTTTTATATGCATGCCCGCAAGTATACCGATGAAGGTGAGATTGAGCTGCCGAAGTATACAAGAGCTGAGCTTCGTGAAAAGTATGCTGATTTTGGTTATAACGAAGCAATAGCAGAGCATAAGAACTCATATTCCTACTGTGTTCAACTCAGTGACGATGTGAGAATGCTTGCGCTCAACGATGACGGTGATTTCGATAAATTCTGCGGCTACTATAATGACCTTCTTTTCTGGATAAAAGATCAGATTGAGGCGGCGCATGAGGCAGGCTGTGAAATTTTCGCAATGACCCATCATCCTATTCTGGAGCCTTCACCTGTTTATCCGCTTTATTCACATAAGGCGATGCTGGGAGGTTATGAGTTTGCAGGTCCGTATCTCGCAAATGCCGGACTCGAGTATATATTTGTCGGTCACACCCATATTCATGATATTAACTCACTCACCACAGATAAAGGCAACACACTTTATCAGGTGAATACTGCCGCGCTTACTGCCTATCCTCTTGCTTACCGTAAGGTTGAATTCAGCGATAAAGGTATGGATGTAAAGACGGTTCAGGTCACAGAAATCGATGCAGATACCGACGGCATGAGTGTGCTTGACTACGCTAAAAAACATTTCACATATATGGTCGAGCTGGTTTTTGAAACCCTTGAAAAGGATTTTGACAAGTTCTGTCTGCTCGCTCAGGGCTTCAGCGGTGAGGGTGAGAAACTCAGAAAAGTTCAGCAGATACTGCAAAAGGCAGGTAAGCTTATCAACAGTCTTACTTTTGGTAAACTCTGCAAACTTTTCGGCTGCAGTAAATATGTTGATGACAGCATTGCTGATGTTAAGTTTGTCAAATTCGTTTGCGATGTAATTATAAATATGTACAGCGGTAACGAGGTCTTTTCTCCTGATACGCCTGAGTATAAAGCATTCATTCCTGTGTGCAGAAGGCTTGGCAAAGTAATTAAGCTGAAGGATCATAGCGGAAATCCCGTTGATTTAGAAAAACTTGTCAGCAGAATAATCTATGATGACGGTATTGATGATATAAATGCATTTCTGCCGAGCAAGATCAAATAAATATAAAAAGAAAAAGAACTGCAAATCTGTCTTGAAGGCGGGGATGCAGTTCTTTTTGATATATTTTATTGATTATTTGCATAATATCGCTTGCGCAACGATAAGATCATAAGGGTAGGTGATTTTAATATTGCTCACATCACCTCTGACAAGATGAACATCATAACCTTTTATCGTGTATATCTTGCAAGCATCGGTAAGAATTTCCTTTTCACTGTCGCTGAGACTCATATAAAGCTCACGTAGCTTAAGCGCCTTGAAACACTGTGGAGTCTGAGCTTGATAAAGCTTGCTTCTGTCAGGTACCGACGAAATAACATCACTGTCAAGGCTTTCAAATATTGTGTCCGTTGCGGGAATGGCTGTTCCCGTTGCGTCGTATTTCAAGACAGCATCAATGTTATTTTCTATTATCTCAGTTGTTACAAACGGTCTTACGGCATCGTGAGTTATAAGCACAGTGTCCTCGCTGAGACCGCCTGTTTCTTCAATGTAGTCGATAGCTCTCATCAGAGTATCGTTTCTGGTTTTGCCGCCGCTGATTACTGTTATTTTACCGTCTGCAAAGAGATTTTTTGTGAAAGACACCCACTCCTCAGGGCAAAGGATAATAACCTTGTCAATTCTTCCTGTAGAGGTGAACTTCTCAGCTGTGTGCTTTATAATCTCTTTTCCGCCTATTTTTATATACTGCTTAGGTGTTTCGCTACCCATTCGGCTGCCGATTCCGCCGGCGGCTATAACTGCATAAATCATATCTTCACCTTCCCGATGATTATACTTGAATTATACATCAATTATATATGTTGTCAAGTTAAAAAATTTGATAAAAACTATTGACTTTTAGGCGTTAAAGTGCTATTATCTTTGCAATATCACAAATGCGTTGAAGAAATTATGAATTTTCATCTTATGCTTTCAGAGAGTCGGTGGTTGGTGCGAACCGATACGAAGTGTCAATTCAGTCTCATTTCTGAGCAGAGCTGCTGAACACCGTTTAGGTCGCGTAGGTGGTTCCGGATGCCCCGTTATCATGGCTAAAAGCTTGTTTGAGCTTTGAAGAGTGACTGTTTTACAGTAATCAAGGTGGTACCGCGAATAGTATTATTCGTCCTTGAGGTTACAGGAGTAACTTCGAGGGCTTTTTTATTGCAAAGCTGTACTGCGTTAGTCTCGATGCAAAAGTGATAAATCGACTTAAAGGAGCAAAGAAAAATGCAAAAATTAACGGTTTCAGACATCACCCTCAAGCAGTCTGCTAAGTCAGGTGATTACACACTCAGTTTCAGAGAGAAAATTGAAATTGCAAAGCTGCTCAACAAAATCCACGTGAGCGTTATTGAGCTTCCTGCAATTGTAAAAGAAAAAACAGATATGCTTCTTATTAAATCAGTAGCTTCATGCGTTCACCACAGCATTATTGCCGTACCCGTTAACCTTCAGGAAGGCGATGTTGAGAGAGTCGCCGAGGCACTTAAAACTGCAGGCAAACCCCGTATCCAGATTCAGGTGCCCACTTCAACAGTGCAGATGGAATATATCTGCGGTAAAAAGCCCAATGCAGTTCTCGAAATGATTAAAGACCTCACTTCAAGGGCAAAGGCTCTTTGCAACGATGTGGAGTTTATTGCTGACGATGCTACAAGAAGTGACATAGACTTCCTTTATAAGGCAGTTGAGTGTGCAATTGAAAGCGGTGCAACGACTGTTACAGTATGTGATACTGCCGGAACTATGTTCCCGGACGAAATATCAGATTTTGTTTCAGATCTCATTAAAAATGTTCCCGGCTGCGAAAACATCAATATCGGTGTTCAGTGCAGCAATGCAATTGAAATGGCTTGTGCAGGCTCAATTTCCGCCCTTAAAGCAGGTGCATCTGAGGTTAAGGTTTCTTCTGTCGCTTCAAAGGAAACCGCTTCAATGGAGTCAATTTGCCAGATTATCCGTACTCATGGCGACAGCTTTGGCTTTACAACAGGCGTAAGAACTACAGAGTACCATAAAGCTGCAAAGCAGATAGACTGGATTGTTAACGCTAAACACGGTCAGAACTCACCATTTGAGCATGTAACTGTTGATTCAACTGAGGATTTCGTTCTCAGTGAGCACGATGATATAACTGAAGTCAGCAAAGCTATTGCAGTTCTCGGTTACGATTTATCTCAGGAAGATATTTCAAATGTATATAACGAGTTCAAGCGTATCAGCACAAGAAAGACTGTAACAGCAAAGGAGCTTGATGTTATTATTGCTTCCACTGCACTTCAGGTGCCCATGACATATGTGCTTGAGAGTTACGTTATCAACAGCGGTAACGTAATCAGTGCAACAGCAAATATAACTCTCAAAAAGAACGGTGAAACAATAAGAGCACTTGCAAACGGTGACGGCCCCATAGATGCCGCTTTCCTTGCAGTTGAGCAGGTTATCGGTCACCGCTATGAGCTTGACGATTTCCAGATTCAGGCAGTTACCGAAGGTCAGGAGGCTATGGGTTCAGCCCTTGTCAAGCTTCGTTCAAACGGTAAGCTCTATTCAGGCAAGGGTCTGTCAACAGACATTATCGGCGCAAGCATCAGAGCCTATATCAACGCTATCAACAAGATAGTTTATGAGGAGGTATAATCATTATGATGAAGCTTTCTTTTTCAGTTAAAGGCTGGGAGGATTTTTCCTGGCAGGAATTGTCGGATTTAGCTATTGAAAATAATATCAAAGGCATTGACCTTTGCCCTGATACAAATCCCGCTTTCTTTGATAAAAACGGCGAATTTGATAAGTACAACAGCGGTGCAACAATCCGTTCAATGAGAGATAAAAACCTTGCTGTACCTTGTGTATGCTACAACGGTGATATTGCATCTGATGACGTAGCTGCAACCACTGAAAAGGTTAAGGAATATGTAGATTTTGCTTCAGGTATAAGAGTGCCTTATATTGCACTCTACGCAGGAAAAGACTGTGAAAACGCAAAAGCAAATGTAATTTCTCTTATCAGCGAAATCAGTGACTATGCTGCTAAGAAAGATGTAGTTGTTCTCTTTAAGACAGAAGGACTCTTTGCCGACACAAGTGTACTTCGTGACGTCATTATGGAATTTTCCTGCGACACCATAGGTGCAATGTGGGATATGTACAGCACATATTTTGTCAGTGGCGAGGACCCTGAAAAGACCATAACAAATCTCGGCGCCTACATTAGACACGTACACATCAAGGATTTCAAAGACGGTGAATACTGTCTGCTTGGAGAAGGTGAAATTCCCACAGAGATTATGGTTAATGCGCTTTCATCCATTAACTACAGAGGCTATGTTGCATTCGATTGGGATATAAGCTGGATGAGCGACCTTGATGAACTTGATGTTATACTTGCTCACTTCAGCGAGTATATGAAAAAATTCAAGTCAACCTCCAGGAAGAAAAGCCACCTTTATTATAACAACCGTCATACAGGCAAATATGTCTGGAAAAAAGAAGCACTTATTGAAAAAACTTTTTCACAGGTGCTTGATAAAATGGTTGAGGAATTCCCTGACCAATACGCATTCAAATATACAACTCTTGATTACACAAGAACTTATGCTGAGTTCAGAGATGATGTTGACGAGTGCTGCAGAGCCTTCCTTGCCATGGGTGTAAAACCCGGTAGCCATGTTGCAGTATGGGCTACTAACATACCCCAGTGGTATATTGCGTGCTGGGCAGCAACTAAAATAGGTGCTGTGCTTGTCACGGTTACTACGGCGTATAAAATGCGTGAAATCGAGTACCTTTTAAAGCAATCAGACACACATACCCTCATACTTATTGAGGGTTGGCGTGACTCTCATTATGCAAATATTATCGGTGAACTCTGCCCCGAGCTTGAAAACACCAAGGCAGGCGAGCCTCTTCACTGCAAAAGACTTCCTTTCCTTCGCAATGTAATTACAGTCGGTTTCAGAAAGAAAGGCTGTCTTACATGGGAAGAAGCAATGGAGAGAAGCGAAAATGTACCCGTTGAAGAGGTTTACAGAATTGCGGCAAATGTTAATCCTAACGATGTTTGCAATATGCAGTACACCTCAGGCACAACAGGCTTCCCCAAGGGTGTTATGCTCACTCATTACAATGTTGTCAATAACGGTAAGTGTATCGGTGACAGAATGGATCTTTCAACTGCTGACCGTATGATGATTCAGGTGCCTATGTTCCATTGCTTCGGTATGGTGCTTTCAATGACATCTATGATGACACACGGTGGAACGCTTTGCCCTATACCGTATTTTTCACCGAAATCATCACTTGCTTGTGTAAATGATGAAAAGATAACTTGTTTTAATGGTGTTCCCACAATGTTTATTGCAATGTTTAATCACGCTGATTTTGCAAAAACAGACTTCTCA
>JAZSPF010000013.1:0-3403 GCA_045537315.1 Acutalibacteraceae bacterium
AGCAAATAAAGGAGGTAACAAATAATGGTAGTATTCGATAAACCCAAATCACTTGCAGATGTACCTCTTCACTATTGCCCCGGTTGCACACACGGCATTATTCACCGTCTTGTTGCTGAAGCTATTGACGAGCTGGGCATCGAGGGTCAGACTATCGGTGTAGCTCCCGTTGGCTGTTCGGTTTTGGCATATAACTATTTCACCTGCGATATGGTTCAGGCGGCTCACGGCAGAGCTCCTGCAGTTGCAACAGGTCTTAAGCGTTCAGACCCGGATAACCACATCGTCTTTACATATCAGGGTGACGGCGACCTTGCTTCAATCGGTATGGCTGAAACAGTACACGCTGCAGCAAGAAACGAAAACATCACAATTATCTTTGTTAATAATGCAATTTACGGTATGACAGGCGGTCAGATGGCTCCCACTTCTCTTCCCGGTCAGGTTACACAGACTTCACCCTACGGCAGAGACACAAGTCACTGCGGCTTCCCCGTTAAGGTCAGCGAAATGCTCTCAACTCTTGATGGTGCAGGCTATATTGAGAGAGTTGCAGTTAACAACGTCAAGAATGTAAGAAATGCAAAGAAAGCAATTAAAAAGGCTTTCCAGAATCAGATTGATAAAAAAGGCTTCTCACTTATCGAGGTTGTTTCAACCTGTCCCACAAACTGGGGTATGACTCCCATAAATGCACTCAAGTGGCTTGAGGATAATATGCTTCCTTACTATCCCTTAGGTGTATATAAGGACAGAGACGCTCAGAAGGAGGCAGAATAATGAGTACAACACAGATTTTAATTGCAGGCTTCGGCGGTCAGGGCGTACTTTTTGCAGGCAAGTTCCTTGCTTATAAAGGTCTTATTGCCGATAAGCAGGTTTCATGGCTTCCTTCCTACGGTCCTGAAATGAGAGGTGGTACAGCTAACTGCAGTGTTATCATCAGTGATACACCTGTAGGTTCACCCATTGTAGGCACACCTGACGTACTTGTTGCTATGAACCTTCCCTCACTCAAAAAGTATGAAAACGATGTTGTCAAGGGCGGCATTATCATCGTTGACAGCGCACTTATCGGTGAAAAGGTTGCAAGAGACGATGTTACTACATATTATGTGCCTGCAACAAAAATGGCAAATGATGAAGGCTTCTCCACACTTGCCAATATGATTCTTATGGGTAAGCTTATGAAGGTTTGTCCTGAAATTGGCTTTGACGGCACAGAGGCAGCCATCAATAAGGTTGTTCCTCCCAAAAAGGCAAATCTCATTGAAGTTAACCTTAAGGCTCTTAAGACAGGTTACGATTTTGAATAATTTAAAGAGGTGTTTTTAATGGATATCAAGATTACAAAAACAACTTCACCTAAGGCTAAGCCTCAGAAGGGTGAAAAGCTCGGCTTCGGTCACATTTTCACAGACCATATGTTTATGATGAACTATACCGAAGGCAAGGGCTGGCACGATGCAAGAATAGTACCTTACGGCAATATTTCACTTGACCCCAGCGCTATGGTTTTCCATTACGGTCAGGAAATGTTTGAAGGCCTCAAGGCTTACAGAGGCGAAGACGATACAATTTATCTTTTCCGCCCCGATATGAATGCTAAGAGAGCTAACGCTTCAAACGAGAGGCTCTGTATCCCCGAAATCCCCGAGGATATGTTTGTTGAAGCTGTTAAGGCAGTTGTTGACATTGACAGAGACTGGGTACCCTCAGACCCCGGCACATCACTTTATATCAGACCCTTTGTTATCGCAACTGATGAATTCCTCGGCGTTGCTCCCTCAAAGACATATCTGTTTATAGTTATCCTTTCACCCTCAGGTGCTTATTATGAAAGCGGTCTTGCTCCCGTTGGTATCTGGATTGAAGATGAATATGTAAGAGCTGTTAAGGGCGGTATGGGCTTTGCAAAGACAGGCGGTAACTACGCCGCATCACTCATTGCCCAGGTTAAGGCACACGATAGCGGCTATTCACAGGTTCTCTGGCTTGACGGTGTTGAGAGAAAGTATATCGAAGAAGTAGGTGCTATGAACATTATGTTCAAAATCGGCGGCAAGGTTATCACACCTGCTCTCAACGGCAGCATCCTTCCCGGTATCACAAGAAACTCAATTCTTCACGTTTGCAGAAACTGGGGCTATGAGGTTGAAGAAAGACGCATCAGTGTTGAAGAACTTGTTGCAGCAGCTAAGGACGGCAGCCTTGAAGAAGTTTGGGGTACAGGCACAGCAGCAGTTGTTTCACCTGTTGGCAAGCTCCGTTATATGGACGATGTAATGACTATCGGTGACGGCGGCATCGGCGAGCTGACACAGAAGCTCTATGACGAGCTTACAGGTATCCAGTGGGGCAAGAGAGAAGATCCCTACGGCTGGAGAATCGAAGTTAAATGATAATTTAAAGGCACTCATTTGGGTGCCTTTTATTTTTCCAGTGACAATATTTGTACTCTGCCGAGGTTTTAAGTAATTTGTTATTGATTATTCCCTCGGTTTATTGTAAAATATCCTTGTTATATAAGACGAGAAGTCACCATAAAATGTATTGGGTGATTTTATGAAAAAAGGCTTGTATCTTTCATTTAATTTAAAACAGCTGAGCATTATTGTTTTTTCTGCTGTTTTGATAGCTTCGGGTATTGCCAGTGTACACTACAGCACATTATCTGTTGCCACGGCGAACATTACACGACAAGACCCTGTTATTATCGTTGATGCCGGTCATGGTGGAGTTGACGGCGGCACTCAGTCAAAAAACGGTGTGCTTGAAAAGGATATAAATCTTGCTGTTGCAAATAAAGTCGGCAGTATACTGTCTCTTGTTGGGTACGAGGTAGTTTACACAAGAGAAAACGACAACCTGAATTATCCCGATGAATGTAAAACCGTAAAGCAGAAAAAGGTATGGGATACCCACAGACGAATGGAATTCATGGGTAATAATCCCGATGCAGTTTTTCTAAGTATACATCAGAATTATTTTACTCAGAGTAAATACAGCGGTGCTCAGGTTTTCTACTCACACAACAACCCTGAAAGCAAGCTTATTGCAGAAAGATTACAGAGTTCAATTGTGAGTTGTCTGCAGCCTGACAATGACAGACAAGTCAAAAAATCTGGTACTGAAATTTATCTTCTCTATCACGCAAAGATACCTGCTGTTATGGTCGAGTGTGGCTTTTTATCAAATGAGTATGAGGCCGACCTGCTGAATGATGACACTTATCAGAGTAAGATGGCACTCTCAATTGTGCAGGGACTTACACGGTACCTTAACGCGGAAACAGAAATATAAGAAATGAGGAAAAGAGTATGGCACAGAAGTCTAAAACGGTTTATGTTTGCAGCAACTGCGCATATGAGACCCCTAAATGGCTCGGAAAATGCCCTGAATG
>JAZSPF010000041.1:0-3330 GCA_045537315.1 Acutalibacteraceae bacterium
AATGACCTTCATCTCACAATTTCCGATACCGGCTGGGGTAAAGCTCTCTGGGGCAAATTCTACGGTCAGTGGATGTGTGAAGGTGCTGTATTCACCTATGACTTTGACAGATTTGATGCATCGGATATTCTTCCCATGTTCTCAAAGTATCATATCACAACATTCTGCGCACCTCCCACAATGTACAGAATGCTTATTAAGGAAGACCTTTCCAAGTACGACTTATCATCAATCAGATATGCAACAACTGCAGGTGAAGCACTCAATCCCGAGGTGTTCTATCAGTTTGAAAAAGCAACAGGTATCGTAATTATGGAAGGCTTCGGCCAGACAGAGACCACTCTTACAATTGGTAATCTTGTTGGCACCACACCTAAGCCCGGTGCTATGGGCAAACCCGTGCCCTGCTATGATATCGCTATTGTCGACCCTGACGGCAATGAATGTGCTGTTGGTGAAACAGGTGAAATTGTAGTGCGTACCGATAAAAAGGTGCCCTGCGGTCTGTTTAAAGGCTATTACGGCTCTCAGGAAAAGACAGACGAGGTATGGTATGACGGTATGTATCACACAGGTGACACAGCTTGGTGTGATGAAGACGGCTATTATTGGTATGTAAGCCGAATTGATGATGTTATCAAGTCATCAGGCTACCGTATCGGACCTTTTGAAATTGAAAATGTTATTATGGAGCTTCCTTATGTTCTTGAATGCGGTGTTTCTGCAGCACCCGACGAAATAAGAGGTCAGGTAGTTAAGGCAAGCATTGTGCTCACTAAAGGCACCGAGCCTACCGAAGAGCTGAAAAAAGAAATTCAGAACTATGTTAAGAAGAACACAGCTCCTTATAAGTACCCGAGAATTGTCGTGTTCCGTGATGAGCTTCCCAAGACAATCAGCGGTAAAATTCAGAGAAATAAACTGTAATATTTTTCTGAAAATTATTGAAATAACAGTTATTTTGTCATATAATGAAGGATATGGATTTTATGAAAAAACGTATCACTCTTTTCGCAGGTCACTACGGCAGCGGCAAGACCAATATCGCTGTCAACTATGCGTTTCGTTTAAAGGATATGTCTTTGCCGGTGGTTATTGCCGACCTTGACATAGTCAATCCTTATTTCCGCACAAAAGACAGTGAAGCCGAGCTGAAAGAAAAAGGCATTGAGCTTCTCTGCTCAGAGTTTGCAGGCACAAATCTTGATATTCCCGCCCTTCCACAGACTATGTACAGGGCAGTGCAGGATAAAAACACATATGCCGTTATGGATATCGGCGGTGATGATGTGGGTGCTGTGGCTCTCGGAAGATTTGCTCCTTTTATAAAAGAAGAGAACAACTACGAAATGATTTTCGTTGCAAACTTCTACCGTCCCTTAACACGCAGTGCCGAAGAAGCACTGGAGATAATGCGTGAAATTGAAGCGGCATCACATCTTGAGTTTACTGCAATTGCAAATAACTCCAATTTAGGTGAGGACACTGCCGCAGAGGATGTGCTTTCAACTCTCGGCGAAATCGAAAAACTCAGCGAACTCAGCTCATTGCCCGTTGTTATGACGGCTGCGAAAGAAGATGTATGTGCTGCTTTAGAGGGAAAGATTGACAATTTGTTCCCTTTGAAATTACAAAGTAAAATTATTTAATCGGAGGTATAAAGAATGCCTAAAGTAACATTCAAAACAGATTCATGTAAAGGTTGCGGTCTTTGTGTTAATGTTTGTCCCAAGCAGATTCTTATAATCGCTAAGGATAAGATTAACGCTAAAGGTCATTCACCTGCCGAAATGACAGATGAAAGCAAATGCATCGGTTGTGCTTTTTGTGCAACTATGTGTCCCGACTGTATAATCAAGGTTGAAAAGTGAGGTAAAGAAAATGGCTGAAAAAGTACTTATGAAGGGTAACGAAGCTATTGCTGAAGCGGCTATCCTTGCAGGTTGCCGTCACTACTTCGGTTACCCCATCACTCCGCAGACTGAAATTGCAGCTTATATGGCTAAGAAAATGCCTAAAATCGGCGGTTGCTTCCTTCAGGCTGAAAGTGAAGTTGCAGCAATCAATATGGTTTACGGTGTTGCAGGCACCGGCAAAAGAGTTATGACATCATCCTCAAGCCCGGGAATTTCCCTTAAGGCTGAAGGTCTCTCATATCTTGCAGGTTCTGACCTTCCGGCACTCGTTGTTAACGTACAGAGAGGCGGCCCCGGTCTCGGCGGTATCCAGCCATCACAGTCAGACTATTTCCAGGCAACAAAAGGCGGCGCACACGGCGACTTTAAAATGATTGTTCTTGCACCTTCATCAGTTCAGGAAATGGCTTCACTCACAGTTAAAGGCTTTGACCTTGCCGATAAATACAGAATGACATCAATGATTCTTGCCGACGGCACAATGGGTCAGATGATGGAGCCTGTTTCACTCGAAGAAGCTGCTGTGGCAGATTACGACAAGTCATGGGCAGTAACAGGCACAAAGTGCGAGAGAAAGCACAACATAATCAACTCACTTTCACTCGTACCCGAAGAGCTTGAACAGCTCAATTTTGAAAGATTTGAAAAGTATAAGACTATCGAAGAAAACGAAGTTATGTATGAAGAATACATGATGGACGATGCTGAAATCTGCGTGAGTGCTTTCGGTATCGCAGCCCGTGTTGCTAAAAATGCGATTGCTATGGCAAGAGCTGAAGGCATCAAGGTTGGCATGATAAGACCTATCACTCTTTGGCCTTTCCCCGTGAAGGCATTCAAGGCTGCTGCTGAAAAGGTTAACAGCTTCATCAGCGTTGAGCTTTCAATGGGTCAGATGATTGAAGACATCAAGGCATCAATTGAATATAATAAGCCTGTTACTCTTTGCAACAGAGCAGGCGGTATGATTCCTTCACCTGAGCAGGTGCTTGAAGCAATCAGAGAAGCAAATAAAGGAGGTAACAAATAATGGTAGTATTCGATAAACCCAAATCACTTGCAGATGTACCTCTTCACTATTGCCCCGGTTGCACACACGGCATTATTCACCGTCTGGTTGCAGAAACTATTGATGAGCTTGGCATTGAGGGTCAGACCATCGGAGTAGCTCCCGTTGGCTGTTCAGTTTTGGCATATAACTATTTCACATGTGATATGGTTCAGGCAGCTCACGGCAGAGCTCCTGCAGTTGCAACAGGTCTTAAGCGTTCAGACCCGGATAACCACATCGTCTTTACATATCAGGGTGACGGCGACCTTGCTTCCATCGGTATGGCTGAAACAGTTCATTCCGCAGCAAGAAACGAAAACATCACAATCATCTTCATCAACAATGCAATTTATGGTATGACAG
>JAZSPF010000109.1:0-4385 GCA_045537315.1 Acutalibacteraceae bacterium
CGAGAAATCGGTGGGGATTGTTGCATTCTTTAAAGTTTTTGATATAATTAGAAAAAAGGAGGAATTTTTATGGGTTGTTGGGGAATGGGCATTACACAAAGTGATGAATATTGTGAAGTTTATGCCCGATTTTTGGAAGATTACGATAAGGGAAAACCCGTTGCTGAAATAACAAAAGATCTTTTGGAAGAGTATCTTGATGAGTTCGAAGAAAATGACAGTGTGTTGCATGATGTTTATTTTGCTTTAGGCAGAGCAGAATGGATGTGTGGCGGTATTTCAGATTTTATTTTTAAACAAATAAAAGAAATTATAGAGAGCGATAAAAACATAGTCTTTTTAAAAGAGCTTGACGCAACAGAATCAGATTTAAAAATAAGAAAAAGAAATCTGAATAAGTTTTTACAAAGTCTGTCTGAACCAAGGGGCAAAGTAAAAAAACGCAAAATTCCGGAAGATAAGTATATCATCGAAAGCAACCAAAAACGTTCTGCGTTACCTAAATTGCAAGACGGTGATGTTCTCGCATATAAAGTTGGTGAAGTATATCGAATCTTTGCTGTTGTCAGACATCAAAAATCATACTCCGAAACGACAGTTTTTTGTTATGCTTGGAAGAAGCAATTTAAGTGTATTCCTACATTGGAAGAATTATTCCACGAACACATAATGCCGCTTGGTTATTTTAATGGTGAGACTTTTCCCCATTTGGAAAAAGTCTCCTTAATCGGAAATATACCGTCAACGAAGAACTTGGGTGCACTTCGTTCACCTGAACTTGTTAGTGAAAATTGGAAACGCTATGTGTTTATTATGTCATCACCGGATACCCACACTTATGAATATCCGTTAAATTTATGTTTAACACTTAATGATGTTCTTGAGAAAATCAAAAAGGTATAAAATCCCACATTCACTCCCCACGCCATAGATAAAATAAAGTTTCTGCTCAATACAGATAATGCAACAAAAGCGGCAGGCTCAAAACCTACCGCTTATTTTTTTATATCGCTCGCCGCGTGGCATTACTTTTCTTGAAAGAAAAGTAATCAAAAGAACTTTGCTCATTTTGCGGGTAAAAGTTACACTCTTCGGCAGAGTACGGCGCAACTCTGCACTCTGCACTCTGCATTCTGCACTCAGATCAAGCCCTGTGCCATCATTGCGTCTGCAACCTTAACAAAGCCTGCAATGTTTGCACCTGCAACAAGGTTATATCCGAGACCGTAGCTCTCAGCAGCCTTAGCTGAGTTGTCGTGGATATCCTTCATAATTCTCTTGAGCTTTTCGTCAACTTCTTCTGCTGTCCATGAATATCTCATTGAGTTCTGGCTCATTTCAAGAGCTGAAACTGCAACACCGCCGGCGTTAACTGCCTTTGAAGGAGCAACAACCTTGCAGTTTTCCATAAGGTAAACAAGTGCCTTGTTTGTTGTGGGCATATTTGCAACCTCGATGTAGTACTGTAAACCGTTTGAAACAAGCTTTGTAGCCTCGTTCATGCCGATTTCGTTCTGTGTTGCGCAAGGCATAGCAATGTCAACCTTAACGCCCCAGGGCTTTTCACCGGGGAAGAACTGTGCGCCGAACTTGTCAGCATAGTCCTGCACCTTGTCACGGCCGCTTGCCCTCATTTCAAGCATATAGTTGATCTTTTCTTCTGTGCTGATGCCGTCTGCATCATAAACATAGCCGTCGGGGCCTGAGATAGTTACAACCTTACCGCCAAGCTCTGCGATTTTCTTTGCAGCACCCCATGCAACATTGCCGAAGCCTGAAAGGGCAACTGTCTTGCCTTCAAGAGTTTCGCCAAAGTGTTTAAGCACTTCGCAGAGGTAGTAGGTTGCACCAAAGCCTGTTGCCTCTGGTCTGATGAGTGAACCGCCGTAAGGGATTCCCTTACCTGTGAGTACGCCGTTTTCAAATGCGCCTCTGATACGTCTGTACTGACCGTAGAGGTAGCCGATTTCTCTGCCGCCAACACCGATGTCACCTGCGGGAACGTCAATGTCGGGACCGATATGTCTGTAAAGCTCTGTCATAAATGCCTGACAGAAGCGGAGAATTTCACTGTCACTCTTGCCTCTGGGGTCAAAGTCACTGCCGCCCTTTGCACCGCCGATGGGAAGACCTGTAAGGCTGTTTTTGAAAGTCTGCTCAAAGCCGAGGAATTTCATAATGCCGATATAAACTGAGGGGTGGAAACGAAGGCCGCCCTTATAGGGACCGATAGCTCCGTTGAACTGAACTCTGTAACCTGTGTTTACCTGTACCTTGCCATTGTCGTCGGTCCATGTCACTCTGAAAGTAATCTGTCTTTCGGGCTCAACCATTCTCTCGAGAAGTGCTGCCTTCTCATATTCGGGATGCTGCTCTACAACAGGTACGATTGACTCAAGCACCTCTGTAACGGTCTGAACAAACTCAGGCTCGTTGGCGTGCTTTTTAGCAACTGCATCAATTACATTCTGTACATAACTCATTTTTATTACTCCTTTTACCCGATTTACGGTTAATGGTATTCACACACTAAAGTGATAAATTATATTTTATACCTATACAAATAAACTTGTCAAGAAAAAATGTATGGTAAATTTATATTTTGTAAAAAAGATAAAAAATTTTGAACCTGACAAATTATTTTTATGATATTTCACAGTAAAGTATGCTTGAATTTTTATGCTTGACAAACTGCCCTGCTGTTTAGTACAATATATAATGTATAAATTCGCGTTTCAATAATAAAGAAAGAAGGGACAGAAATATGAAGTACATATGGGAAAACCCGAAAATCATCAAAGAAAACAAAGAAGACGGACACGATCTTGCTTTATGCTATGACAAAGCAGACAGCGCCGCCAAAAGAGAAGCATCTCCCTACAAAATTTCATTAAACGGTACATGGAAGTTTTTTTGGTATAAAGGCGTTGGCTCACTGCCCGAAAAATTCAGAAGTGCTGACTATGATGACAGCTCATGGGAAGATATTACCGTTCCCGGTGTATGGCAGCTTCAGAAGGATTACACCAAGCCCTGGTACTATGCCAACTCATTCCCCAACTGCATCTGCGTAGAAAAAAGCAAAATCCCCTCAATTGACATAAAGGGTCAGGAAGTTGCTATGCACAGAACAACTTTCACAGTACCCGATGACTGGAGCGGCAGAAAAATTTTCCTTCACTTCGGTGCTTGTAAAGCAGGTCTCTCTGTTTATGTCAACGGCGAATATGTAGGCTACTCACAGGGCTCAATGACTCCTCACGAGTTTGATGTGACTAAATTCCTTCGCCCGGGCAAAAACACTCTCGCAGCAGAGGTTTACCGCTATACAGACGGCACATATCTTGAAGACCAGGATATGTGGTTCCTCAGCGGTATTTACCGTGAGGTTTATCTTTACAGTGAGCCCAAGACCTGTCTTCGCGACTTCTATATCAAGACAGAGCTTGTGAATAATTACACAGATGCTGACCTTACAGTCAATATGCTCATTAAGGATTACAGCGAAGGGGCAAAACGTGTTCAGGTTGAGGCAACACTTCTGGGCGTATCAGGTCCCCTTCAGATTGGCATAACCGATATCGTGACAATTGCAGGCGAAAACAAAATCGTCTTTAAAAAGAGAATTGAAAGACCTCTTCTCTGGTCGAGCGAAAACCCCAATCTTTACACCGTACTGTTTAAGCTTACCTGTGACGGAAAAGTCAGCTACAAGGCAGTACGCATAGGCTTCAAGCAGGTTGAAATCGTTGGTGAAAAAATCCTCATCAACGGCAAGCCCCTTCTCATAAGAGGTGTCAACCGCCACGACTTCGACCCTGATTTCGGCTGGGCAGTACCCGACCACAGATATATTGAAGATCTCAATATAATGAAGCAGAATAATATCAACTCTATCCGTACAAGCCATTATCCCAACGACCCGAGGTTTTATGAGCTTTGCGACGAATACGGCTTCTATGTTATGGACGAGTGTGACCTTGAAACTCACGGCGTAAGAAGAAAGAATGTTCCCGGCGATAACCCCATGTGGACTCAGGCTGTTGTTGACCGTATGGAAAGAATGGTTCTTCGTGACAGAAACAGAGCCTCGGTATTTATGTGGAGCCTCGGTAACGAAGCTGGTGACGGAAGCAACTTCCTGAGAATGAAGGAAGCTGCTCTCAGACTTGACAATACCCGTCAGTTCCACTATGAGGGCGACTTTGACAAGTCGGATCGTAGCCATGTCGTTCTGTGAGCCAAGGAGTTGGTGCCCATTGTTGTCTTCCTAAGACCGCTTGGCCCTCCGACTTGCTGGTGACGGAAGCAACTTCCTGAGAATGAAGGAAGCTGCTCTCAGACTTGACAATACCCGTCAGTTCCACTATGAGGGCGACTTTGAC
>JAZSPF010000119.1:0-3417 GCA_045537315.1 Acutalibacteraceae bacterium
CTTTCGGTTATACTCTCTATTCTGAGATGCTGGCGCTTCGGGTGAAGTGCTTTAGCGAGTACCGATGCATTGTCTGAGAAATTGGGAAGCTCTGCCTGCGCCACCTCAAACCTTGCCTGACGGTGTGAAAGCATATTTAAAAATTTAGTCGCTTTTAATGATTTGATATCTGCCATGATTACTTGCCCTCCTTTTTAATAGCATTAACCACTAAGCCGCCTGCTTTTTCACCTGTGTAATATGCACATCCGTAACCGTCGCCTCTTTCCTGTGAAGCACCGCAGAAGAAGAAGTTGTCAAAGGGCTGATCGCCTAAATACTGCACTGTACGGGGAATCATGCTGTCCCACTTTTCAAGCATATAGCCGTAGGGAGTGCCGAGAGGTGTGTTGAGATAGCGTGCAAATGTGGGCGGAAGTGCAATTTCAATCTCCTCAATATAAGGCATAATTGAAATATTCAATGCCTTTTCGCAGGTTTCAATCATATCTTTTGCAATTTCCGTCTTGAACTTCTTATAATCCTGAGGCTTAACATCTTTCATAACATCGCCGAAAGTCATAGTTGTCAGGAAAAGCTGACTGGTACCCTCGGGAGTACAGTCGGGAATAATCTCATTAAGACAGTTGATGATACAGTATCCGCTCTTATATCCCTGAGCTGCCTCATACTGCTTATCGGAATCTGAATCGGGTGCAATAAATACAGAATAGTCCTTGATACCAAGCTCCTCTTTTGTCTTGTTCATACCAAGATAAACTGTTGTAAGTGAGCAGGCTGTCTTTCTTGACTTGAGCATCTTAAGCTGTTTTTCAGGTATATCCTTTTTGTCAAAGAGGTCTTTGAATACAGCATAAGGATATGAGTTTGAAATAATGTATTTAGCGTAAACTTCCTTTTCGCCGTTTATTACAACACCTGCAGGCTTGCCGTCTTTCATAATTATCTTGGTTGCTTCGGAGTTATACCAGATATCACCGCCGCTTTCACGGATAACTTTATCAAGAGCAAGGCTCATTTCGTGTGAACGGTATTTCGGTATACCTGTACCGTACTCAACATAGCTGTGAAGCATAGCCATGTAATAAAGAAAGTCTAACTTTGAGGCAGGTGAACCTAAATAGCACCAATAGGTGTTAAAAATATCCTGTGCCTTCTCAGGCATACCCAGTGTATCAAGAACCTCTTTCATTGTATGAGACACCATTCTCAAAATATCGGGAAAATCCTTTATACTGCCGGGGAGCTTTTTAAGGTCATCAAGACAGTCTAATGCCTTATACATACGTGTTGACAAATCAAAGGCCGCCATACAGCTCTCATATGAGCCGGGCACCAGCTCATCAAGCTTCTTTGCAAAAGGCTCAAAGCCAACAGGCATGCGGGCATCAACCTTCACAAGCACACCGTTTTCATTTACAAAAGCATCCTTTTCACCTGCTTTTGCCGGTACCACAAGGCGGAAAGTTGAGTCGTGAGTGCACCAATCAACATCACCCTCAAGACGGATGAACATATCCTCAATCTGACCGCTTTTATCAGGTGCACCTACACCTGCAAGCTCGTGAAGTGAGGGCTCAAACTCAAATCTTCCTCTGACAAAAGAAGATGCTGAGCCGCCGGGGATGTTGTGTCTTTCAAGCAGAAGTGTAGAAAGACCTTCTCTTGCACAGGTTGCCGCAGCAGCGAGACCGCCGTTACCTGCACCAATAACAATTACATCATAGGTTTTCATCATTTTTCCTCCGTTTCAATGATATTTTCTATATTGTTTTCAGTTTTAAGCACCTGAACAATTATAAACCTTAGCAAATACATTGTCAACCAAAATAAAACGCATTGACATAAAATTTCTTTTGCTATAAAATAACATCAGGAGTGTGATAAATATGAATAAAAAAATCGCAGTTGTAACAGGCGGCAGCTCGGGCATTGGCAGAGAAACGGCAATAGCCCTCCGGGATATGGGCTGTACCGTTTATGAACTCAGCCGCAGAGATATTCCCCTCGCAGATGTGAAGCACATAAAAGCCGATGTTACAAAGGAAGACGAAGTAAAACTTGCCGCAGAAGAAATAATCAAGGCTGAAGGCAGGGTAGATATAGTGGTAAACTGTGCAGGCTTCGGCATATCGGGCGCTGTGGAATTCACTTCTCTTGAAAGTGCAAAGGCACAGTTCGATGTCAACTTCTTCGGTACCGTCAATGTGAGCAAAACTTTCATCCCATATATGAGACAGCAAAATTCAGGCAGAATAGTCAACATAAGCTCCCTTGCAGCAGTGGCGCACATTCCATTTCAGACCTTCTATTCCGCATCAAAGGCAGCAATTGACTCCTACTCTGCCGCACTCGCCAATGAAGTTAAGCCTTTCGGCATAAGCGTTACGGCAATTCAGCCGGGCGACATAAGCACAGGCTTCACCGATGCGAGAGAAAAGACCGCCGAGGGTGACGATGTTTATGAGGGCAGAATTTCACGCAGTGTTGCAGGCATGGAAAAAGACGAACTCAAGGGCATGAAGCCCGATATTGCAGGCAGATACATAGCCAAAATCGCACTTAAAAAGAATGTAAAACCCCTTTATGCCATAGGCGCAACATATAAGCTTCTCAGCGTACTCTGCCGAGTTTTCCCCTGCAGGGTGAGAAATTATATTGTGGGTATGATGTATGCGAAATGAGTGAAGAAAACCGACAAGTTTCTGTCGAAACTTGTCGGTTTTTGGCAGTACGTCTCATTTTAGAACCAAATTAAAAATGCAAACATATTTAATGCAAAAATGTCTTAACATATTTTAACTAACACAAATCCACTTTTCTAAATCAAAAAACTTAATTGTTTCACTATTATATGGAATTAAGATTTGAGCGTGTATATCATAACGACCTATCATACTTTTTGAAAAAATATTTTTTCGTGGTATATATTTAAATGCAGAGTTAGAAACAAGTATAAATTTAGCTCTGGAGTAAACTCCTTCCGATTCTTCGAATATTGCATAATAAATTGTTTGGTTGCTATTTACAACAGCCATTTTTTTATTTAAAAATACAGATTTGAAGCCCGATTCATTTATAATTACATCTGTCAATAATCTTCGGAAAAAAAACATCAAAACAAATACAATCAAGATATAAAGCAGAGCACAACTGCCCGATATAACAAACATTTCTAAATCTTTATATGAACCCGAAAAAACAATAACAGCAAGTGCAGATAAAATACAAATACCAAAAAGAAATCTTATTTGCTTTTTCCAATACATAGAAGTACAAATCTTTGTTTCCATTTTACAGCTCCTTAACTAATGAATTGGATTAACAAATCAATAATACCACCCAGAAAAATCTTTGTCAATGTTGCAATCTAATGCGGATGCAAATTCGTTTGCCCTTTGGTGCAACTTTCTCAAA
>JAZSPF010000065.1:0-5621 GCA_045537315.1 Acutalibacteraceae bacterium
GGAAATCTACACACAAATTGAGAATATTGCCCATGAAATTATTGAAAGTCAGCAGTGCTTTTCTCTTAAAGATTTAGCTGTAAAAGGCGATGACCTGAGAGCCGCAGGTCTGAAAGACAGAGAGATAGGTAACGCCCTGAAAGCGCTTCTCGATGCCGTAATGGAAGGCAAAGCGGAAAACACAAAAGAGTCTCTTATAGAATATTATCACACTAATGTGAAATCTGTATGAAAATTAGCAATTAGTAATTAGCAATTGTGGTCGCGGGTTTACCTCTGACCGATAAGTTAGTTTTTTACCCGCAAAAAAGCAAAGATAGATACCAACTCTGTAGATTATAAAAATTCAGCAGGTCACTACCTTTTGGAAGTGACCTGCCTTCTATTCATTTTGCATTTAATTATTCCACAATATAAACCTTAACGCCGTGCTTTTCGGGTGCTGCCAGAATTTCCGTTGCACCTTCGCTGTATTTCTCCTCCCAGACGTCATAGACCTTGTAGCCTTCCTTTTTAAGAAGATTAACATAGCCTAAGTTTGCAATTTTCTTCAGGTCTATTGTTGTACCATTCTGCTTGCCACTCTTATTAAGCACGCAAACGGCAACCTTTGAGCCTTTAAGAGGCTTTACGAGCACATCAACAAGACCTGCCTTGATGCGTCTGCACTGAATGCCAAGCGGATCCTGATTTATTGAAATCATTGTTTTGTTTGTGAGTATCTGATAAACCTTACTTTCCTTGTCAACAGTACCGTCAGGAAGAATAAACTTTCTTATGTCGTTGCCTAAGATAAGCGGAGCGTTCATCATGCACCAGAGCGAGAAATGGGCTCTGTTTTCCTCAAAGGTCAGGTCTCCGTTACCTACCTCAAGCATATCCGGGTCATTCCACGCACCCGGTGCAGAATACTTATAAAGTCTGACAGTATGCTCATACAGAGCTATAATTGAGGACCATTTCGCCTGAATATCAGGAGTTGTTCTCCAGAGATTTCCTGCTTCCATACCCCACTTCCAGGGCCTGTTGAAGCCCCACTCGCAAATTGAGAAAACAATAGGCTTTTCTTCACAGCCGTTCTTTTCGGCATAAAGCTTTGTTGCACGCTTGAGCTCTCTGCCCATAAGCTTATACTGAATAGCGGCAGAGTCCATTTTTGAGCCTACGGGATTGCAGAAATCAACTGTATTTATACCCTCATCAAGATAAACTGTTGTCTGAAGTTTGCCTTCGGGAGTCCAGTTGCCGCGGCTCACACAGTAAATGTGATATTCTTCCTTGCCGTTTATTTTAGCCATAAGGAACTTTTCTTTTCTTGAATCCTTTGCAATATCAATGTGAAGTATGTACTCACCTGCTTCGGGCGCTTCCACCTCTAATGAGAAGCTGCCTGCACCGCCATCAACACCGTCGATGTACTGCTTTGTTTCGACCTTTACGTCTTTTACTATACGAGCAAGACCCTTAAGCTGAACTTCGCCCGATGTGAAGCGTGCAAAGATTTCGCCGGTTTTTCCTTTGGCAAAAGAAACTGCAATAACTCTCGGGGCAATTGAAGGAATGGGTACATTATGACAGAAGTCATATTTGAAATATTCTATTCCCCAAGAAGCGAAGGTCTCAGCGTCAATTCTTTCGTTGCGAAGACTTGCAGGGTAATCCTCACAGGTGTATGTGCCGTTGGAGGAATATATACCCAGCTTTACGCCACGGTCATTGGCATACTGTGAAAGCGCCTTGATACCGCTTGGGAAATTAACCTTGTCGCACTGTAGCCTGCCATTTTCATCCCTGACGGATGCCTGCCAGCAGTCGTCAATGTTGACATAGGTGTAGCCGGCTTCTTTAAGACCGCTGTCTGCCATAGCGTCAATGATTTCCTTGATAAGAGTTTCGCTTATTCTGTGGCGGAAAAGGTTCCAGCTTGACCAACCCATAGGCGGTGTAAGCGCTACACCGTTATCATAACCCTTTGTTGTTACCTGGCTTATTTTAGTCTTGTTGATAAGCTTTTTTGCCTCACACAAAGGGCAGAATTTCTTGTCATTTTTAATCTCCATAACTGTTTTCTCCTTTTATTTATATTAAAGCTAAACTTTTCATAATGAATATGACAGTAAACATACTAAGCATTGAGAACACACTAGTCCACACAACAAGCTGACCTGCAAGCTGTTCGTCACCGCCTATCTCGCCTACCATAACCGCACTGGACACAGCAACGGGAGTAGAAAAAAGAGATATAAGCGCCGGGTACTCTGTAGCCGACAAGCTAAGCACACCAAAACGGGTACTCAGAAGCACCGCAAGGCCTACACCCACCGTTGGTGCAATAACAAGCCGCATAAATGTTGCCGTAACTATCTGCCTGAGAAGTCCTCTCACTGCGGCAAAGTCAAATCTTGCGCCTAAGACAATAAGCGCCAGAGGAGTAGTTCCCTTTGCTATGCTGCTTATCGCCGAATAGAGAAACGGCAGGTCTCTTTCAACAGAAAAGACAATCTCCATAGAGTCATTAAGCGGCAGAAGCTGTCTAATAATAACAGTAACTACGCCTGCAAGCACGCCTATGATGAGAGGGTTCTTAGCCGTCTTTTTTACAGTTTCTTTAACACTTGCGTTATGCTTATCCTCACTGTAGTGTGACAGCAATATAACCGCAAGAGTGTTAAATAATGGAATTGATGTTGCAGAAAGTATACTTGCAAAGCCCGCCGCTTGGGCTCCGCCTAAGGTTTCAGCAAGAGGTATGCCTATTATAGCATAGTTTGAACGGAATGTACACTGAGCAATTACGCCTGTCTGATTTCTGCGCTTTGCTGTGAGCTTTGCAGTGATGTAGCCTATAAGACAAAGCAGAAGTACTGCACCGAAGCAATAAATAATTGCAGGCACATTTATACTCGAAAGAGAGTCGATATCATAGACATTCTTAAATAAAAGCACCGGCAGAAACACCTTGAAAACCATGGTATTCGCCTTTTTGAAAAAGCCTTCGTCGGCAAAACCCACTTTTTTAAGAAAATACCCTATAATAAAAAGAATGAGTATGGGCATTACCGCATTGAAGGAAAACATAAATATATCAGTCAAAATATACACACCTTTTCTCAGCCGATAACCGGCAGAAGTGAATTTATCTTTTCGCTGAGCATACCTGCCGCATAAAGGTTTGACATATAGCCGGGATGACCGTTAATAACAATATCGTTTATATCCATACGGTACTCCACGGTCATAGCCTCAACACTGAAATCGGCTGTTTCGTTTCTGTACTGCTCCACTGCCTTTTCAATCGAGGGATAGAGGCTGTTATTCATATCACCCAATATGCAAAGAATATAGGCATTTTCGTTATAGCTTCTCACGGTACGCAGTAAAGACACATATTCACTTATAAACATCTGCTGCCTCTCATAGCTTTTTGAGCAGTAGGAAGCATCGTTTGTGCCGAGATTTATAACAATTATATCGCTTTCAAAATCAGGGAAGTACCATGGCATCTCTCTGCCGTAGGAAAGAAAGGCACTCTTATCATAGTACTGTTCAACGGTTGCTTTTTCATTTCTGACACCGTTTGAAGTGTAGCCCGAAACTACCCCGTATCCCGAAAAGGCAACAACAGAGTAGTCTGCATTAAGATTCTGCGCAGTTATATAGGCATAGGTCTTTGTGAAGTTTTCCGTTGAGGCTGAAAAATTGCCGTTTGGGTTTTCTTCGTCAATTCCGTATCCGCAGGTAATGGAATCGCCTATAAATTCAATTTTTAGATCTTTATCTTTTGTAGGGGCGATTCTTCTGTTTGAATAAACGCCTATTTTGCCCACTCCGAAGGCGGAAGTGTCAGCCTCAGACAGTTTTATAAGAGTGACAACTGTTTCCTGATATGAAGAATCTGAATCAATACGGTAGCTCTTTTCAGATGCATCTACGGTTTCGTCAATAATGAGCTGACCGTTTTTATATATGGCAAAACGCGCATAGTGATTGGGATGCTGATATTCCACTGCATCGCCTAAGATGTTCACCACAGCATAGTCTCCTTTGAAGCTGAATTCGATACCGCTGCCCGAATGTGAAAGATAACGCACTTCATTTTCATAATATGTTCTGCCTACTGCCCTGATATTATCTTCCGTGGGCTTATATTCTGTATATTCACTCTCTTTAAACGGCAACATAAAATGACTTTCCTCCTCTGAAGTGACATAAAAATACAACCCCGCACAAAGGCTCACCAACACAATAGAAAGTATCAGTATTCTTATTCCACGAAAAAAATTCTTCATCTGACAAACTCCGTAAAAGCATATAAAATCGACTTCATTATATAAAATATATTCCAACCTGTCAAGAAACAAAAAAATGAAAAAACATCTGTCATTTTCCCTGCGTTTGTGCTATTATAATATCACACTTAAAAAAAGAGGTTTGGTTTTATGAAAAAGAAGGATATTCCTTTCAAAGGCATATTTGCTGCTTTATTGGGTCTTGCCTTTATGTTTTTCGGCATTTACCAAGGCGAAGCGGATATAGTTCTCGCCAAAGCAATAAGAGTTTGTCTGGAGTGTATAGGAATTGGATAAAAATAAAAAGAAAAAAATATACAGTGACAGCTTCCGCCATACTGTTCAGGCTCTCTGGGGCATTGCAACCAACAGCTTTGTCACTGGCTTTTTAAAAGGCAGAATCTATACGGGCAAGCTGAAATATTTATGTGTACCCGGTCTCAACTGCTACTCCTGCCCGGGTGCTCTCGGCTCCTGCCCCATAGGTGCCTTGCAGGCTGTTTTTGGCTCAGGAGAGCATAAATTTGCCTTTTATGTCATAGGCTTTCTTATGTTTGTGGGGGCAATATGCGGCAGATTTGTCTGCGGCTGGCTGTGTCCTTTCGGTCTTGTTCAGGATCTGCTTCACAAAATACCTTTCCCGAAGAAAATCAAAACCTTCAAAGGCGATAAGCTTCTTCGATATCTTAAATATGTTATTCTCGCTTTATTTGTGATAATCCTGCCCATGTTTGCACTGGATGAATATTCCGTGAGCGACCCTTGGTTCTGCAAATATATTTGCCCTGCAGGCACCTTAGAGGGCGGACTTCCCCTTGCGGCTTTGAACGAAGGCATCCGCGCTTCAATAGGATGGCTCTATGCATATAAGGTTGCCATTCTCGCGGTACTTATTATAGTTTCTCTTATAATTTACAGACCCTTCTGCAAATACATCTGTCCTCTCGGGGCAATTTACAGCACCTTCAATAAGATTTCTGTTTTTAAACTCAGGTGTGACGAGAGCAAATGTGTCAGCTGCGGCAAATGCGCAAAAACATGCAAAATGAATGTTGACCCCACAAAGATGCCGAACAGTGCCGAGTGCATCCGTTGCGGCAAATGTATAAGCGAATGTCCCACCGATGCACTGAAAATGACAGCCAAAAACAAATAAAATTCAATCCCCGAAGTTCATACCTCGGGGATTGTGTGTTTTAATTTATTTCGCCACGGGCACATCCATTATGAGATCTGTCAGCGGGAAACTGCAGCAAGGATGAATGCAGCCGAATTTATAGTCGGCAAGTCTGCGGTACTCAAGATTTTTCGGCACATAAACCTTGCCCGAAA
>JAZSPF010000024.1:0-3709 GCA_045537315.1 Acutalibacteraceae bacterium
TCCCTTGAAATTCAGTTCAAGGGAGCTTCCTTATTATACTGTTTTGTCGTCGATACTGAATCTGTTCCAGAAATCCTTGCCCCACTCGTGCTGAGTTTCTTGCCATAAATCTCTGAAATAAAGCATTCTCTTTCGCATAGAAATTATTCTGTCACGGTGGTTATCATCTTTGGCAAGATTTTTTGTTTCCCACGGGTCATTCTTCAAGTCGTAAAGGAAAGTCCATTTATCGCCCTCACTGTCACCGTTTCGGTACTCAATGAGCTTATATCTGTCATCCTTTATACCCCTGACAAACTTATCAAAAATCAGATACATTTCATCTCTGAATGTGTTTTCCTCACCTGAGAGCAGCTTTTTGAAGCTTCTGCCCTCAACACTGTCAGGAATGTCGACACCAATCATATCGCAAAGCGTTGGATATATGTCATAAAGATAGACATAGGCACTGTTACGGCTACCCTTTTCTATACCCTTGCCGCAAATAATCAGAGGGACTCTTATACCGTGTTCATAAATATCTTCTTTTCCCATCCAGCCATGCTGTCCAACAGCAAGACCGTTATCTGCAGTGAAAACAATAATAGTGTTATCCCTTTCGCCTGTTTCCTCCAAGGCTTCAAGTACCCTGCCGATTTCACTGTCGAGATGTGTTATCATGGCGTAATACTCGGCTATATTTCTCTTTGTCTCCTCTTCTTCACGGGGATAAGCAGTCAATGCCTCGTCACGGTGCACCATAAGAGGATAGTTGGTATCAATCTCCTTTTGAAAATTAGGCGGTAGTTTGATTTTATCCGGGTCATACATTGCCTTGAAACTTTCGGGCATAGTGCGTGGGTCATGAGGTGCAAGATAGGCAAGATACATCATCCATGGCTTATCACCGCCTGCGTTTTTCTTCATAAGATCAATTGCCGCATCACTGAGAAGCTCGCTTGAGTGCTTACCCGGAGAAAACTCATCACAATGCTGTTTCTCAGTAGTATTTTTATTATAAAAATCAACAGTGAAGTTAATCACATTATCATAGTTTCCGTAGGGGTCATAGCGGCAGGTAGGCACATTCCAATGGTCCCACATGCCGCCAAAGAATATTTTTGCACCCTGGGTGAAGCTTCTGGCATAGGCAGGAGTACCGTTGTGAAATTTTCCCAGACCAATAGTTTCATAGCCGTTGTTTTTGAAATTTTCAGGCATAGTTATATGATTGTCGGGTATGTTTTCACCGAGGCCTTGAAGCCTAAAGGGGTTTCTGCCTGTGAGCACCATGGCACGGCTCGGCATACAAACAGCTCCGCAGGTGCCGCCTGCAATATGGGCGTTAGTGAAAGTCATACCCTCACCCATAAGTTTATCGAGATTAGGTGTGATTATTTCATCGTTGCCAAGAGCATGAATGGTATCAAAACGCTGGTCATCGGTAATTATAAATAAAATATTAGGTTTCTTTGCCATAGTCTCAACCTTCTTTCATAGGCCCATTATAGCCTAACGAGAAACACTTTGCAACAGCTTTATGCATAGAAACAGCTTTTGGTGGCTCAGGGTGCGAAATTTTTTCGCACAAGCGCTTCACGCTTCAAAATTCCGAAGGAATTTTGCCTGAGCCACCCAGTCCACCGCAAACTAAAAGCGACCCTTAACGAGCCGCTTTATTTTTATTATTTTGCACTCGCCGTGCAGGCATTACTTTTCTTGTAAGAAAAGTAATCAAAAGAACTTTACTCCCTCAGCGGGACATAACTTTAATTATTTGCAAAGCTAAAACGGTTACAATCGGAGCGAAGCGACCTGCAATTCTGCATTCTGCACTCTGCATTCTGCATTCAATCAGATGCGTGCTACGCCGCTGTCACGAGCCGCCTTAGCGACTGCTGCTGCAACTGTAGGACCAACTCTTTCGTCAAATGCTGCGGGAAGAATGTAGTCGCTTCTGAGCTCGTCGTCACTGATAAGTGAAGCAATAGCCTCAGCTGCTGCCATCTTCATTTCTTCGTTGATGTCGCTTGCTCTTACGTCAAGAGTACCGCGGAAAATGCCGGGGAATGCAAGAACGTTGTTAATCTGGTTGGGGAAGTCGCTACGGCCTGTGCCGACAACAAGAGCACCAGCTGCAAGAGCTTCATCGGGCATAATTTCGGGAACGGGGTTAGCCATGGGGAATACGATGGGATCCTTAGCCATTGAGCGGACCATATCCTGAGTTACACAACCGGGAGCTGAAACACCGATGAAAATGTCAGCGCCAACGAGAGCGTCAGCAAGTGAGCCTGTTTTGCCTGACTTGTTTGAGAAGGAAGCAAGTTCCATCTTGGCAGGATCATTTTCAATGCCTTCTCTGCCCTTGTGTACTACGCCCTTACGGTCGCACATGATAACATCCTTGATGCCCATAGCAATAAAGAGCTTTGCAATAGCAACACCTGCTGCACCTGCACCGTTGAATACTGCGGTGCAGTCTTCAATCTTTTTGCCTGAGAGCTTGAGAGCGTTGATAAGAGCTGCGGAGCAAACAACTGCTGTGCCGTGCTGGTCATCATGGAAGATGGGGATATCTGTCTTTTCCTTGAGTTTTCTTTCGATTTCAAAGCAACGGGGTGCACCGATATCTTCAAGGTTAACACCGCCGAATGAGCCTGAAATAAGAGCTACAGTGTCAACGATTGTGTCAACATCCTTTGACTTGATGCAAAGGGGAACTGCATCAACATCACCGAATTCCTTGAAGAGAACACACTTACCTTCCATAACGGGCATACCTGCTTCGGGGCCGATGTCGCCAAGGCCGAGAACTGCAGTACCATCAGTAACAACAGCGATTGTGTTCCATCTTCTTGTGAGCTCGTATGACTTGTTGATGTCCTTCTGAATTTCGAGACAGGGCTGAGCAACACCGGGTGTGTAAGCGAGTGAAAGTGCCTCCTTATCCTTAACTGCTACTCTTGAAACAACTTCAACCTTGCCCTTCCATTCGCCGTGAAGTCTTAATGATTCTTTTGCGTAATCCATTTTTTATCACCTTTTAATATATATTTTCCTTATTTATTATGCTTCCCAGGGGAATTTATAATCAAGACCCAGGTCGTCACGAACCTTATTCATTTCAGCCTGAACTGATTCGTTGATGGGCACGCCGCTGTCTTTTCTCTGCATCCAGATGTCGTACTCTTTTTCACCTGCAGTGTAGATTCTGTCTTCACCGGGAGCCTTCTTTGAAGCACGCATTGAACGAAGGATGTCGCCTGCCTTCTTTCTTGCAATTTCTTCACCCATAAAGTGATTTGTGTCAATGGCAATAAAGAAGTGACCGAGCTGATAGGGACGGATATTGCCGTCTGCATCTTTACCGTCAAGGTCCTTACCGTAAGCGCCGTCCTGAAGAATTGATGAAAGGAATTCTACAAAGAGAGCAAAGCCGTAGCCCTTGTAGCCGCCGAGAGCTTCGCCGATACCGCCGAGAGTTGTGAGAGCTGCAGTGCCCTGACGAATCTTCTTGAGAGCAACACCTGCATCGCCTTCTACGGGGTTACCGTCGATATCGATAACAGTACCCGGATGGATTTCTTCGCCGATTCTCTCATAATATTCAACCTTACCGTTCTGTGTGATTGATGTAGCACAGTCGAAATTAAAGTCGAAATCTTCATCAGTGGGAACACCAAGAGTAAAGGGGTTAGTACCGAACATGCCCTCAACACCAAGTGTG
>JAZSPF010000125.1:0-3372 GCA_045537315.1 Acutalibacteraceae bacterium
AGACTTGAAAAAGTACGCATAAAGGAAGAAAAAGCCGAAGAAGAGCGACAGAGAAAACTCGCCGCTATGCTTGAGGCTCAGGAAAGAGAGAAACAGGAGCAGGCTGAAAAGGTCAGAAAAGCGAGAGAAGCTCTTGAAAAAAGCAGCAAGAAATAAGAGAAAAATATAACATTTGAAAGAGTGATAAAATGTCAGACACAGTAAACACAAGCTCTCTTCAGGAAAATAAAAACACCGAAGAAGAGGTGCTTGATAAATTAGCCTACACCAAAAAGAGATATCTTACACCAAAAGAATTTGCGTCATATATTCTTGTTAACTTCGGTCAGAAAAACCTTTCGGAGTTCGTAGGCACCAACCGTCAGATCTTTATGATGCAGTATGCAGGCCTCAGCGGTAAGGCTTATGCTGCAATTACCGCCTTTGCTACCATATACGATGCTCTTGATGACACACTTTCGGGTCTTATAATTGACCGAACACGTACCCGTTGGGGCAGAATCCGTCCCTTCTTTCTTCTTCCGCTTCCCTTATGGCTTATAGGCGGATTTATGCTCTTTGCCACTCCGAATTTAGGTGACAAGGGACTTAGCTGGTTCTTCTGTGCGGCAACCATCATATACGGTCTCGGCATGAGTTATTTCGGTGCCTGGAATCTTATGATTTATAATATTACGCCGAATATGAATGAACGAAACAATCTTATATATACCAATAAATTCTTTGAGAACTTCGGCGTATGGCTTCCCAGCTTATTGCCGTTTATTCTCACTTTCGTTCCAAAGCTTATTCCGTCAGTTTCACAGACAGGTATCTTTAAAGGCTTTGCAGGCTTTATGCTTATTTTCTCTGCATTCTTTGCCGTTTACGGCTTCTTCACCATGAGAGAAAGAATACCTCTTCAGAGCCGCGAGGAAATGAATAAAACCTCTATTTGGGGTTCACTTAAGAACATAATCACAAACAAACCGCTCCTTGCAATTATCCTTGCTGACTTTTTCAGCAACTTCAAGGCAGTGGGCGGTGCAACCGAAAAGTTTTTCTGGCTTAACAACACAGGCTCATATGCAAACGGCGGCGCTGCAGGCTTTTTCACAGGTATCCCTAATTTCTTTATGATACCAATCGGTGCCAAGCTTATTAAACGGTTCGGCGCACGTACTGCCGCCATTATTGCCGGTGTCTTCGGCTTTGCGGCATATATGCTTATGTTTGCTCTTGGCTTCCCCTTCGGTAATGTTGTCGGTGACAGCTTTGAAAGCCATCATATCTTGAACCTCGTCTGCATTACAGCACTTTTAACCATTGCAGGACTTCCCAATAAAATTATTCAGGTTTGTAATCCCATCCTTACAGCTGATGCTCTCGACTATATGGAATGGAAGCACGGACTTCGTAACGAGGCTCTCGTAACAACAGTTCAGGGTTACTTTACCAAGCTTGCAGGTACAATTACAGGAGCACTCTCAGGTCTTGTTTTTGAGTGGATTCACTACGAAGCTCTTACTGACGAATTCGGTAACGCAATACCTAACAAAGATCCCAACATACTCAGAGGTATCTGGATTGTATTCTGTGTCCTCCCCGCCCTTGCAAGAGGTCTTTACGGCATATCCTTCTTCCTTTATCCCATTCACGGTGAGCTTCAGCAGAGAATGATTGTTGAACTCGCTGACAAACGTGCAGCAGTACTCGAAGAAGTATAATTTATATTTGTCCCATCTGCTTCAGATGGGACTTTTTGTTGACATAGCCGCAGACAATGTGATAACATATTATCAGCAAATAAAAGGAGAAAGACTATGAAAAAAGTTGCAATTTTAGGTTTCGGCGGCAGAGGCGGAATTTATGGCGGACTCTGCCGTTTAATGAAAAAGGATTTTGAGGTCACATCGGTTATTGACATTAATCCCGACAAGCTCACAAGAGCAAAAAAGATGCTTAAACTCCCCGATGACAAACTGTTTTTATCACTTGATGATTTCCTCAAGGCACCCAGAACTGCAGATTGGGTTTTTATCTGCACTCAGGACCAGGACCACGTTGGCCACGCAGTCAGATGCCTTGAGGCAGGATATGACCTTCTGCTTGAAAAGCCTGCCGCATGTACTGTTGAAGACTGTCTTAAAATTGAAAGCACTGCAAATCAATACGGCAAGAAGGTTTGCATATGCCATGTGCTTCGCTACACGAAGTACTACGCTAAAATCAAAGAGATTATGGACAGCGGTGTACTCGGTAACATTGTAGCTATTGACCAGACCGAAAATGTGGGTTATTATCATCAGGCTCATTCTTTCGTACGCGGCGACTGGCGTAATAAAGAGGAATCCTCCCCTATGATTTTGGCAAAGTGCTGCCACGACCTTGATATAGCCGTATATCTCACAGGAAGCCGTTGTGAGCAGATTTCATCCGTAGGTAAGCTTAACTATTTCAAAAAGGAACACGCCCCTGAAGGCGCGGCAGAGTACTGCTTAAAGGGCTGCAAGGCAAAAAAAGACTGTCCCTATGACTGCGAGAAGATTTATGTCAATTCCATTAAGCCACTCCCCCAATTTGTGCGAAAATATATGTGGCCTCAGTCAAGACTTATGTCAGACGGTTTTGTAACTATCCCCAAGGTTTATGACGCTCTGAACAACTCGGATTTCGGCAAGTGCGTTTTCATGAGTGACAACAATGTTGTGGACTATCAGGTTACAACAGCCACCTTTGAAAACGGCATAACTTCCACCCTTGTTATGACGGCATTTTCTGATAAAATATACCGTGAAACCCGTGTCAGAGGCACTCTCGGTGAACTCAGCTGCGATATGGATAAGGGTATAATCGATATACGCATTTACGGCAAGAGAAGAAAGAAAATCAAGCTTGGCGCTCTCGGCTCCCACGGTGGCGGCGACCAGAAGCTCATAGCGCATCTTGCCAAGGATGAGCTGAAAACAGATATCGCCGCTTCAATAGAAAGCCACCTTATGGCATTTGCCGCAGAGGAATCAAGGCTAAGTGGCGGTGTGCCTGTAGTGATGAAGGAAAGGTATGGCAGATAAGTAGCTTTGCATAAACAAAAAAATCCAAGTCTTTCGACTTGGATTTTTTTGTGTTTGCAGGTCAAAATAGCAACAAGTCGATAAATTGGAATTTGACGCTCCGTCAAACTGAAAGTTGTCTCTCCTACAAATATCCTATTCCATAGTTTCAAACTCATTTCTTAATATTGAAAAATACAATCTTCCAACATATTCTCCGTTCATATAGAAATAGTCTCTCAATGTTCCTTCATATACAAAACCACATTTTTCTATTACTCGTTTTGATGGTGCATTAATAGTCTTAGTACAAATTTGAACCTTGTGCAAATTCATTCTA